>NZ_CP061718.1:2982004-3288505 GCF_014764365.1 Roseococcus microcysteis
CTCGGGCGTGAAGTTCGACACGGGGGCGGGCTGCGGCGCCAGCTTCGCGGGGGCGCGGGGCGGGGCAGGGGGCGGGCCAGGGCGGCCTCGGCCTCGTCCAGCCGCGCCTGCGCCTCGGACCAGGCGGCTTCGGCATCGCCGCCGGCCTCGGCCCAGACGGGTGTCACCAGCGTCAGCGCGTCGCGGACATGGTCGAAGACGGCCACCAGCGTGGGCCGGATCATGATGGCGTCGGGGATGCCCAGCACGTCGGGGTTGGTGCTGGGCAGGCGCTCCATCAGACGCACCATGTCGTAGCCGAGATAGCCGAACAGCCCCGCCGCGATGGGCGGCATGCCGGGGGGCAGGGGCATCCGCAGCGCCTCGACGCGGGCACGCAGGGCCTCCAGCGCCGGCGCCTCCTCCGGCACGAAGGCATGGGGCGCGGAAAGGGCCTGGGTGTTGCACTCCGCCACCCCGTCGCGGCAGCGCCACACCAGGTCCGGCGCCATGCCGACGGCCGAGAAGCGGCCCCGCGCGGCCCCGCCTTCCACGCTCTCCAGCAGGAAGGAATGCGGCTTGCCGTGGGCAAGCTTCAGGAAGACGCCCACAGGCGTCTCCAGGTCCGCCACGCGCTCGCGCCAGAGAAGCTGGTTCTCGCCGCGCGCATAGGCGTCGCGGAAGGCGCTGTCCGGGCCGCTCATGGCAGCGAATTCCCCGCCACGCGGTCCATCATGCGCGGGTTGATCCGCACATCGGCGCGCGCGCGCAGCGCCGCCTGGTATTGCCGCTCGATGTCGTCGGCCATGCGCTGGGCGCCCGTGGCGCGCACGGCGGCGATGGGCTGCTCCTGGCCCGTCAGGTCGGCCGGCGTCACGCCCGTCAGCTGGATCACGGCGAAGGATTGCGGCAGCTCCACCATGGTCACGCCATTGGCCGCCAGCTCGAAGGTGGGCGCCAGCAGGTCGCGCGGCATGGGGTTGCCGCCGCCCGGCTCGCGCCCGAAGGGACCGAGCGCCTCGGCGGTGATGCCGGCGGCCTCGGCGGCGGCGGCCAGGGTCTGGCCGCCCCGCACCGCGGCCAGCAGGGCGGCGGCGCGCGCATCCTGGGCGCGGCGGCGGGCATCGGCCATGTAGGCCGCCACCACCTCCTCGCGCACCTCCTCGAGCGGGATGAGGCTGGGGGCGATCACCTCGTTCACCTGGGCGGCCATGAAGCCCCAATCGCCCTCCTGCAGGCGCACATCGGCGTTGGGCGCCTGGGCGAAGATGGCGCGGATGGCGGCCTCGCGCGCCGCGTCCGCCACGGGCAGTTCGGCGGGCGTGCCCTCGGGCGTCTGGCCCGTCGCGTCCATCCGCACGCGCGCATAGGCCAGGTCATAGCGCTGGGCGATGTCGGCCAGCCCCACGCGCCCGGCCAGCGCATCCTCGATGCGGTTGGCGCGGTCGAAGGCGACATCGGCGGCGCGCTCGGCCGCGATCTCGTTGCGGAGTTCGTCCCGCACTTCGGCCAGTTCACGCCGGCTGGGCGGCGTCACCTCCACCACCCGCAGCACATGCCAGCCGAAGGGCGACTGGATGGGGGCGGAGATGGTGTCCGGCGCCAGGGCGAAGGCGGCATCGCCCAGGGTGGCGATGGGCAGCTCGGCCTGGGTGGTGGGCGGCAATTCGCTGGCGGCGGCGCCCTCGGCGCGGGCGGCGGCCTGGAAGGTGGCGAAGTCGGGGGCGGCGGCCCAGGCCTCGGCCAGGGCGCGGGCCTGGGCCTCCTCCTGCACGATCACCTGCTGGATGCGCCGGCGCTCGGCCACCTCGAAGCGGTCGCGGGCGGCGGCGTAGGCGTCCTCGATCTCGCGCTCGCTCACCTCCACCGCGGCCATCAGCCGCTCGGCGTTCATGGTGATGACGCTGACGTCGCGGAATTCGGGGGTGGAGAACAGGGCCGGGTTGTTCTCGTGGAAGCGGGCGAGCTGCGCCTCGGTCGGCGCCTCGGGCTCCGGCGCCTGGGCGAAGGGCAGTTCCACCAGCGTCACGCTGCGCCGTTCCAGCGACCAGCCCAGCAGGCGGCGCCCGGCCGTCTCCGGCAGGGCGGCGCCCGCCCGCACCGCGCCCGACATCTGCTGCCGGGCGAGGTCGGTGCGGAGCAGGCCCAGGAAGAAGGGCTCGCTCATGTCGTTGTTGCGCAGGAAGCTGTTGAAGATCTCGCGCGAGAAGCGGCCATCCGCCCCCTGGAAGCCGGGGATGCGGAACACATAGTCGCGCACCGCGTCATCGGGCACCACCACGCCCATCCGCGCCGCCTCCTGCTGGAGCACGCGGTCGAGGACCAGGCCCTCCACCACCTGCTCGGCCACGGCGCGGCGCATGGCGGCGTCCGGCTCGAACCGGCCCTGGAGCGCGCGGCTGATGCGCTGCAACTCGCGCCGCGCGGCCTCCTGCGCCTCGGGCGCCTCGATGGCCTGGCCCGAGACGCGGGCGACGCTGTCGTCCCGGCCGATGCCGCGGATCATGTCCTCGATCCCCCAGACGGCGAAGGAGAGGATCAGGAGGATGAAAAGGACCTTGGCGGCCCAGGTCGCGGCCATGCGGCGCATGAAGGTGATCATCCCGCGCGCATAGCGCGCCCACGGGCTGTTGCCAAACACCGGCCTCGGCTATCCCTCCCCCGCAAAGAAGGAAGCAGGCCCATGACCCCAGGGATTCGTCCCCTCATCGCCGGCAACTGGAAGATGCACGGGACCGTGCGCGAGGCCGCGCGCCTCGCCGAGGCGGTGCGCGAGGGGGTGGAGGGCGTGGACCTGCTGGTCTGCCCGCCCTTCCCCCATCTCCACACCGTGTCGGTGGTGCTGCTGGGCGGGCGCGTCGCGGTGGGCGGGCAGGATTGCCACGCCGCCGCCAAGGGCGCCCATACCGGCGATGTGAGCGCGGCCATGCTGCGCGATGTGGGCGCCACCCATGTCATCCTCGGCCATTCCGAGCGCCGGGCCGACCATGCCGAGAATGACGCCGTCGTGCTGGCCAAGACCAAGGCGGCGCTGGCCGCGGGCCTCATTCCCATCGTCTGCGTGGGCGAGACCGAGGCCGAGCGCCTGGGCGGCCTCGCGGAATCGGTGGTGCGCGGCCAGCTGGAGGGGTCCATCCCCTATGGTTTCGTGACCGCCGGCGGCATCGTGGCCTATGAGCCCGTCTGGGCCATCGGCACCGGCCGCACGCCGACCGAGGACGACATCACGGCCATCCACGCCACCATGCGCGCCGCCCTGGTGGAACGCTTCGGCCCCGCCGCGCGGACCACGCGGCTGCTCTATGGCGGCTCGGTGAAGCCGGGCAACGCGAAATCCATCCTGGCCCTGCCCGAGGTGGACGGCGCCCTGGTGGGGGGCGCCAGCCTCGTCGCCGAGGATTTCCTGGCCATCGCCCGCGCCGCCCCCGTCTGAGAATCCCGCCGATGCTGAAGCCCGAACGCCCGTATTTCTCCTCCGGCCCCTGCGCGAAGCGGCCGGGCTTCTCGCTGTCCGCGCTGGAGGGGGCGCTGCTGGGGCGCAGTCACCGCGCCCCCGCCTCCCGCGCCCGCATGGCCGAGGTGATCGAACGCTCCCGCGCCATCCTCGGCATGCCGGCGGATTGGCGGCTGGGCATCGTGCCCGCCTCGGACACCGGGGCGGTCGAGATGGCGCTGTGGTCCCTGCTGGGGCCGCGCGGGGTGGATGTGCTGGCCTGGGAGAGCTTTTCCGCCGAATGGGCGAATGACATCACCCAGGCCCTGAAGCTGCCCGATGTGCGGCTGCTGAAGGCGCCCTATGGCAAGCTGCCCGACCTCGGCGCCGTGGACTGGGCGCGGGATTGCGTCTTCGTCTGGAACGGCACCACCTCGGGCGTGCGGCTGCCCCATGGGGACTGGATCGCGCCCGACCGCGAGGGCCTGGCCATCTGCGACGCCACCTCGGCGGCCTTCGCCATGGACATGCCCTGGGACAAGCTCGATGTCGTGACCTGGTCCTGGCAGAAGGTGCTGGGGGGTGAGGCCGCGCATGGCATGCTGGCGCTCTCGCCCCGCGCCGTGGCGCGGCTGGAAAGCCATACGCCCGCCTGGCCCCTGCCCAAGGTGTTTCGCCTGACCAAGGGCGGCAAGCTCATCGAGGGCATCTTCAAGGGCGACACCATCAACACCCCGTCCATGCTCTGTGTCGAGGATGCGCTGGACGGGCTGCGCTGGGCGGAGAGCGTGGGCGGGCTGAAGGGGCTGGTGGCGCGGGCCGAGGGCAATCTCAAGCTGGTGGCCGACTGGGTGGCGCGCAGCAAATGGGCGGAATTCCTGGCCGAAGACCCCGCCACGCGCTCCTGCACCTCCATCTGCCTGCGCTTCCGGGACCTGGCGCCCGAGCACCAGGCCGAGATCGCGCAGCGCATGGTGACCTATCTGGAGGCCGAGGGCGTGGCGCTGGACGCCGCCCATTACCGCGACGCACCGCCGGGGCTGCGCCTGTGGTGCGGCGCGACGGTCGAGGCATCCGACGTGGCGGCGGTCCTGCCTTGGCTGGACGCGGCCTGGGGTGCCGCCAAGCGCGGCTGAACCTTCCGGATGGGGCAGGGCGGCCCTATCTGCCGGGCATGATCGTCCGCCGCGCCTTGCCCGCCCTGTTGCTCGCAACCCCGGCCCTGGCCCAGCGCCTCTCGCCGCTGGAGGCCACTTCGCCAGAGGCCGCGCCCCTGCTGGCCCGGCTGCGCGCCGGCGGGCACACCCTGTTCTTCCGCCACGCCGACACCGCCGGCGAACCCTGCGACCGGAGCTTCCGCGTGGGCGACCGGGCGGGGCAGCGCAACATCTCCCCGCGCGGCCGGGCGCAATCGGCCCGGATCGGTGAAAGGTTGCGAGAACTGGGCGTGCCGGTGGCCCTGCCCGTGCTGGCCGGCCCCGTCTATCGCGCGCGCGACACGGCGGAACATGCCTTCGGCGCCGAGAACGTGGTGGTGACGGAAGGCCTGCTGGCCGATGACTATTCCGGACCGCGCCTCGCCTGGGTGCTGGACCAGCACCGCCGCCTGCTGGCCGAAATCCCGCCGCCGGGGCTGAACCGCGTGCTGGTGGGCCACCGAACGCCCCCCATCATGATCATGGGCGACCCGGTGGCCGGGCGCGCCTTCCCCGAAGGCGGCGCGCTGGTGGTGGAGCCGCTGGGCCCTGAGGGTTTTCGGCTGCACGGCATCGTGGAATTCGCCCCTATCCCCGGGGGCGGCTTTCATGCCTGCTAGCGTCCGATCGCCTTCGGCGGGATCGCCGGAGGCGTGAATCGGCCGCTTCAGGTGGCGGCGGCCGCCACCACCTGGCGTTCCAGATGCGCCACCAGCTCGGCCGGGATGCCGAGCCTGTGGGCCAGCGCGTCCAGATAGACCCGCTCGGCCGGCTGGTCGGGGTCCATGGCGAGGCGCGAGGCCAGCCAGAGTTCCGCCGCCTGCTCGGGCGAATTGGCGGCAGCCGCCACCTGCTCCACGCCGATGCGCTGGTTCAGCAGGGTGAAGACGAAGCCCTTGGCGGCGGGGTCCAGCGAGGAACGCTCCACCTGTTCGAAGATCTTCGCGCGTTCGGGGGCGTCAATATGCCCATCGGCCTGGGCGGCGCCGATCATGGCGCGGATCAGCGACAGCTCGAAGGGCTCGCCCGCCGCGGCCTCGGTGGCGCCAGGGATGAAGGCGGCATCGGCCGCGGCATCGGGCGGCGCCGCCGGGGGCGCCGAGGCCGGCTGCTGCCCCGCCTGCCAGTTCTGCCAGGCGCGATAGGCCAGCGCGCCCAGCGCCGCCGCCCCGCCATGGGTCAGCACGCTGCGTGCCGCGCTGCGCTTGCCGCCGAACAGCGTGCCCAGCAGGCCACCGGCGGCCAGCCCGCCCAGCGCCGCCCCGCCAGGCCCGGCGCCGGCCAGCAGGTCCCGCGCACGGTCGGTCAGGCTGCCCTGGCCTTGCGGGGCGGGCTTGGTCTGCGGAGGGGCGCTCGGCCACTGGGCGGGCCAGGGCGACTGTGCCTTTGCCGGCGCCTTGCCGGGCGGGATCTGCCAGGGGCTGCCGCCCTGCGCGGGGCCACCCCTTCCCAGGAATTGTTCGAGCAGCGTCTTGGCATCCATCATGGCGGCGCAGATGGCCCTGGGCGCATGGCGCCACAAGCCCACCCCATCTTGCCCCCACCCCGCCCCCCTGCCACACAGCCGGGGCATGAACGACGCCTTCTCCCCTCCGCCCGGGCTGCTGCCCGCGGGCCTGATGGACGTGCTCCCGCCGGCGGCGGAGCGCGAGGCCGCGCTCGTCGAGGCGCTGATGGAGGGTTTCGCCCGCCACGGCTATGAGCGCGTGAAGCCCCCATTGCTGGAATTCGAGGACGGGCTGCTGGCCGGCTCGGGGGCCGCCGTCTCCGAACAGATTTTTCGCCTGATGGACCCGGTCAGCCAGCGCATGATGGGCTTGCGGGCGGACACCACGCCCCAGGTCTCGCGCATCGCAGCGACGCGCCTTGGCGCGCAGCCCCGCCCGCTGCGCCTCTGCTACGAAGGCCCGGTGCTGCGCGTGCGCGGCAGCGAATTGGCGCCGGCGCGGCAATTGGCCCAGGCCGGCATCGAACTCATTGGCGGCGCGGCACCCGAGGCCGATGCGGAAGTGGCCCTGGTGGCCGCCGAGGCCCTGGCACGTGTGGGCGTCACCGGCATTACCCTGGACATCACGCTCCCGCGCATGGCCCAGGCCCTGCTGGAGGCGGCGGGGCTGGAAGACGCGGTGGCCCGCCGCTTGATCCGCGCGCTGGACCGCAAGGACGCCGCCGCCGTGGCCACCCTGGCGCGCGACGCCGGCCCCGTGGCCGCGCTGCTGCCGCCGCTGCTCGCCGCCGCCGGCCCGGCCGAGGGCGCGCTGGCGGTCCTGCGTGGCCTCGACCTGCCCATGGCCGCGCGCGCCATCGCGGAGAACGCGGCGCTGGTCATCGCCGCCATCGCCGCCCGCGCGCCTTCGCTGCGCGTCACGCTGGACCCCGTGGAGTTCCGCGGCTTCCGCTATCATGTGGGCGTGGCCTTCACCATCTACGGGCCGGGTGCCACGGGCGAGATGGCGCGCGGCGGCCGCTACCAATCCGCGAATGACGAGCCGGCCACGGGCATGACGCTCTACCCCGACGCCGTGCTGCGCGCCGCGCCCAAGCCCGCCAGCCGCCCGCGCTGCTTCCTGCCCATCGGCACCGCGCCCGCGGTGGGCGAGGGGCTGCGGCGCCAGGGCTTCGCCACCATCGCCGCCCTCTCGGCCGCCGACGCGCCGGCCGCGCTGCGGTGCAGCCATGTCTGGGACGGCACCGCGCCCGTTCCCGTTACCGAGGAAAGTTCCGTCTGATGGCCAATGTCACCGTGATCGGCGCCCAGTGGGGCGATGAGGGCAAGGGCAAGGTGGTGGACTGGCTGGCCAGCCGGGCCGACATCGTCGTGCGCTTCCAGGGTGGGCACAATGCGGGCCATACGCTCGTGGTGGGCAGCAACACCTACAAGCTGTCGCTGCTGCCCTCGGGCATCGTGCGCGGCAAGCTCGGCGTCATCGGCAATGGCGTGGTGCTGGACCCGGACGCGCTGCTGGCCGAGATCAGCAAGGTGCGCGCGCAGGGCCTCGACGTGGGCCCGCACAATCTCCGCATCGCGGAGAACGTCCCGCTGATCCTGCCGCTGCACCCGGCCCTGGACCGCGCGCGCGAGGCGGCGCGCGGCGAGGACAAGATCGGCACCACCGGGCGCGGCATCGGCCCCGCCTATGAGGACAAGGTGGGCCGGCGCTCGGTTCGTCTCTGTGATCTCTCCGAGCCGGAGACGCTGTCGGCCAAGCTCGATGAGCTGCTGCTGCACCACAATTCCCTGCTGCGCGGCCTGGGCGCCGAGGAGTTCAGCAAGCAGGCCCTGCTGGACCAGCTGCTGGCGCTCGCGCCCAAGCTGCTGCCCTATGCGGAACCCGTCTGGGAAAGGCTGGACGCCGCCCGCCACGAGGGCAAGCGCGTGCTGTTCGAGGGCGCGCAGGCGGTCATGCTGGATGTGGACCACGGCACCTACCCCTATGTGACCAGCTCCAACACCGTGGCCGGCAATGCGGCCGCCGGCGCGGGCGTGGGGCCGGATGCGGTGGGCCTCGTGCTCGGCATCGCCAAGGCCTATGCGACGCGGGTGGGCTCCGGCCCCTTCCCCTCGGAGCTGCATGACGAGACGGGCCGCCTGCTGGGTGAGCGCGGGCATGAATTCGGCACCGTCACCGGCCGCCCCCGTCGTTGCGGCTGGTTCGACGCCGCCATGGTGCGCCAGGCGGTCAAGATCGGCGGCGTGCAGGGCCTGGTGCTGACCAAGCTGGACGTGCTGGACGGGCTGCCGGAGCTGAAGCTCTGCACCGGCTACCGCGTGGATGGGGAGGTGATGAAGCGCCTGCCCGCCGCCATGCGCGCCCAGGCCCGCGCCGAGCCCATCTTCGAGGTGATGGAGGGCTGGTCCGGCTCCACCCGCGGTGCGCGCAGCTATGCCGACCTGCCGGCCCAGGCGGTGAAGTATGTGCGCCGCATCGAGGAGCTGGTGGAGGCGCCGGTGATGATGCTCTCCACCTCGCCCGACCGCGACGACACCATCGCGCTGCGGGACCCCTTCGCGGGTGAGGACGCGCGCCGGGTCACCCCCATGATTCCGGCGCCATTGATTTTCATGTTGCGCCGCAGCGCGCGCGGCTCCTAGGCTTCCTCCCAGCCCCGTCAAAGGGGGCAGTGGGAAGGGCCGACAGTCACTCCACCCAATCATCGGCACGCCGGACGGCGGTCGTTGAGGAGATGACATGAAGAGACGCCTCGCTTCGCTGTGCGCCGGCTTCGCGGCCCTTTCCTTCATGATGGCCACGCCGGCCCTGGCGCAGCGGGAAACCGTGCTGCGTGTCGCGATGACGGCGGGCGACATCCCGCTCACCGCCGGCATCCCCGACCAGGGTTTCGAGGGCTGGCGCTTCGTCGGCTACAACCTCTACGACTCGCTGACGCTGTGGGATCTCTCGCGCAGCGACGTGGTGGCGGACATCCGCCCCGGCCTCGCCACCGAATGGCGCATAGACCCCGGGAACAACCGCCGCTGGCTGTTCACCATCCGCCGCGGCGTGCGCTTCCATGATGGCTCGCCGCTGACGGCCGCCGACATCGTCTGGAACTTCGACCGCTTCACCAAGGAGAGCGCGCCGCAGTTCAACGCGCGGCAATTCGCCTTCGCCCGCGCCTATCTCGGCAATTTCGAAAGCGCGGAGGTGGTGGACGACTACACCGTGGCGCTGACCACGCGGCAGCCGGACAGCCTCTTCCCCTACAATGTCAGCTTCCTGATGATGGTGAGCCCGCGCCGCTCGGCCGAGGTCAACCACGATGCCGACGCCTTCGCGCGCAACCCCTCCGGCACGGGCCCCTACCGTTTCGGCCGCATGGTGCCGGGCGAGCGGCTGGAGCTGGTGCGCAACCCCGACTACTGGGACCAGGCGCGCGTGCCCCGGCATGACCGGCTGGTGCTGCTGCCCATGCCCGAGGCCTCCACCCGCACGGCCGCGCTTCTCTCGGGCCAGGTGGACTGGATCGAGGCGCCGGCGCCCGACGCCATTCCGCGCCTGCGCTCCTCGCGCATGCAGATCGTCACCAACTCCTACCCGCACAACTGGGCCTACCAGCTGAACTTCGTGGATGGCCCCTTCGCCGATGTGCGGGTGCGCCGCGCGGCCAACCACGCGCTGAACCGCCCCGATTTCCGCGAGATGCTGGGCGGGCTGGCGCTGGAGGGGTACGCCAACATGCCGCCCTCCACCGCCTATTTCGGCAACCCACGGCGGTATGAGTTCGACCCCGCCCGCGCCCGTGCCCTGTTGCAGGAGGCCGGGTGCCTGCCCTGCCGCATCACGCTCGCCATCTCCACCTCCGGCTCCGGCCAGATGCAGCCCTTGCCGATGAACGAGCTGGTGAAGGCGCAGCTGGAGGCGGCGGGCTTCCAGGTGACCTTCCAGACCATGGACTGGAACGCGCTGCTCCAGGTGGGCCGGGAGGGGCGGGAACGCCACCGCGGCGTGCACGGCATCAACATCAGCCGCTCGCTCCAGGACCCCTTCAACGGGATGCTGCGCTTCACCTGGACCGCGCAGCACACGCCGCGTGGCTCCAACTGGGGGCACTACAGCAACCCGGCCATGGACGCGCTGATTGACCGCGCGCTCGCCACCTTCGACCCGGCCGAGCGCCTGCCCATCCTCACCCAGATCCATGAGCTGATGAGCGAGGACGCGGTGATGCTGTGGGTGGTGCATGACCTCAACCCGCGTGCCATGTCGCCGCGCGTGCGCGGCTTCGTGCAGGCGCAGAGCTGGTTCCAGGACCTGACGCCCGTCACCGTCGCGGCGCGCTGAGGCGGAGCGGGAGCATGTTCGGTTATGTCGTCCGGCGGCTGCTGTCCGCGGTGCCCATCGCGCTCGGCGTGTCCATCGTCTGCTTCGCGCTGGTCTACCTGGCGCCGGGCGATCCCATCCAGACGCTGCTCCCGCCCGATGCGGATGCGGAGACCGTGGACCGGCTGATGCGCCTCTATGGCCTCGACCGGCCCCTGGTGCTGCAATATCTCGACTGGCTCTGGCGCGTGATCAGCGGGGATTTCGGCCGCTCCATCGCCAATGGCCGGCCGGTGGCGGACGAGATCTTCCGCTCGCTCGGCAACACGGTGCTGCTCGCCACGGTGTCGGTTCTCTTCGCCTTCAGCATCGCCTTCGTCATGGGCACCATCGCGGGCCGCAAGCCGGGCAGCTGGCTGGACCGGGTGGTGACCGGCACGGCGGTGCTGGGCGTCTCGGTGCCGAACTACTGGCTGGGCATCGTGCTGGTCATCATCTTCTCGGTGGAGCTGATGCTGCTGCCGGCCTCGGGCATGGCCGATGACCAGTTCGACCCGACGAACTGGGAACATCTGCAATACCTCATCCTGCCGGCCTTCACCCTGTCGCTGATTCCGGTGGGCATTATCGCGCGCACCACGCGCTCGGCGGTGTCGGAGGTGATGAACCAGGAATTCGTGGTGACGCTGCGCGCGAACGGCCTGCCCGAATGGCGCGTGCTGAAGCACGTGCTGAAGAACGCGCTGCCGCCCGTGCTGGCGGTGATGGGGCTGCAGTTCGGCACGCTGATGGGCGGCTCCATCCTGGTGGAGACCGTCTTCTCCTGGCCCGGCAGCGGCTTCCTGCTGAGCCGCGCGATCCTGACGCGCGACATCCCGGTGCTGCAGGGCACCATCCTCGTGCTGGCCATGATCTTCGTGCTGACGAACCTGCTCGTGGATCTCTTCCAGTCCACCCTCGACCCCCGCATCCGGCGCGGTTGAGACGAAAGGAGGCGCCCATGTCAGCCACTCTCGGCACCGCCGCCGCCTTGCCCGCCCTCCCGCCGCAGCGCGGCTACTGGGGCACCGTGGGCTACCGCCTGCGGCATGATCCGGTGACGCTCTTCTTCGGGGCGTTGCTGCTGCTGATCCTGCTCTCGGCGATCTTCGCGCCCTGGATCGCGCCGCATGACCCCTTCCAGGAAAGCATCATCCGCCGCCTGCGGCCGGTCGGTCATCCGGGCTATCCCCTCGGCACCGACGAGCTGGGGCGCGACATGCTCAGCCGGCTGCTGCATGGCGGGCGCATCACCCTGACCATGGGCATCCTGCCCGTGCTGGTGGCCACGCTGATCGGCGGCGGCCTGGGCATCGTGGCCGGCTTCGCGGGCGGGCTAGTGAACGCCCTCATCATGCGGACGATGGACGTGTTCTACGCCTTCCCCTCCGTGCTGCTGGCCGTCGCCATCTCGGGCGCGATGGGCGGCGGCGCCTTCAACGGGATGGTGGCGCTGACGCTGGTCTTCATCCCGCCGCTCTGCCGCGTGGCGGAGACGGCGACGACGCAGGTCCGCAACCTCGACTATGTGGACGCGGCGCGCGCGACGGGCGCGCCCTTCTTCCTGGTGCTGCGCCACCATGTGCTGGGCAATGTGCTGGGGCCGATCCTGATCTACGCCTCCAGCCTGGTCTCGGTCTGCATCATCCTGGCCTCGGGCCTCTCCTTCCTGGGGCTGGGCGTGACACCGCCCGACCCGGACTGGGGCCTGATGCTGAACGCGCTGCGCCAGGCCATCTACGTGAACCCGATGATCGCCGCGATGCCGGGTGTCGCGATCCTTCTGACCTCCATCAGCATGAACATGGTCAGCGACGGGCTGCGCGCGGCCATGGATGTGCGGAGCTGACGCCCATGCTCATGCGAAGCCCCAGGACCCTCGCCATGGACCCGCGCGACCGCGGCGGGCCCGAACAGCCGCTGCTGCTGGTGAAGGGCCTCAGGAAGCACTTCCCCATCCGCGGCGGCATCTTCGGCCGCGTCTCGGCCCATGTGCGCGCGGTGGACGGTGTCTCCTTCACCGTGCGCAAGGGCGAGACGCTGGGCGTGGTGGGCGAGTCCGGCTGCGGCAAGTCCACCCTCGCGCGGCTGCTGATGCGCCTCGTCGTGCCCGATGCCGGCGAGCAGGTCTTCGACGGCGACGCGGTGGGCGAGCAGGGCGGCATCAGCGTCCCGCAGATGCGCCGCCAGGTGCAGATGGTGTTCCAGGACAGCTCCTCCTCGCTCAATCCGCGCATGCCGGTGCAGGGCTCCGTCGCCTTCGGCCCCATCGCCTTCGGCACGAAGCGCGAGACGGCCATCGCCCAGGCGCGGGCGCTGCTGGAGAAGGTGGGCCTCGACCCCGCGCTGTTCGGCGGGCGCTACCCGCATGAGCTCTCGGGCGGGCAGAAGCAGCGCGTGAACATCGCGCGCGCGCTGGCGCTGGACCCGCGCATGATTATCCTGGATGAGGCCGTCTCGGCACTGGACAAGAGCGTGGAGGCGCAGGTGCTGAACCTGCTCCAGGCGCTGAAGCGCGACTTCAACCTGACCTATGTGTTCATCAGCCACGATCTCGGCGTGGTGCGCTGGATCAGTGACCGCGTGATGGTGATGTATCTGGGCGAGATCGTGGAGATCGGCCCCGCCGACGATCTCTACAACGCCCCACGTCATCCCTACACGCGCGCGCTGCTCGCCTCGCGCCCTGCGCTCGACCCCGATCGGCGGCGCGAGGAACCCCCCGTCAGCGGCGACCCGCCCAACCCCATCAACCCGCCCTCCGGCTGCCGCTTCCACACGCGCTGCCCCATGGCCGAGGCCATGTGCGCCACCCGCGCCCCCAGTTTGGCCGACCCCTTCGCGGGCGAGCACCTGGTGGCCTGCCACATGCACGACCCGAAATCAGGCCACAGCCAGGCGAGGGCCACCGCATGACGCCGCTGGTCGAGGTCGAGGACCTTTCCGTCAACTTCGTCACGCGCGAGAGCAATGTCCGTGCGGTGAACGGCGTCAGCTTCACCATGATGCCCGGCGAGGTGATGTGCATGCTGGGCGAAAGCGGTTCCGGCAAGAGCGTCACCATGCGCGCGCTGATGCGCCTGCTGCCGCGCGGCCGCAGCGTGATCCAGGGCCGCGTGCGCATCGCGGGGCAGGATGTGCTGGCGATGGACGACGCGGCACTCGGCCGCATGCGCGGCAGCACCGTCTCCATGATCTTCCAGGAGCCGATGACGGCCTTCGATCCCGTGGTGCGCGTGGGCGACCAGATCGCGGAGGTGGTGGCGCTGCATCGCGGGGTGAGTCATCGCCAGGGCCGGCAGCGGGCGCTGGAACTCTTCGACCTGGTGCGCATTCCCTCCGCGCAGCGCCGCCTCGATGCCTATCCGCACGAACTCTCGGGCGGGTTGCGGCAGCGGGCGATGATCGCGCTCGCGCTCTCCTGCGAGCCCAAGCTGCTGCTGGCGGACGAACCGACCACGGCGCTGGACGCCACAGTGCAGATCCAGGTGCTGATCCTGCTGCGCCGCCTCCAGCAGGAGCTGGGCATGTCCGTGATCATCGTCACGCATGACCTCGGCGTGGCGGCCGAGGTCGCGGACCGCGTGGCGGTGATGTATGCGGGGCGCGTGGTGGAGACGGGGCCGGTGCGGGATTTGCTGCGCCGGCCGCTGCACCCCTACACGGCGGGGCTGCTCACCTCCACCGTGCATGACCAGCCGCGCGACCAGGATTTGCCGACCATTCCCGGCGCGCCGCCGGACATGCGGCGCCTGCCGCCCGGTTGCAGCTTCGCGCCGCGCTGCGCCCTGGCCGGGCCGGATTGCGATGTGGGGCCGCCGCCGCCGGTGGCGCCCGCGCCGGGGCGGCAGGTGCGCTGCCTGCGCGTGCCCGCGCCCGTGGCCGAACCCGCCTGATGCGCCACGCGATCCACATCCCCGAGGATGTCATCCGCCGCGTCGTCGCGCGCTGCGGCACGCCGCATCCCTTCGCGGCGCTGGTTCCCGCCCGCACGGCGCTGCTCGTCATTGACATGCAGAATGGCTACATGCGCGCCGATGTGGGGCATTCCTGCGTGCCCACCGCGCCGGGCATCGTGCCCGCCATCAACGACCTCGCCGCGGCGCTGCGCGGGGCGGGCGGGCATGTGGCCTGGGTGCAGAACGCGACGGACGAACGCTCGCGCCGGGAATGGTCCGTGCTGGAGGAGCAGGCGAGCCCGCAGCGCCGCGCCGCGCGCATCCGCTCCGTCTCGCCGGGCACGGAGGGCCACGCCTTCTGGCCGGAGCTGGACATCCGGGCGGCCGACATGGTGGTGGCCAAGTATCGCTACAGCGCCTTCATCCGCGGCGCCTCCGACCTGGAGGAGAGGCTGCGCGCGCGCGGCATCGACACGCTGCTGATCACGGGCACGCTGACCAATGTGTGCTGCGAGTCCACGGCACGCGACGCCATGATGCTGAACTTCCGCACCATCATGGTGGCCGACGCCAATGCCGCCATGACCGATGCCGAGCACAACGCCGCCCTCATCAGCTTCTACCTGGCCTTCGGCGATGTGCAGACGGCCGACGAGATCATCGCCACGCTCGCGCGCGGCGATGGGTAAGCGAAGGACGCAGAGATGCCCGAAGACGATGAACGCGAACTCGAGGCGGCGCTGGCCCGCGCCGGCATCACGCCACCACCCGGGCGGATGCGCGGCCTGCTGGCGGCCTACCGGGATTTGCGGCCGATGCTGCCCCTGCTGCGCGGCCCGCGCGATGCGGCGGCGGAACCCGCGGGCATCTACAGCTTCGACAACATCACGCGGGACCGCGGCGCATGACGGCGCTGGAGGATTTGTCCATCGCCGAGGCCGGCGCGCGGCTGCGCGATGGCCGCCTGACCTCCGTCCAGCTCACCGAGCACGCGCTGGCGCGCATCGCGGCGCATGACGGGGCGCTGCACAGCTTCATCCTGGTCACGAAGGAACGCGCGCTGGAGGACGCGGCGCGGGCCGATGCGGAGCTGGCCTCGGGCCGGGATCGCGGGCCCATGCACGGCATTCCGCATGCGCTGAAGGACATCTACGGCACGGCCGGCATCGCCACCACCTGCCATTCCAGGCTGCTGCGGGACCACATCCCCGCCGAGGATTGCGTGGTGGCCGAGAAGCTGGCCCAGGGCGGCGCCGTGCTGCTGGGCAAGCTCGCCACCCATGAATTCGCCATGGGCGGGCCGAGCTTCGACCTGCCCTGGCCGCCCGCCCGCAACCCCTGGAACACGGCGCATGTCACGGGCGGTTCCTCCTCCGGCTCGGGCGCGGCGGTGGCGGCGCGGCTGGTGCGGATGGCCATGGGGTCGGACACGGGCGGCTCCATCCGCGGGCCGGCCGCCTATTGCGGCACGGTGGGGCTGAAGCCGACCTATGGGCTGGTCAGCCGGCGCGGCGTCTTTCCGCTTTCCTACACGCTGGACCATTGCGGGCCGCTCTCCGCCACCGTGGAGGATGCCGCCATCGCCATGCAGGTCATCGCCGGGCACGACCCCGCGGACCCCGCCAGCGCCACGCTGCCGGTGCCGGACTTCCTCTCGGGGCTGGAGGAGGGCGTGGCGGGGCTGCGGATCGGCCGGCCGCGCCATTTCTACCTGGAGGCCGAGGGCGTGACGCCCGAGACCATCGCCGCGCTGGACCGCCTGGCCGAGGCCCTGGCCGATGCGGGCGCCATCGTCGAGGACGTGACCCTGCCGGACTACGCGCTGTTCAACGCCTGCGGCCGCGTGATCCTGCTGTCCGAGGCCTTCGCCATCCATGAACAGGACCTGCGCGCGCGCCCGCAGGATTACGGCGAGATCTTCTTCATGCGCCTCGCCGTGGGGGCCACGCTCAGCGCCGCCGACTATGTGCAGGCGCAGCGGCTGCGGCGCGAATTGTCGGAGGCGGTGAACCGCGTGGCCCTGCGCCAGCATGACCTGCTGCTGACCGCCTGCGCGCTGACGCCCGCGCCGCCCTTCTCCGCCTTCCCGCCGGACATGCCGGGGCCCGCGCAGATCCAGACCATGCCCTTCAACGTGACGGGCAACCCGGCGCTCTCCATGCCGGCCGGGCTGTCGCCGGAGGGGCTGCCGCTGTCCGCCCAGCTTGTCGGGCGGCCCTTCGAGGACGCGCTGGTGCTGCGCGCGGGCCGGGCCGTGGAGAAGATTGTGCAGGGCTGGGGCGCGCCATCCCGCGCGCCTGGGTTCGGCTGAGCAAAGGGGCCGCTCAGCGCGGCAGGCCCTGCTCCACGATGGTGATGGTGGGCGCGCCGGGCGGCAGCTTGAAGGTGTCCATCAGCACCGCGTCCTCGGTGCCGAGATTGGCCGCCGTCATCGGCGTGTTCGCCGGCATGTAGTAGCAGCTGCCGGCCGGCCAGACCGTGTCCGGGTGGCCTTCCACGAAATCCGTGATGGTGCCCGACAGCACGCAGGTGTGCCCGCCATGCTCGTGCACATGGATGGGCGCCCGCGTGCCCGCGCGCCGGATGCCGCGCGTGACCACCAGGCGCTGCCCGTCCGAGGCCGTGACGTCGAGCAGCACCACCACCTCCTCCAGCGGGCGATAGACGCCGCGCGGCGCGACGCCGTTGATGGTGGTGAGCTCGGTGTGCCCCGCATGGCCCGCGTGCTGGGCGGGCAGGGCGGTGGGGATGGCGAGGGCCGCGCAGAGGGCGACGGCGAAGAGGCGGGTGGGCATGGGGTTCCTCATCTCCGGCCTGCCTGAAGTGGCGGGCCGGCGCGCAATGTGTCGTGTTTTCGGGAAGGGCGGCAACAGCCGGCGGGTGGCACCGCCCGCACGGGGCGGCGCCTTGAGGTGGGGCCTACAGCCGCACCTTCAGCCAGTTGCCGATCTCGCCCACGATGCCGCGCCGGAAGGCCAGCACGCAGAGCACGAAGATCACGCCCTGGATCACCGTCACCCAGGCGCCGAACTCGGCCAGGTAGTTCTGCATGGTGATGATGACGACGGCCCCCATCACCGGGCCGAAGATGGTGCCCAGGCCCCCCACCAGCGACATCAGCACCACCTCGCCCGACATGGTCCAGAACACGTCGGTCAGGGTCGCGATGCCGAAGACGATGGACTTGGTGCCACCCGCCACGCCCGACAGCGCGGCGGACAGAACGAAGGCCATCAGCTTGTAGTCATCCGTGCGGTAGCCGAGCGAGGTGGCGCGCGGCTCGTTCTCGCGGATGGATTTCAGCACCATGCCGAAGGGCGAGTGGACGATGCGGTGCACCAGCAGGAAGCCGATGAGGAAGACGCCCGCCGTCAGCCAGTACATCGTCATGTCGGAGTTCAGGTTGAACACCCCGAACAGCACCCCGCGTGGGATGGACTGGATGCCGTCCTCGCCGCCCGTGAAGGGCGCCTGGAGGCAGAAGAAGTAGACCATCTGCGCGAAGGCCAGGGTGATCATGGCGAAGTAGATGCCCTGGCGCCGGATGGCGATGGCGCCGATGACCAGGCCCAGGATCGCGCCCGTGGCCCCGCCGATCAGGATCGCGATCTCGGGCGGCAGGCCCCATTCCTTGGCCGCGTGGCCGGCCAGGTAGCCGCCCATGCCGAAATAGGCCGCATGCCCGAAGCTGAGCAGCCCCACATAGCCGATCAGCAGGTTGAAGGCGCAGGCGAAGAGCGCGAAGCACAACACCTTCATCAGGAAGACGGGGTAGAGGAAGAAGGGGCTGATGACGACCAGCGCCACCATCACCAGGAAGGCGATGAGCTGGGTGCGGGTGAAGCCGAAGAACACCTGTTCCTCGTGCTTGAAATCCCCTCCGGAGAAACCGGGACCGGCCATGGCTCAGGCCCTCCCGAACAGGCCGGCGGGCCGCAGCAGCAGCACGATGGCCATGACGACGAAGATCACGGTTGCGGATGCCTCCGGATAGAAGACCCTGGTGAAGCCCTCGATGACGCCGAGCGCGAAGCCCGTGACGACGGAGCCGAGGATGGAACCCATGCCGCCGATGACGACGACCGCGAAGACGATGATGATGAGGTTGGCGCCCATCTGCGGGTTCACCGAGTAGATCGGCGCCGCCAGCACCCCCGCGAAGGCCGCCAGCGCCACGCCCGCGCCGTAGGTCAGCGTCATCATCCGCGGCACGTTGATGCCGAAGGCCTGCACCAGCGCCGGGTTCTCGGTCGCCGCGCGCAGGTAGGAGCCGAGCTTGGTCTTCTCGATGACCAGCCAGGTGGCGAGGCAGGCGACGATGGCCACGATCACGACCCAGCCGCGATAGACCGGCATGAACATGAAGCCGAGGTCCCAGGCGCCCTGCAATTCCGGCGGGATGCGGTAGGGCATGCCGGAGCTGCCATACTGGTTGCGGAACAGCCCCTCGATGATGAGGCCCACGCCGAAGGTCAGCAGCAGCCCGTAGAGGTGGTCCAGTTTGTACAATCGACTGATCATTGTTTTCTCAATGACCACGCCGGTGAAGCCCACGATCAATGGCGCCAGCAGCAGGGCCCACCAGTAGCCGATGCCGAGATAGTGCAGCAGCATCCAGGCCACGAAGGCGCCCATCATGAACTGGGCGCCGTGGGTGAAGTTGATCACGTTCAGCATGCCGAAGATGACGGCGAGGCCGAGCGACAGCAGGGCGTAGAAGGCCCCGTTGATCAGCCCCAGCAGAAGCTGGCCGAACAGCAATGGCGCGGGTATGCCGAAGATCTCGTCCATCGGAATCAGTCATCCCTGGCAAGGGTTCGGCCGCCCCACCACGCCCGGCGCAACCGTGCCGGGCAGGGCGGGGCGGCCGTGCCCCGGTGAAGTCACACGCGCCCCCGGGCCGGCCGGCCCGGGGGTATTCCTCAGCTGCGGACCAGGGCGCAGTTGCCCTCGCCCACCGGGCGGAAGGCCTCGGCGGCCGGGGTGGTCTGCAGCAGCTTGTAGTAGTCCCAGGCGCCGCGGCTTTCGGCCGGCGTCTTCACCTCGAAGAGGTAGACGGGCTGGATGCGGCGGCCATCGGGGCGGATCGTGCCCTCGCCCATCGCGTCGTCATTGGTGGGCTGGGCCTTCATGCGGTTCACGGTCTCGACGCCGCTGGCGCGCGCCGCCGGCACGCCCATCTCCGCCACCGTCTTGAGGTAATGCATGATGGCCGAGTAGCAGCCCGCCTGGCCCATGCCCGGGCGCAGCCCGCCCGGCATCGAGGGCAGCACGCGCTGGGTGAAGGCGCGGGTGCGGTCGTTCAGGTCCCAGTAGAAGCTCTCGGTGCAGACGAGGCCCTGCGCCGTCTCCAGCCCCAGGCTGTGCACGTCGCTGATGAACATCAGCAGCGCGGCGAGCTTGGTGCCGCGGCGCGTCACGCCGAATTCGGCGGCCTGCTTGATGGAGTTGATGGTGTCGCCGCCGGCATTCGCCAGCCCGATCACCTTGGCGCGGCTGGACTGCGCCTGCACGAGGAAGGAGCTGAAATCCGTCGTGCCCGGGAAGGGCGTGCGGACCTGGCCCAGCACCCGCCCGCCGGCCGCGCGCACGAAGCCCGCCGTGTCGCGCTCCAGCGCATGGCCGAAGGCGTAGTCGGCCGTGATGAAGAACCAGGTGTCGCCCCCCGCCCGCACCATGGCGCCACCCGTGCTCTTGGCGAGCATGTAGGTGTCATAGGTCCAGTGGATGGTGTTGGGGCTGCACTGCGCGCCCGTCAGGTCGCTGGTCGCGGCGCTGGAGTTGAGGAAGATCTTGTTCCGCTCGCGCACGATGGTGTTGACGGCGAGCGCGACGGAGCTGGTCGGCACGTCCAGGATCACGTCCACATTGTCGCGGTCGATCCATTGGCGCGTGATGGTGGAGCCGACATCGGGGCGGTTCTGGTGGTCACCCACCACCACCTCGACATTGACGCCGCGCGCGGCCACGCCGGAATCCTGGATGGCCTGGCGCACGCAGGCGACCGAGCCCGGGCCGTTCACGTCGCGATAGAGGCCCGACTGGTCGTTGAGGATGCCGATGCGGACGGTGTTCGCGGCCTGGGCCCGCGCCACATGGGCGGGCAGGGCGCCAAAGGCGGCGGTGGCGGCCGCGCCGCCCAGCAGCGCGCGGCGATGGAATTGGGACATTTTTCGTTTCTCCCGGGAGGTGCAGGCAAGGCAGGCGGGGGCGGGGTTGTTGCCCCCGCCCCCTCACGCGTCAGTTCAGCTGCGGACGAGCGCGCAATTGCCGGCGGCCATGGGGCGGAAGGCCTGGTCGGCGGGCACGGTCTGCAGCAGCTTGTAGTAGTCCCAGGCGCCGCGGCTCTCTTCGGGCGTCTTCACCTGGAACAGGTAGGCGGGGTGCAGCTTGCGGCCATCGGCGCGGATGGTGCCCTCGCCGAAGGCGTCATCGCTGGTCGGCATGGCCTTCATGCGGGCCACCGCCTCGGCGCCATTCGCCTTGGCCGCGGCCACGCCCATCTCGCCCACCGCCTTCAGGTAGTGCAGCACGGAGGAATAGCAGCCGGCCTGCACCATGGAGGGGCGGGTGTCATTGGGCATCGGGCCCAGGCGCTGGGTGAAGGCGCGGGTCTTGTCGTTCAGATCCCAGTAGAAGGTCTCGGTCAGCACGAGGCCCTGCGCCGTCTGCAGGCCCAGCGCATGCACGTCGGTCGCGAAGACCAGCAGCCCCGCCAGCCGCACGCCGCGCCGCGTGATGCCGAATTCGGCGGCCTGCTTGATGGAGTTGATGGTGTCGCCGCCCGCATTGGCCAGCCCGATCACCTGCGCGCGGGAGGCCTGGGCCTGCAGCAGGAAGCTGCTGAAATCCGTCGTGCCGGGGAAGGGCGTGCGGACATTGCCCAGGATGCGGCCGCCGGCCTGGCGGACGAAGGCGCCGGTGTCGCGCTCCAGCGCATGGCCGAAGGCGTAGTCGGCCGTGATGAAGAACCAGGTCTGGCCGCCGGCGGCCACCATCGCGCCCCCGGTGCTGTTGGCCAGCATCCAGGTGTCATAGGTCCAGTGGATGGTGTTGGGGCTGCACTGCGCGCCCGTCAGGTCGGAGGTCGCGGCACCGCTGTTCAGGAACACCTTGTTGCGCTCGCGCACGATGGTGTTGACGGCCAGCGCCACCGAGCTGGTGGGCACGTCCACGATCACGTCCACATTGTCGCGGTCGATCCATTGCCGCACCACGGTGGAGCCGACATCCGGGCGGTTCTGGTGGTCCGCCTGGATGACCTCGACAGTGACGCCGCGCTGGGTGATGCCGCTTTCCTGCACCGCGAGGCGCACGGCCTGGGTGGAGCCCGGCCCCGAGAGGTCGCGGTAGAGGCCCGACTGGTCGTTCATCACGCCGATGCGGATGGTGTTGGCCGCCTGGGCGCGGGCCGAGCGATAGGGCAGCGCGCCCCACACGGGCGCCGTGGCGGCGGCTCCGAGCAGGGTGCGGCGGGAAGTGGTGCTCATGGGGGAACTCCTTCCTCTGTTGCGCTTGGCCGCTTCAGCTGCGGATGAAGCCGCAGCCGCCCTCGGCCAGGGGCCGCCAGGGCTCCTCGGCGTCGGTGGACTGCAGCAGCTTGTAGTAGTCGTGCCGGCCGCGGCTTTCGGCCGGGGTCTTCACCTCGAAGAGGTAGGCGCGGTTCAGCTTGCGGCCATCCTCGCGGATGCGGCCCTCGCCGAAGGCCAGGTCATTGGTCGGCATGGCCTTCATGCGCGCCACGGCGTCGCGCCCGCTGGCCTTGGCGGCGGCCACCCCCATGTCGGCCACGGCCTTGAGGTAGTGCAGGTTGGCCGCGTAGTCGCCCGCATGGCTCATCGCCACCGGCATGTCGCCGCCGGCCAGCGCCAGGATGCGCCGCGACACGTCGCGCGTGCCGTCGTTCAAATCCCAGTAGAAGGTGTTGGCGCAGACCAGGCCCTGCGCCACCTCCAGCCCCAGCGCGTGCACGTCGGTGATGAACAGCAGCAGCGAGGCGATCTTGGTGCCGCGCCGCGTGATGCCGAATTCCGCCGCCTGCTTGATGGAGTTGATGGTGTCCACGCCGGCATTGGCCAGCCCGATCACCTTCGCGCGGCTGGCCTGGGCCTGGAGCAGGAAGGAGCTGAAGTCGGTCGTGCCGGGGAAGGGCGTGCGGACGCTGCCCAGCACACGGCCGCCGGCGGCGCGCACGAAGCCCGTGGTGTCGCGTTCCAGCGCATGGCCGAAGGCGTAGTCCGCGGTCAGGAAGAACCAGGTGTCGCCGCCCGCGCGCACCATGGCGGCACCCGCCACCTTGGAGAGCATGTAGGTGTCATACACCCAGTGGACGGTGTTGGGGCTGCACGCCCGGCCCGTCAGGTCCGAGGTGGCGGTGGAGGTGGCGATGGCCACCTTGTTGCGCTCGCGCGCCAGGTCCGCCACGGCCAGCGCCACGGAGGAGGCGGCCAGGCTGCTGACCACGTCCACATTGTCGCGGTCGAACCACTGGCGGGCGGTGGCCGTGGCGACATCGGGGCGGTTCTGGTGGTCGGCCACCACCATTTCCACGTTGAAGCCGCGGCCCGCGAATTCCTGGATGGCGAGCCGCGTGGCCGCCACCGTGTTCGGCCCGTTCAGGTCACGGAAGGTGCCGGACATGTCGGTCAGCACGCCGATGCGGATGGTGTTGGCCGCCTGCGCGCGGGCGCGCGACATCGGCAGCGCACCCCAGGCCGGCGCGGTGGCGGCGGCCCCGAGTAAGGTGCGGCGGGTGGTGGTGGTCATTTTCTTGGGTTTCCTTCCTTGGGGTTTCCGGTCCGGCCGCTTCTTGTCGGTCTCAGACGCCCAGATATTCGTGGAGGCGGTCCATGGAGGCGTTCAGCTCCGCATTGCTGACCATGTCCACGACCCGCCCGTGCTCCATGACGTAGTGGCGGTCCGCCACCGTCTGCGCGAAGCGGAAATTCTGCTCGACCAGCAGCACCGTGAAGCCGCGGCTCTTCAGCTCGCGGATGGTGCGGCCGATCTGCTGCACGATGACGGGGGCAAGCCCTTCCGAAGGCTCGTCCAGCAGCAGCAGCTTGGCACCCGTGCGCAGGATGCGGCCGATGGCCAGCATCTGCTGCTCGCCGCCCGAGAGCTTGGTGCCCGGGCTGTTGCGGCGCTCCTGCAAGTTCGGGAACAGCTCATAGATGGTGGGCACGGAGAGGCCGCCCGGCAGCACCTCGGGCGGCAGCATCAGGTTCTCGTAAACCGAGAGCGAGGCGAAGATCCCCCGCTCCTCCGGCACATAGCCGATGCCCGCGCGCGCGATGATGTCGGAGCGCGCGCCGATCAGCTCCCGCCCCTCATACTTCACCGAGCCCGCGCGGCGCCCCACCAGCCCCATGATGGAGCGCAGCGTGGAGGTCTTGCCCGCGCCGTTGCGGCCGAGCAGTGTCACCACCTCGCCGGCATTGATGTGGATGTCCACGCCATGCAGCACGTGGCTCTCGCCATACCAGGCCTCGAGGCCCTTCACCTGGAGCAGCGGCGCGTCAGCCATGGTGCGCGCCCTCCGGAACGCCGACGGAGGAGGGGTCGGTGCCGAGATAGGCCGCCTGCACCTCCGGGTTGCGGCTGACGGCGGCGTAGTCGCCCTCGGCCAGGATCTGGCCGCGGGCCAGCACCGTGATGCGGTCGCAGAGGCCCTCCACGACCTTGAGGTTGTGCTCCACCAGCAGCACCGTGCGGCCCGCCGAGACGCGCTTCACCAGGGTGACGATGCGGTCCACATCCTCATGCGTCATGCCGGCGGTGGGCTCGTCCAGCAGCATCATCGCGGGGTCCATCGCGAGCGTGGTGGCGATCTCCAGCGCGCGCTTGCGGCCATAGGGCAACTGGCCGGCGCGCAGATCGGCGTATTCGGTCAGCCCCACATCGGCCAGCAATTCATGCGCGCGGTCGTCATATTGCCGCAGCACCTTCTCCGAGCGCCAGAAGTCGAAGCTGGCGCCACGCTGGCGCTGCAACGCCATGCGGACATTCTCCAGCACCGAGAGGTTCGCGAAGACCGCCGAGATCTGGAAGGACCGCACGAGGCCGAGCCGCGCCACCTCCGCGGGCTTCATCCGCGTGATGTCGCGCCCGTCATAGGTGATGGTCCCGCGCGTCGGGATCAGGAATTTCGTGAGAAGGTTGAAGCAGGTGGTCTTGCCCGCGCCATTGGGCCCGATCAGCCCATGGATGGTGCCCCGCTGCACATTGATGTTGACGTCCTGGACGGCCAGAAAGCCGCGGAACTCCTTCGTCAGATTCTCCGTCTGAAGGATGATGTCGCTCACCCGGATCCGTCCCCCACGCCATTGTTGATCCGGGGTTGGCCCCGGCGGCTTCTGTCCCTGCCGGGTTGCTTATTGCGCAGCCCAGCCATGCCTGTATGGCCAAGCCCGCAGCGACATGCAAGCGCCTTTACGGACCCGATTTTATTGCCTTCAAATTGAGCAGAAGCCGCTCCGGCGTGGCCGGCAGATCGAGGTGGACCAGCCCCGCGGCGTCGCGCAGCGCATTGACCACGGCGGTGGCCAGCAGCAGGGGCGGCTCCCCCACGGCCTTGGAGCGGAACAGCGTCCGCGCCCGCCCGGCGGAGCCCGCCAGCAACCGCGTGTGCAGCACCGGCGGCACATCGCGGGAGCCCGGAATCTTGTAGGTGGAGGGCCCCAGCGTGCGCTGCCGCCCCTGGGCGTCCCACCACAATTCCTCGGTGGTGAGCCAGCCCATACCCTGCACGAATCCGCCCTCGATCTGGCCGAGGTCGATGGCCGGGTTCAGGCTGCGCCCGCAATCCTGGACCAGATGCGCGGAGAGGCAGCGATGCTCCCCCGTCAGCGTGTCCAGCATCACCTCCGCCACCGCGGCGCCATAGGTGAAATAATGGAAGGGTTCGCCCTTCAGCGACTCGGCATCCCAGTGGATGTCCGGCGTCTTGTAGAAGCCGGTGGCGGAAAGGCTGACGCGGGCCTTCCAGCACAGCTTCGCCAGCTCCCCGAAGGTCAGGCGCTTGTTGCTGCCGGCGCCGCCCGGGAAGACCTGGCCATCCTCGAAGACGACCTCCTGCACGGGGCAGCCGAAATGCTGCGCCGCCACCTCCGCCATGCGTTCGCGCAGCGTGGTCGCGGCCGCGTGCGCGGCCCAGCCATTCAGGTCGCTGCCGGTGCTGGCGGCGGTGGCGCTGGTGTTGGGGATCTCGGCGGTGGAGGTGGCGCTGATGCCCACGCTCTCGACCGGCACGGAGAACACCTCCGCCACCACCTGCGCCACCTTGATGAACAGCCCCTGGCCCATCTCCGTCCCGCCATGGGCGAGGCGGATGGAGCCATCGGTGTAGACATGCACCAGCGCGCCGGCCTGGTTCAGGTGGACGATGCCGAAGCTGATGCCGAAGGCGCAGACGAAGGAACCAAGCCCCCGCCGCAGCGTGGGATGGGCGGCGTTGAAGGCCGCGATCTCGGCGCGCTTCGCTTCCCAGCCCGCATCCTGCTTCGCCTCGGCCAGGACGCGGCGCGTCAGGCTCGGGTCCAGCGCTTGGCCATAGGGGGTGCGGCTGGCGAAGTTGGCGTCGCGCACCGCATCCACATCCAGGCTCAGGTGGCGGGCCACGGCGTGCAGCACCTCCTCCATCAGCAAGGCGCCCTGGGGGCCGCCGAAGCCGCGGAAGGCGGTGTTGCTGACATGGTTGGTCTTCACCGCGCAGGCCGTGATGCGGTGCGCCGGCACGCCATAGCAGTTCAGCGCATGGGTCAGGGCGCGGAACACCACGCCGGCCGACATGTCCACCGAATGCCCGCCATCCCCCGCCAGCAGCGCATCGAGGCCGAGCAGCCGTCCCGCATCGTCGAACCCCACCTGCCAGCGATAGAGGAAGGGGTGGCGCTTGCCCGTGGCCGCCATGTCGGCGCGGCGGGGCAGGCGCAGCTTCACGGGGCGGCCCGTCAGCCGGGCGGCCACGGCGGCGGCGGCGGCGATCCAGCTCGCATTGCTCTCCTTGCCGCCGAAGGCGCCGCCCATGCGGCGGCATTGCACCGTGACGCGGTGATAGGGCACGCCCAGCACCCGGGCCACGATGTGCTGCACCTCGGTCGGGTGCTGGGTGGAGGAATGCACCAGCATCTCCTCCTCCTCGCCCGGGATGGCCAGCGCGATCTGCCCTTCCAGGTAGAAATGCTCCTGCCCGCCCACATGGAACTCGCCGGAAAGGCGGTGCGGCGCGGCCTCCAGCGCGGCGGCCGCATCGCCCGCCACCATGGTCTGCGGCTTCACGATCCAGGCCTCCCGCGCCAGCCCTTCCTCGATGCTGAGCACGGGCGGCAGGGGCGTGATCGCGGCCGCGACGGCGGCGGCCGCGCGCAGCGCCTCGTCGCGGGTGTGGGCGACCACGATGGCCAGCGCCTGGCCATGATGCTCCACCAATTCCTCGGCCAGCATCACTTCACCGGCCGCGATGGGGGCGATGTCGTTCTCGCCCGGAATGTCCGCGGGCGTGATGATCCGCACCACGCCCGGCATGGCGACGGCGGCGGCCATGTGCAGCGCGTCCAGCTTCCCATGCGCCACGGGCGAGAGCACCAGCGCCGCATGCAGCAGCCCCGCGGGTTCGGGCATGTCGTCCAGGAAGCGCGCCTCGCCCGTCGCATGCTTCAGCGCGCTGTCATGGCGCATGGCCTGGCCAGCATGCTTCAGGCGGAAGCTGCTGCCGTCCATCATGCGAAGACCTCCGCGGGCAGCCCGGCATGGCGAAGTGCCAGGCGCCGCAGCAGCCCGCGCGCGGCCTCCATCCGGAACTCGGCGCTGCCGCGCCAATCGGCCATGGGCGTGAAGTCCAGCGCCTGGCCCGCGCCGGCCAGCGCGCCGTCATCCAGCACCCGGCCGCGCAAGGCGGCCTCGGCGGGGGCGCAGCGGCGGGCGGTCGCGTCCATGCCGCCGAAGGCGAGCCGCGCCTCGCGCACCACGCCGTCCTCGAAGGTGATGAGGGCGGCGAGGGACACGGCGCTGATGTCCTGGTCATGCCGGCGCGAGAGCTTCTCCGCCGCCAGGAAGGCGCCCTTCGGCGGGCGGGGCAGGTGGATGGCGACGATCAGCTCCTCCGGCGCCAGGGCGTTGCGGCGATAGCCCGTCAGGAACTCCCCCACCGGGATGTGCCGCACGCCGCGCAACTGCGCCACCTCCACCACCGCGCCCAAGGCCAGCAGCACCGGCAGCGCATCCCCGATGGGCGAGGCCGTGCCGAGATTGCCCGCCACCGTCCCCAGCCCCCGGATCTGCCGTGAGCCCAGCCGCGACAGATAGGGCACCAGCGGCGCCCAGACAGGGTCGGCGCGGCAGGCGCGCAGCCATTCGGCATAGCTTGCGGCGGCGCCGATGCGCAGCCCGGTGGCGCGCACCTCCACCCCCTGCATCTCGGCCACGTTCAGCAGGCAGAGCACTTGGGCCGGATGCTCCCGATGCTCGGAAAAGCGCAGGCCGAGATCGGTGCCACCCATCAGCACCACGGCCTCCGGCCGCACGGCGCGCAGCGCCAGCGCCTCGTCCAGCGAGGCCGGCAAGTGGAACCCGCCGAATTTCGCGCTGTCCGGCGCCGGAAGGGCGGGCGGCGCCGCGCCGTCATCCTGCATGCGGGCCATGGCGTCCAGGATGGGGCGGTAGCCCGTGCAGCGGCAGAGATTTCCCGCCAGCGCCTCATGCGGGTCCCCGCCCTCGCGCGTATGGGCCCAGGCGGACATGACGATGCCGGGTGTGCAGAAGCCGCATTGGGTGGCATCCGCCTCGGCCAGGGCGCGCGGGACGGTGTGCTGCGGCCCCAGCCCCTCCACGGTGCGGATGGCGCGGCCATGCAGCTGGCCCAGCACGCAGAGACAGGCATTCACGGGCGTGCGGGCGCCATCGGAGCCCTCCAGCACCACGGTGCAGGCGCCGCAATCGCCCTCGGCGCAGCCTTCCTTGGCGCCGGTCAGCCCTTCGGCGCGCAGCCAGTCCAGCAGGGTGGTGGTGGGGCTCTGGTGGCGGGGCAGGGTGCGGGGCGCCCCGTTCAGGACGAGGCGAAGCTGGTCATCCATGGTGTGGCCGGCGGGAGTTCAACCTTCCTCCAGTGTCATCGCAAACCATCCATCCCCACAATGTTTTTCACCTCGAGCCCGCCGATGCGCGGCAGCGGCCGCCCCCCGGTGGTCAGCGCGAGGCAGAGCAGGATTTCGCCGGCCATGGGCGCATCGGTGCAGCGGAACTCGATGGCGTCGAAATGCGAGCGGACAAAGGCCGCATCCTTGTGGCCGAGCGGGATATCAATGGCCGTGCCCATCCCGCCCCGCTTCTTGGCCGAGGGAATCAGCGCCGGCCCCTTGCCCAGCGCGGCGCGCACCGGCGCGCCCATCTTCGGGTGAAGCAGGGCGGCGGCGTGTTCCAGCTCGCCCCCCTCGCCCACCACGGCGGCCTTGCCGAAGCTGTGGACCGCCTCGCCCGGAATGCCCAGCGCGGCCACCGCGCGGGCGGCGAGTTCGGCGCCCAGCGCCTCTCCCGCCTCGATCAGGGGCGCGAGGTCCTCGACATAGCGCCCCGCGAAGGGGTTCTGCAGCACGCAGGCGGCGACGGCGCGGCGGATGGGGGGCGTGACCTCCCGGCCCTGTTCCAGCGCCACCTCCTCCACCAGCGAGAGGTATTTCCGGATGATCATGCCAGCACCTCCGGGATGCGCGCGGCGGGGGGCGTGTTGCGGCTGCGCCCGGTCTTCACCTCGCCATCCACCATCACCATGCCGATGCCGGGCAATTCGCCGAAGCTGAAGGCCTGGGCCGCATCGCTGCCCGCCCCGCCGATGGGGGCGTCCAGGAACACCAAATCCGCCGCGCGCCCCACCGCGATGGTCCCGGCCTCGATGCCCCGCCAGCGCGCCGTGTTGCCGCCCGCGGCGGCAATCGCAACGGCCGGATCGAGCCCGCCCAGGCTGCACAGCAGCGAGATGGTCCGCATGACACCCAAGGGCTGCACGCCCGACCCCGCCGGGCTGTCCGTGCCCAGCACCAGCCGGTCGAGCCGGCCCATCTCGCGCAGCACGTTCATGGCGTGGATGGCGTTGCGCGGGTTGCCGTTGTGGACCACCTCGATGGCGCGCTTCGTGCCCTCGATCACCTTGGTCAGCTCCGCCGCCGGCAGGCTGGTCGGCCCGCCATTGATATGCGCCACGATGTCCGCATCGGCCGCGATCACCACCGGCGCCTGCATGAGGTTCGAGCCCGCGATGGAGGGCCCGCCGCAATGGATCATGGCATTCAGCCCGGCGGCGCGGACATGGCCCATCACCTCCACCACCTCGGCCTCGTCCTTGACGGTGCCCAGGCCGAACTCGCCCACGAAGCGCACGCCGGCGGCGGCCATCTCGGCATAGTCGGCGGCGGTCAGGCCGCGCTCGGGCACCGGGGCGCCGGCCAGCACCCGCGCGCCCATGGGACGGAAGGCGCTGAAGCAGCGCTGCGCCGCGATGGCCAGCGCCTTCACCCCCACCGGGTCCTTGGGGCGGCCGGGCAGATGGACCTCGCCGGCCGAGATCAGGGTGGTGGTGCCGCCATGCACCATGGCCTCGATCCAGCCCAGCTGGTTCTGGCGCGGCGTCCAGTCGCCGAATGCGGGGTGGACATGGTTGTCGATCAGGCCCGGCATCACGGCGCAGCCCTTGGCGTCAATGACCGTGGCGCCTTCCGCGTCGAAATCCGCCGCACGGCCGATGCCGGCCACCTTCCCGCCCTCGATCAGCAGGGCGTCGGCGTCCCGGAGGGGGGTCTCCATCTCGCCCGTGAAGAAAACTCCAATGCCACGCACCAGAACCCGCGCCATCCAATCCCCCTTGCGCCTGATATCCCAGCCTAGTTTCCGATTGAGCGTGTCGCCAAGGGAAAGCACAATCCGTTGCGATGACGGAGGCAGGATTTGCGACACCCCCACCTGGCGGCCCGCCCATGACCGACCGGACCGAGCAATTCGGCGCCCGCGAGGGGAATGAGGGCATCGTCCGCTGCGACGCCTGCCCCGTGCTCTGCCGCATCCGCCCCGGCCGCGCCGGGGCCTGCCACCGTTACGCAAATGAGGATGGCCGCCTCATCCGCACCGACCCGCTGGTGCTGCTGCACCAGGCGGTGGAGGAGGGCGCGCCGATCGTGCCCTTCCTCGACGCCGCCGAGGATTGGGCGGGCGGCGTCACCCCCGCGCCCCAGGTCTTCGTGACGGCCATCGGCGCCGGCACCACCTATCCGGACTACAAGCCCGCCCCCTTCATCGTGGCCCAGAAGCATGAGGGCGTGGACACCGTCACCGTCGTGACCGAGGGAATCTTCAGCTATTGCGGGCTGAAGGTGAAGATCGACACCGACCGCCACCTCGGCCCCGAATGCGCGCCGGTGATGCATGAGGGCGAGCAGATCGGCCATGTCACCACCGCCGAATATGGCTCGCAGATGCTCTCCCTCGGCGGGGTGCGGCATTTGACCGGCGGCTCCAAGCGCGAGGGGCAGGTCACCTGCGCGGCCATGCTGGCGCTGTGCCGCAAGCAGGCGATCGAGGTGACCATCCCGGGCGGCTCGCGCGTCACGCTCCAGGCCGGGGCCGCGCCCATCGTGAACGGCGTGGCCGAGACGCGCATGCGGGTGGGCTGCGGCAGCGCCGCGGTCGGCATCTTCGCCCAGCAATGGCAGGGCCATGTGGATGAGGTGGTGGTGGTGGACGACCACATCACCGGGGTTCTCACCGAACACCAGGCGGGGCGCTGCCTGAACATGCGCCCCTCCGGCCTGCGCGTGCGCGGCCGCCGCTCCACCCCCGGCCGCTATTTCCAGGTGGCCCACCCCGGCACCGGCTGGGGCGGGACCGATGTGACGGACCCGCTGACGCTGATCGAGAGCATTGACGCCAAGCTCGCCTGGCCCGGGATGCGCGTGCTGATGACCAGCACCACGGGCGAGGACAGCCTCTGGCTGGAACTGGATGAGGCGCTGCGCCCCGTGGCGGCGCCGATGCCCGACGCCGTGGCCCAGACGGTCGCCCGCATCGGCGAGAATTGCGAACCGGCGCTGACCTCCATCCTCTTCATGGCGGGTGCCGGCGGGTCGCTGCGCGCGGGTGTCACGGAAAACCCCATCCTGCTCACGCGCAGCGTCCAGGCGGGCGAGGTGCGCGTGACCATGGGCGGGGCCCCCTGCACCCTCTGGCCCGGCGGGGGCATCACCATCATGGCCGATGTGCTGGCCATCCCGGACAACGCCTTTGGTTATGTCCCCACGCCCGCCTTGGTGGCGCCCATCGAATTCACCTTGCGCGCGGGGCTTTACGCCGCACTTGGAGGGCATGTGGACCAGGCCATCGCCCTCGACACCCTGCTCTCCCGCCATGCGGAAGCTGCGGTGAACGCCCCCTGGCCCCGCGCCAACCCCTGGCCCGACGCGCCTTCATGAGCGATTGGCCCGCGCCCCGGCGCGCCATGCTGCCCGATGGGCGGCTGCATCTGCAGGACGGGCCCATAGACCTCGTCATCGGCATCGAGGGGTTGCGCCCCGCCGTGCTCCAGGCGCGGGAGGCCGCGGCCGCGGCGCTGACCGGCCTGCTGCCCGCCCTGGCGCTGGAATTGCCGCTGCTGCGGACACCCCTGCTGGGCCGGATGCCCAGCTTCCGCCACCCCGTCGCCCGCCGCATGGCCGAGGCCGCCTGGCCGCACCGCGCCATCTTCATCACCCCCATGGCGGCGGTGGCGGGTGCCGTGGCCGAGCATGTGCTGGCCGCCATCGCGGCCGTGCCGGGCGTGCAGCTCGCGCATGTGAACAATGGCGGCGACATCGCGCTGCATCTCTCCCCCGCCAGCACGCTGCGGGTGGGGCTGGTGGAAGGGCCGGAGGCGGGCGTGCCCGATGGGCTGGCCGTGATCCGCGGGCGGGATGGGGTGCGGGGCATCGCGACCTCCGGCTGGCGCGGCCGCAGCTTCTCGCGCGGGATCGCCGATGCGGTGACCGTGCTGGCCGACCGCGCGCCCGAGGCCGACGCCGCCGCCACCATCATCGCCAATGCGGTGGATGTGGACCACCCGGCCATCCTCCGCGCCCCGGCGGAAAGCCTGGACCCCGACAGCGATTTGCGCGACCTGCCCGTGACCACGCATGTGGGCGAATTGCCCCCGGCGCTGGTGGCCGAGGCGCTGGATCACGGCGAGGCCTGCGCCGAACGCCTGCTGGCGCGCGGCCTGGTGCTGGGTGTCTGCCTGCGGCTGCAGGGCCAGGTGCGGCTGCTGGGCGCGGCCGATGCGCTCGCGGCGCTGGACCGCGCGGCCTCCATCCGATGATGGTGGTGCGGCGTTGACGAGGATCGGGCCGGGACGGCGCCGCCCCTGGCGCTCCGGAACGCGGAGGGAACGGACATGGATGAACACGGGCGGCTGAAGCGGCGGCTGCTGATCTTGCGGGTGCCGGTCGCGACCGCCTTGCTGCTGCCGGCCGGCGCGGCCCTGGCGCAGAAGACGCCGGCCCCGCCCGAGCCCGCGCCGAAGGCGCCGCCGGAGCCTCGGCGCGCCCCGCCGCCGGTCACCGATTCCGACCCGTCCGACCCGCACGGCCAGGGGCGGGGAGGCGGCGGGCGCGGCGGCGTGACCGATTCCGACCCCAATGACCCGGTGGGGCGCGGGCGGGGCGGTGGCGGGCGTGGCGTGACCGATTCCGACCCGGACGACCCGGTGGGGCGTGGGCGCGGTGGCGGGCGTGGCGTGACCGATTCCGACCCCGATGATCCGGTGGGGCGTGGGCGCGGTGGCGGGCGTGGCGGCGTGACCGATGCCGATCCGAATGACCCGCCGGGACGCGGCCGCGGCGGGCAGCGGCCGCAAGGCCCGACCGACAGCGACCCGCATGACCCGGTGGGCCGGGGCCGCGGCAGCGGGCCCCGCACCTACAGCACCTAGAGCATGCTGCGTTCACATGCGTTTCTAACCTTTGTTGAGAGCGGGATTCTGCGTCCTCGGTGATTCCACCTCAACGCATCCCGCTCCAGGCGCCCCGTCTCAGCCGCGTGCCGCGCGCCGCGCGCATTCCAGGGCGAAGACGCGCAGCCGGCTGGTCAGCGGTTCCGCCGCATCGGCGCGCGCCGCGTCCTGCTCGGCGATGAGGGCGGCCAGCGGCATGGCGCGGCGCGCGGCCTCCTCCTCCAGCGCGGCCCAGAAGGCGGGCTCCAGCGCGATGGAGGTGCCGTGGCCCGCCAGCCGCAGGCTGCGTTTGACCAGATGCCCCGTCACGGCCTCAGCATCGCTTCGGGTTTGACCCAGGCGTCGAAATCCTCGCCCGCCACGCCTTCGCGTTCGGCGGCCTCGCGCAGCGTCACATCCTCATGCAAGGCGCGCTTGGCGATGGCGACCGCCCGGTCATAGCCGATATGCGGGTTCAGCGCGGTGGCGAGCATCAGCGACTTCGCCAGGCTCTCGGCCAGGCGCGCATGGTTGGGTTCCAGCTTGTCCACCATGTGGTGGGCGAAGCTGGTGGCGGCCTCGGCCATCAGTGTCGCGGATTGCAGCACGGCCTGGATGATGACGGGCTTGAAGGTGTTGAGTTCCAGATGCCCCTGGGACGCGCCGATGGTGACGGTCACCTGATTGCCCATGACCTGCGCGCAGACCATGGTCAGCGCCTCGCTCTGGGTGGGGTTGGTCTTGCCGGGCATGATGCTGGAAGACAGCCCATCATCGGGGATGATGAGTTCCGCCAGCCCCGCGCGCGGGCCGCTGCCCAGCAGGCGGATGTCATTGCCGATCTTCATCAGCGAGGCCGCGATGGTGTTCATCGCCCCGTGCAGTTCCAGCAGCGCGTCATGCGCGGCCATGCCCTCGGACTTGTCGGGGTTGGGCGTGAAGGGCAGGCCGGTGCGGGTGGCCACCACCTCGCAGAAGACGCGGTCGAAATCGGGGTGGCGGTTCAGCCCCGTGCCGGCCGCGGTGCCGCCCTGGGGCAGTTGCAGCAGCCGCGGCATGGCGGCATCGAGCCGCGCCACGCCATGGATCACCTGCCGCGCCCAGGTGGCGAATTCACCGCCCAGCGTGACGGGCACCGCGTCCATCAGATGGGTGCGGCCCATCTTGATGATGCCGGCCCATTGCTCGGCCCGCGCGTTCAGGCTGGCGGCGAGCAGTTCCAGCGCGGGCTTCAGGCGGCGCTGCGCGGCCTCGGCGGCGGCGAGGTGCATCACCGTCGGGAAGCTGTCATTGGAGGATTGGCCGCGGTTCACATGGTCATTGGGATGCACCGGCGCGCGCGCGCCGAGCTTCGCGCCCAGCAGCTGGTTGGCCCGGTTCGCGATGACCTCGTTCGCGTTCATGTTGGTCTGCGTGCCGGAGCCCGTCTGCCAGATGGTCAGCGGGAAATCCGCGTCGCGCTGGCCGGAGATGATCTCCTGCGCGGCCTGCTGGATGGCGTCCGTCAAATGGCGCGGCAATTCGTCTAGCCGCGCATTGGCCTCCGCCGCCGCCCATTTCTGCTGGCCCAGCGCGCGCAGCAGCAGGGGCGGAAAACGCTCGGTTCCGATGGCGAAGAGGTGGCGGGCGCGTTCGGTCTGCGGGCCCCAGAGGCGCTCGGCGGGAATCTCGACCGTGCCGAGGCTGTCGGTTTCGGTGCGCGTGGTCATATGGCCTCAACCCCTTGTGGTGGGGCGGAGAATAGCACGGCACCCCCACCCGCGCGCCAAACGCGCGAGAGGGGCGCGCGGATGACGGCAGGCGCCGGTTTTCAGTCGGAGTAGGTGGCGATCTCGATCAGGTTCTGGTCCGGGTCGCGGCAATAGACGCTGGTGATGGGCCCCAGCGCGCCATCCTTCGGCACCGGCCCCTGTTCCACCATGACGCCGCAGCGGTGCAGATGCTCCACCACCTGCAAGGCGCTGACGGTGACGATGAAGCAGAGATCCTGCCCGCCCGGCGCCGTCGCCACGCCCGAGAACCATTCGGACTGCGTGGCCTCGACCGGGCGCAAATTCATCTTCTGCCCGCCGAAGCGCAGGGTGGTGCGGCGGTGCGGGCCGAATTCGGCCCGTTCCATGCCCAGCACGCGCTGATACCAGGCGGCCGTGATCTCCACGTCCTTGCAGGTCATGACCAGGTGGTCGAGGCGGTCCACGGCGAAGCGCATGCTGTGCGGTCCTTACTGGCGGGGCTGGCGCCGCGCGGTGACCTCGATCTCGATGCGCATGGCATCGGTCTGCAGCTGCGCGTGGATGAGGGTGGAGGCGGGGCGCGTCTCGCCGAAATACTTTTTCAGGATGGGCCAGCAGGGGGCCCAGTCCTCGCGGCGCGGGACGATGACCAGCATGCGGACGACATCGGCCAGCGTGGCATCGGCCTGGGCGAGGGCGGCGCTGATGTTCTTCAGCGTCTGCTCGCACTGCGCGGCCACGTCGTCCTGGATGGTCATGGTGGCGTAGTCATAGCCGGTGGTGCCGGAGAGGAAGATGAAGTCCCCATCCACCACGGCGCGCGAATAGCCGATCTCTTCCTCGAATTTCGAGCCGGAGGAGATGAGGCGACGGGTCATGGGAGTGATCCTCAGACGGGGGCGACGAGGCGTGCCACCAGCCGCCGCACCAGCGGCAGCACGACGAGCACGGTGGGAAAGGCGAAGACCCAGGAGGTGAGCCAGGCCGGCGGCCAGGCGGCCAACATGGCCTGGGTGGGCCCCAGCGCCATGAGGGTCGAGATGCCGGAGATCACGAAGGTCATGATCGCCGTCAGGAAGAAGCCTGTGACCGGCAGGGTGTAGCGGGCGGGCAGGCGTCGGTCGGTCACTCGAGGCCTTCGTAGAAATCGTTGCCCTTATCGTCCACCACGATGAAGGCCGGGAAATCCTCCACCTCGATCCGCCACACCGCCTCCATGCCGAGTTCCGGGTATTCCAGCACCTCGACCTTGCGGATGCAGTCCTGCGCCAGACGCGCCGCCGGGCCACCCACGGAACCGAGGTAGAAGCCGCCATGCTTCTGGCAGGCCTCGCGCACGGCGCGGGAGCGGTTGCCCTTGGCCAGCATCACCAGCGAACCGCCCGCCGCCTGGAAGGCCGCGACATAGCTGTCCATGCGCCCGGCCGTGGTGGGGCCGAAGCTGCCGGTGGCCATGCCCGTCGGCGTCTTGGCGGGGCCCGCGTAATAGACGGGGTGGTTCTTGATGTAGTCGGGCAGGCCCTCGCCGCGGTCCAGCCGCTCCTGCAGCTTCGCGTGCGCGATGTCGCGCGCGACGACGATGGTGCCGGTCAGCGAGACGCGGGTCTTCACCGGATGCTTCGACAGCTCCGCACGGATGGCGTCCATGGGGCGGTTGAGGTCGAGCTTCACCACCTCCCCGCCCAGGATCTCGTCGGTGGCTTCCGGCAGATACTTCGCCGGGTCGTGCTCCAGCTCCTCCAGGAACACGCCGTCCGCCGTGATCTTGGCCTTGATCTGCCGGTCGGCGGAGCAGGAGACGCCGATACCGATGGGCAGCGACGCCCCATGCCGCGCCATCCGCACCACGCGCACGTCATGGCAAAAATACTTGCCGCCGAACTGCGCGCCGATACCGAGATTCTGCGTCAGCTTGTGGATCTCGGCCTCCAGCGCGCGGTCGCGGATGGCGTGGCCGGATTTGTCGCCCGTCTCGGGCAGCCCATCCAGGTAGCGTGTGGAGGCCAGCTTCACGGCCTTGAGATTGGCCTCCGCACTCGTCCCGCCGATGGCGATGGCCAGGTGGTAGGGCGGGCAGGCGGAGGTGCCCAGCGTCTTCACCTTCTCCTCGATGAAGGCCAGCAGCTTGGGCTTGTTCAGCACCGCGCGCGTCTGCTGGTAGAGGAAGGTCTTGTTCGCCGAACCGCCGCCCTTCAGCACGAACATCAGGTGGAATTCGTCGGCATGGTCCTCGCCGGGCGAGGCCAGGATGGTGAACTCCACCGGCATGTTGTTGCCGGTGTTCGCCTCGTCGAACATGGAGAGCGGCGCCATCATGGAATAGCGCAGGTTGGTCTCGGTGTAGGTGCGGGCGACGCCGTAGGACAGCGCCTCCTCCTCATTGCCCTCGACCCAGACGCGCTGGCCCTTCTTGCCGAAGACGATGGCGGTGCCGGTGTCCTGGCACATGGGCAGCTTGCCGCCGGCGGCGATGTTGGCGTTCTTCAGCAGGTCCAGCGCCACGAAGCGGTCATTCGCGCTGGCCTCCGGGTCCTTCAGGATGGAGGAGAGCTGCGCCAGGTGGCCGGGGCGCAGCAGGTGCGACACGTCGCGGCAGGCGGCGAAGGCCAGCTCCTCCAGCGCCTTGGGCGGCACCTTCAGCACGCGCTTGCCGTCCACCTCGATGACCTTCACGCCCTCGATGGGCAGGCGGCGATAGGGCGTCTTGTCCTCGGCGAGGGGGAAGGTCGGGCTGTAGTGGAAGCCTTCGGGGCGGGCGGGGGTGGCGCTGTCGAGCAAGGTGCGGGGCTCCGGGCGGGGTGTCAGTCGCGCTTGCGGCGGAAGGCGTCGAGGCTGACGACCTGTGGCTGGGGGGCGGGTGCGGGGTCTTCTTCGGCGGCCGCGGTGGCGGCGGTTTCGGGCGGCGGCAGGTCGGCCGCGTCCTCCTCGCCGTCATATTCGGGCTGGAAGCGCAGGCCGAACTGGGCGTGCGGGTCCTGGAAGGCGGTCAGCGCCGCGAAGGGCACGACGAGCGAGGCCGGAATGCCCGAGAAGGACAGCCCCACCGAGAAGCGCTGCGCGACGCGGTCCACCTTCAGGTCCCAGAAGCGGTGCTGGATCACGATGGTGATCTCATGCGGGTACTTCGCCTTCAGGAACGCTGGGACCGAGGTGCCCGGGTGGTCCGTGCGGAAGGAGATGTAGAAATGGTGCTCACCCGGCAGGCCTTCGCGCGCCGCGTGTTCGAGCGCGTCCACGGCCACCGAGCGCAGCGCGCGCGTGGCCCAGGCTTCGTAGGGGAGCAGGCTGGGGGTGTTCGTGTCTGTCATCGGCTATTCCTGGCGCTGCACCATATGGCGGGTGAGGGCGCAAGGGAAGGAAGGGGAGGGGAGCGGGCCGCAAGCGCGCCCTGATCGGTCAGTGCCGCCGCACGAGTATCCGGCCGCACGGCGGCCGGCGGGCCCGACCAGGGCCCGGAAGCCAAGCCGCCGGAGGCGGCGCCCGGCGCCTGAGGGCAATCATACGCCTTCCCCACGCTCCGGCCGCACGGCGGCCGGCGGGCCCGATCAGGGCCCGGAAGCCAAGCCGCCGGAGGCGGCGCCCGGCGCCTGAGGGCACAAAAAAAGCCTGACCCAGGGATCGCAGCCCGCTGGGCTGCGATCCCTGGGTCAGGCGGGGGGCTTCTGTTGCCCGGTGCCCCCCAAACCGCGCTTACCTATTCCTAGGCAGCGAGCGCCACGTCCTCGCGGACGTTATCGTTGGCACTTGTGATTTAGCCCGATAACGGCGGTACAATGCCGGGCAAAAGCTGCGTCTTTACCACGCACGTCGAGCCTGTTTCGTCCCCGTGCCACGCGCCCCGATAAAGGCGGTTGGAGTGGTGGAGACGCCGGGCACTGCCCCCGGGTCCGTAACGATTATTCCACGCAACGTTTATCGCCATAGCCGCAAGCGGCACCTCGATATGTAGGCCATCGGGGCTGTGATTGCCAGGGTGCGCGCATGCGCCGCAGCAGACGCACCCATGCGCGCAGGCGCACCCTTGCGCCCCTCGGCTCCTCCGTTCAAATCCCTGCGGGATTTGAGGGCGAACCATGCCATTGACCGAGGCCCAGCGGGCCGAACTGACGGAAGCCCAGGCCGCGCGCCACGAGACGCGCCGCGCCACCGTGCCCGCGCTGGAGGCCATGCTCTTCACGCCCATCCCCGTGCTCGACCACGGCTTCGTGCGCGTCGTGGACTACATGGGCGATGACGGCGCCGTGGTGCAGTCGGCCCGCGTCTCCTACGGCCGCGGCACCAAGGCCGCCAATGAGGACCGCGGGCTGATCCGCTACCTCATGCGCCACCGCCACTCGACCCCCTTCGAGATGTGCGAGATCAAATATCACGTGAAGCTGCCCATCTTCGTGGCGCGGCAATGGATCCGGCACCGCACGGCCAATGTGAATGAGTATTCGGCGCGCTATTCCGTGATGGACCGGGAATTCTACATCCCGGCGCCGGAGCAGCTCGCCGCGCAATCCTCCAGCAACCGCCAGGGCCGCGGCGACGTGCTGCAAGGCGCGGAGGCTGAGGAAGTGCTGCGCCTGCTGCGCGAGGACGCCGCCCGCAACTACGACCACTATGCCTGGATGCTGAACGAGGACGAGGCGGGGAACGTCCAGGACGAATCCCGCTCCGGCCTCGCCCGCGAACTGGCGCGGATGAACCTCACCCTCAACGCCTACACCCAGTGGTACTGGAAGACGGATCTGCACAATCTGCTGCACTTCCTCAGCCTGCGCGCCGACGCCCATGCCCAGTATGAGATCCGCGTCTATGCCGAGGCCATGCTGGACACGGTGCGCGCCTGGGTGCCGCACAGCTATGAGGCCTTCGCGGACTACCGCATGGGCGCCGTCACGCTCTCGGCGCAGATGCTGGCCATCGTGAAGCGCATGCTGGCGGGCGAGGCGGTGACGCAGCCCACCAGCGGGTTGTCCAAGCGCGAATGGCGCGAATTGATGGAAACCCTGGGCCGCGCGGATGGCTGACCGGCTGGCCGCCATCCAGGGCTTCCTGAACCTGTGCGACCGGCTGAAGCACGTCCACCGCGCCGCCCGCACCCAGGGAAGGCTGGAGAACAGCGCCGAACACGCCTGGCATGTGGCGATGATCGCCGTCCTGCTGGCCGAGGAGGTGGACCCCCGCCCCGACCTGGCCCGCGTGCTGTCCATGATCGCGGTGCATGACGTGATCGAGATCGAGGCCGGCGACACCTTCGCCTTCGACGAGGCGGGCCTCCTCACCCAGCAGGCGCGCGAACAGGCGGCGGCGGCGCGCATCTTCGGCACTTTGCCGCCCGATCTCGCCGCGCGGCTTTCCATCCTCTGGGCCGAGTTCGAGGCCCAGGACACCCCCGATGCCCGATTCGCCATGGGCTGCGACCGGCTGCAGGGCTTCGCGCAGCAGGTGGATTGCGGCGCGCCCGCCTGGAAGGAAGTGGGCCTGACCCGCGCGCGCAGCCTGAAGCGGATGCAGCCGGCGCTCGACCTCGGCCCGCCCTTCGCGCCGATGATCGAGGCGCTCTACACCCGCGCCATGGAAGAGGGCCTGCTGCGGCCCTGAGGCCGTGCCCTCATTCCATCACGATGCGCGGCCCGGCGGGGGCCACGCCCGCCTCCAGCTTGTTCCAGAGGCGCGCGGCGATGGCGCGGTAGAGGCCCGCCTCCTCGCTTTCGGGCGCGGCGAGCACGATGGGCGTGCCGGCATCCGAAGTCTCGCGGATGGCCAGCTTCAGCGGCAATTCCCCCAGGAAGTCGAGGCCGAGCCGCGCGGCCTCCGCCCGCGCCCCGCCATGGCCGAAGATGTCGCTGCGGTGGCCGCATTGCGGGCAGCAGAAGAAGCTCATGTTCTCGATCAGCCCCAGGACCGGAACATTCACCTTCTCGAACATCTTCACGCCGCGCCGCGCATCGGTCAGCGCCATGTCCTGCGGGGTGGAGACGATGACCGCACCGGCCAAAGGCACGCGCTGCGACATGGTGAGCTGCGCGTCGCCGGTGCCGGGGGGCATGTCCACCACCATCACGTCCAGCTCGCCCCACTCCACCTGGCCCATCATCTGTTCCAGCGCGCCCATCACCATGGGGCCGCGCCAGATCATCGCCGTCTCCTGCTCCACCAGGAAGCCGATGGACATGGCCTTCAGCCCCCAGCGCGCGATGGGCTGGATGCGGTTCTCCACCGCGCGGGGCTTTTCCTGGGTGCCCAGCATCAAGGGCAGGGAGGGGCCGTAGATGTCGGCGTCCAGCAGCCCCACGCGCAGCCCCTGCGCGGCCAGCGCCACGGCGAGGTTCACCGCCGTGGTGGATTTGCCCACGCCGCCCTTGCCGGAAGCGACGGCCACGATGCGCCGCACCCCCGGCAGCAGCACCTGGCCGCCCGGGCCGGGCGGCGGGCGTGTGGCGGTGGCGGGGCCGGCGGGGGTCTGCACCTCGCGGTGCGCCGTCATCACCACCGTGGCCGACAGCACGCCGGGCACCGTGGCGGCGGCGCGTTCGGCCGCCTGGCGCAACGATTCCAGTTCCCGCGCGCGCTCCCGCGGCACGGCCAGGGCGAACTGCACCAGCCCGTCGCGCACGCTGACGGTTTCGACCATTCCGTTCTCGATCACGCTTTGGCCGGTCTTCGGGTCACGCACGGCGCGAAGGGCGCGCTTCACCCCATCCACGATGGTTTCGGACATGCGGTTGACCTTTCCTTGAGCCCTTCGCGTCCTCATATGCAGGACAAGGCGGGTTGTGCAGCCACCCCCTGCGGGGCATTTGTAGGACATATAAGGAGGCCGCGCGCACAGTCGCGCGCCAGACGGGAGATCACCACAGAGATGGCGTGGAACAATGGCGGCCCCAGCCCTTGGGGCAATCCCCGTCCCGGCGGCGGGGGGCCCTGGGGCGGTCCGCCACAGGGCGGTGGCGGGGGTGGCGGCGGTGGCCGCGGTCCCGGCCAGGGGCCCGACATCGAGGACATGATCCGCAACGCCCAGAATGCGGTGCGGCGCTTCCTGCCGCGCGGCACGGGCGGCGGGCGCGCCATCGGCGCCGTGCTGCTGATCGTGGTCGCGATCTGGGGCGCATCGGGTTTCTACCGTGTGCAGCCGGATGAGCTGGGCGTGGTCATGCGCTTCGGCGCCTTCAACCGCACTACCCCGCCCGGCCTGAACTACGCCATCCCCTGGCCGGTCGAGCAGGTGTCCACGCCGCGCGTCACCCGCATCAACCGCGCCGATGTGGGCTTCCGCGCCGGGGCGGACAACACGGGCCGCATCATCCCCGCGCGCGACGTGCTGGCCGAAAGCCTGATGCTGACGGGCGACGAGAACATCATTGACGTGGATTTCTCGGTGTTCTGGCGCATCCGCGACGCGGGCGAGTTCCTCTTCAACACGCGCAACCCGGAAGAGACGGTGAAGTCCGCCGGCGAGAGCGTGATGCGTGAGGTCATCGGCCGCACCCCCATCCAGCCCGCCCTGACCGAGGCGCGCGCCGCCATCGAGCAGGAGGTCCGTCGCCTGACCCAGGCGATGATGGACCAGTATGGCTCGGGCGTGGAAATCACCCAGGTGCAGCTGCTGAAGGTGGACCCGCCGGCGGCCGTCATCGAGGCCTTCCGCGACGTGCAGCGCGCCAACACCGACCGCGAACGCCTGCGCAACGAAGCCGAGAGCTTCCGCAACGACATCATCCCCCGCGCCCGAGGCGAGGCCGAACGGATGGTGCAGGAAGCGACCGGTTTCCGTGACAGCCAGATCGCCCGCGCCCGAGGCGAGGCCGGCCGGTTCAACGCCGTGCTCGGTGCCTATACCCTCGCGCAGGACGTGACGACGCGGCGTATCTATCTGGAGACGATGGAGGAAATCCTCCGTCGCAACAACATGATCCTGGTGGATGACCGGCTGCAGGGCCTGGTGCCCTTCCTTCAGCTCGAAGGCGGGCAGCAGGCGCGCGGGCAGGGCGGCACCCGTCCGCCGCAGGCGCAGCAGCAGCTCTCGCCGGCCGTCATGGCGCCGATGATGAACCCGCAGCAAAGGCCCGCCAACCAGGGAGGCACCCGATGAACCGGCTCGCGATTTTGGGCGGCGTCGTCTTCGTCGCCCTCATCACCCTGGCCAGCACGCTCTTCACCGTGCACCAGACCCAGCAGGTGCTGATCACGCAGTTCGGCGAGCCCGTCCGCGTGATCCGCGAGCCGGGGCTGAACGTGAAGCTGCCCTTCGTGCAGAACGTCATCACCTTCGACCGCCGCCTGCTCGACTTCGAGGGCGGGGGCGAGGAGGTGATCCTGGGTGACCAGCGCCGCGTCATCGTGGACAGCTTCACCCGCTACCGCATCACCGACCCGCTGCTGTTCTTCCAGACGGTGGGTGCCACCGAACAGGGCATCCGGGGCCGGCTGAACTCCATCGTGTCATCGTCCATGCGCCGCGTGCTGGGCAGCGAGTCGCTGCTGTCCATGCTCTCGGCCGACCGGCCGCGCATCATGGCCGCCATCCGCGACCAGGTGAATGACGAGGCCTCGCGCTTCGGCATCGTGGTGACGGATGTCCGCATCCGCCGCGCCGACCTGCCGGAGGAGAACACCCAGGCCATCCTGGCGCGCATGCAGTCCGAGCGTGAGCGCGTGGCGCGCGAGGCCCGCGCGGAAGGCGCGGAACAGGCCCAGCGCATCCGCGCCCAGGCCGAGCGTGACCGCACCGTTCTGCTGGCCGAGGCGGAGGCGAATTCCGCCATCCTCCGCGGTGCCGGTGAGCAGGAAGCGATCGGCATCTTCGCCGAGGCCTTCAGCCGTGACCCGGAATTCTTCCAGTTCTGGCGCACCATGCAGGCCTATCGCACGGTGTTCGGCGAGGGCGAGGCGCGCCTCGTGCTCACCCCGGACAGCGATTTCTTCCGCTTCTTCCGGGATATGCCCGGGATGACCCCGGTCCAGCGCTGATTGCGCGCTGGCCTTGCGGCACCGGCGGCGTGTAACCGCCGGTGTCCGAAGGGGACAAGTTGCAACCCTCGCAACTTCCCCACCCCACGGCTGTTGCGGTGCGGTGCCGTCGTGACACATCCTGGGCTCCCGGCCCGGCCCCCCGTTGCCGAACAATGATGAGGTTCCGCCGCATGCGTCGTCTCTTCCTGGCCATCTTCCTCCTGGGCGCGCTGCCAGTGGCGGCGCAGCAGGCGCCCACCCCAGCGCCGCAGGCCACACCGGCACCCGAGGCGACCCCCGCCCCGGGCACGACCGGCCCGGCCAGCCCGCCCCCGGCGCGCCCGAAAGCTTCGCGCCGCTGGTGCGCCGCCTGCTGCCCGCCGTGGTGAACATCTCCACCACGCAGAATGTGGGGGCGCGCCCCGGACCCGGCGGCCGCCCGGACGCGCCCGCGCCCCAGGCCCCGCCCGGCTCGCCCTTCGAGGAATTCTTCCGCGACTTCTTCAACCGCCAGCGCCCCGGCCCCCAGGGTGAGGCGCCGCCCGCCCCGGGCCGGCCGCCCCAGGGCGGGCCGCAGCGCCGCGCGCAGTCGCTCGGCTCGGGCTTCGTGGTGGATGCCTCGGGCATCGTCATCACGAACAACCACGTCATCGAGGGCGCGGACGAGATCAACGTCATCCTCCAGGACAACACGACGCTGCGCGCCACGCTGCTGGGCACCGACCCGCGCACCGACCTGGCCGTGCTGCGCGTCAGCCACTCCGCGCCGCTGCCCTATGTGGCCTGGGGCGATTCCGACACGGCCGAGGTGGGCGACTGGGTGCTGGCCATCGGCAACCCCTTCGGCCTGGGCGGCACGGTGACGGCGGGCATCGTCTCGGCGCGCGGCCGTGACATCCGCCAGGGCCCCTTCGACGACTTCATCCAGACCGACGCCGCCATCAACCGCGGCAATTCGGGCGGCCCGCTGTTCAACCTGCGCGGCGAGGTGGTGGGCATCAACACCGCCATCTATTCGCCGACGGGTGGTTCCATCGGCATCGGCTTCTCCATCCCCTCCAACCTGGCGCGCGGCATCGTGCGGCAGCTGGCCGATGGGGGCCGGGTGCGGCGTGGCTGGCTGGGCGTGAACATCCAGCAGGTGACGGATGAGATCGCCGAGAGCCTGCAGCTGCGCAACGGCACCCGCGGCGCGCTGATCGCCCGCGCGCAGGAAGGTGGCCCCGCCGCCGCCGCGGGCCTGCGCGCCGGCGACGTGGTGCTGCGCTTCAACAACCAGGAGGTGCGCGAGATGCGCACCCTGCCGCGCATCGTGGCCGACACCGCCGTGGGCAGCCGCGTGCCGGTGGTGGTGTGGCGCGATGGCCGCGAGGTGACGGTCGAGGTCACGCTGGGCGAACTGCCCTCGGAGCAGGCCCAGGCCGGCGCGACGCCGGAGCCGGCCCGCCCCGACCAGCCGGTGGAACTGGCCGGCCTCGGCATGCGGGTGGCCGGCGTGACGCCGGAGCTGCGGGAACGCTTCCGCCTCCGCCCCGAGGCGCGCGGCGTGGTGGTGGTGGACGTCACCGGCGGCTCCCCTGCCGCCGAGCGGGAAATCCGCCCCGGCGACATCGTGCTGGAAGTCCAGCAGGAGCGCGTGACCACGGCGCAGGAGCTGCAGGAGCGGATCGAGCGGCTGCGCCGCCAGAACCGCGCCACCGCCCTGTTCCTAATCGAGAGCCAGCAGGGCCAGCGCTTCGTGCCGCTGCGCCTGGCCGCGCCGGCGCCGTCGCGCTGACAAAAGGGGCCGCCCGTGGTTGCGGGCGGCCCTTTCCCGTGGTCGCATCCCTCATCGCCTTGTTGAGGGATGGAGCCCGCGCATGAACACCGAAAGCATCGAAGCCAAGATCACCGCCTGGCTCGCCACCCAGCAGCAGGCGATGCTGGATGTGCTGGCCGACCTCGTGAACACCGATGGCGGCAGCTACGACAAGGCGGGCGTGGACGCGGTCGGCGCGCGCATCAAGGCATTTTGCGAAAGCCACGGCCTGAAGGTCGAGACGGTGAAGGGCGAGCGCTTCGGCGATTGCCTCCGCGCCATCCTGCCGCACGAAGGCACCGCGCCAACCCGCGGCAACCACGCCGCCAACATCGTGCTGATGGGCCACCGCGACACCGTCTTTCCCAAGGGCGAGCCGGAGCGCCGCCCCTTCACCATCAAGGATGGCCGGGCCTATGGGCCCGGCGTGGCCGACATGAAGGCCGGGCTGGTGATGAACATGTTCGTCCTGGCCGCCTTCGCGAAGTTCGGCGGGGCGCCGGGTCCGATGGTGGGCCTGTTCACCGGCGATGAGGAGATCGGCAGCCCCGAGGGCCGCGCCGTGATCGAGGAGGAGGCGCGCGGCGCCCGCGTGGTGTTCAATTCCGAACCGGGCCGCCCCTCCGGCAATGTCGTCACCGGCCGCAAGGGCGGCGTGTTCATGGTGTTCGACATCGAGGGCAAGGCCAGCCATTCCGGCGGCAATTTCCAGGCCGGCATCTCGGCCATCGGTGAACTCGCGCACAAGATCGTGGCCATCCATGCCCTGACCGACCTGGAGCGCGGCATCACCCTGAACGTCGGCCTCGTCGAGGGCGGGCAGAGCGTGAACACCGTGGCCCCCTGGGCGCGCGGCCAGATTGACCTGCGCTATGTGAAGCCCGAGGACCGCGAGGAGGTGATGGCCAAGATCCATGAGATCATCGGCAAGAGCTACGTCCCCGGCACCAAGGCGAAGCTGACGATCAAGGGCGAGTTCAACGCGCTGACGCAGGACGCGGCGGCGAAGAAGCTGTTCGGCCTCTACCAGGGCGCGGCGGCCGAGGCCGGGTTGAAGGTGGAGGGCGAGTTCTCGGGCGGCTGCGCCGACAGCGGCTTCACCGCCCAGCAGGGCGCGCCCACCATCTGCGCCGTGGGGCCGGTGGGCGGGCTGGCGCACAGCCCGGAGGAATACCTGGAAATCAGCAGCTTCGTGCCCCGCGCCCAGGCGATGGCGCGGGCGGTGCTGCGGCTGGAGCAGGCGGGGCTGTAGCGTCTGATCCGCGGAGGCGGAACGCCGGAGCGGTGAATCAGCCGCTGGGCTGTAGCGTCTGATCCGCGGAGGCGGAACGCCGGAGCGGTGAATCAGCCGCTCCGGCCCCCGCCGTGGCTTACCCCGTCTGAATTCCATTTTCCCGCACCACGCGGCCCCATTTCTCCCAGTCGGCGGCATAGGCGCGGGCGAAGGCGGCGCGGCCGCCCTGGCCGGGCTCGCCGCCGAAGCCGCGGATGCGGTCAATCACATCCTGCTGGCGCAGCACCGCTTCCACCTCCTCGGCCAGGCGGTCCAGGATGGCGGGCGGCGTTGCGGCGGGCGCCAGCAGACCGCCCCAGAAGATGACCTCGTGCCCCGGCACGGTCTCCGCGAAGGTGGGGATGTCCGGGTGCGTCGGCAGGCGTTCGGCGCTGGTGACGGCGATGGCGCGCAGCCTTCCCTCCAGCAATTGCGGGCGCGGGGTGGAAAGCCCGTCATGCGCCAAATCCACCTCGCCGCGCATCAGCGCCGTGATGGAAGGCTGGTTGCCGGTATAGGGCACCAGCGTCGGGTCAATGCCCGTCTGCCGCGCCAGCAGCACCATGGCCAGGTGGTTGATGGCGCCGGTGCCGGGGTGGGAGACGGTCAGCGCCTGGCCGCGCGCCCGCGCCAGTTCCAGGAATTCCGGCACCGTCCGCGCCGGGAAATCCGCCCGGCTGATGAGGGCGAGCGGCGCGGACTGCGCCATGATGACCGGCGCCAGCGCCCGCATCGGGTCAATGGTCGCGGTGCGGTTCACCAGCACGCTGATGAGGGTGGAGGGCGAGGTGTAGAGGAAGGTCAGCCCGTCCGGCGCCGCCCGCGCCACATGGTCGGCCGCGACCTGGGTGCTGGCGCCGGGGCGGTTCTCCACGATGAAGCTGGCGCCCTGCATCTTCTCGGTCAGCTTGGCCGCGATGAGGCGCGCCATGATGTCGTTCACGCCACCGGGCGCGAAGCCGACGACGAAGCGCACGGGCCGCGCGGGCCAGGCCTGGGCCCGGGCGATGCCGGGCCCCAGCAGGAGAAGCGGCGCGGCGAGGCGGGCCGCCTTGCGCCGGGTGATGACGGACATGGATGGACGCTCCGGTTTATGATTGCCCGAAGCGTGGCGCCCGGCGGGGCGGGAGTCCATGGCAAAGACGGGCGGCATGGCGCTTGCATAACCCTCTGGGAACCGGAGGGTTTTTCATGCTTCGTCGTGGTATTCTGGCCTTGCCCGCTGTGCTGCCCCTCGCGGCGGCGCGGGCCCAATCCTTCCCCGACCGCCCGCTGCGCCTCGTCGTGCCCTTCCCGCCCGGCGGCGCGGCCGACTTCCTGGGCCGGGTGGTGGGCGAGCGCCTGTCGCGCGGGGTGGGCCAGCCCGTCACCATCGAGAACCGCAGCGGCGCTGGCGGCAATATCGGCACCGCCGCCGCCCTGGCGGCCGAGCGCGACGGCCACACCCTGCTGCTGAACGGCGTGCCGGTGGCGGTGAACCGCTTCCTCTTCGCCCGCCTGCCCTTCGACCCCGATGCGGACCTCGTGCCGGTGGCGATGATCGCGCTGTCGCCCAACATCATGGTGGTGCCCAACAGCCTGCCGGTGAACAGCGTGGCGGAATTCGTGGCCTTGGCGCGCACGCGGCGGCTGAACTACGCCTCCATCGGCAATGGCACCTCGCTGCACCTGGCGGGGGCGCAATTCGCCATCGCGGCCGGGGTGGAGATGGACCATGTGCCCTACCGCGAGACGGGCGCGGCCAATACCGACGTGATCGCGGGCCGGGTGGAGGTCATGTTCCAGACCATCGCCGCCGCCGCCGACCTGGTGCGCTCGGGCCGGATGAAGGCGTTGGCCGTGACCAGCGCCGAACGCGCGCCGGGCTTCGACGAGGTGCCGACCCTGCGCGAGGCGGGGGTGGACCTGGTGTCGGTCGGTTGGTTCGGCCTTTTCGCCGGGCGCGGTACCCCGGCGGACCGCGTGGCGGTGCTGGAGCGTGAGGCCCTGGCCGCCGTGCGCGACGAGGCCGTGGCCACGCGCATCCGCGGCAGTGGCAGCATCCCGCGCCCCATGGACGGGGCGGAGTTCCGCGCCTTCATCGCCTCCGAGGTGGCGCGCCTCAGCGAGACCGTGCGCGTGGCGGGTATCCGGGCGGACTGACCGCCCCCTTTTCACGCGATAAGAATGTGCATATGCCCCGCCCGGATATTCCGAGGCGGGGCCGTATGTCGTTGCGCGTGAATGTGCTGCTGGGCCTGCTGCTGCTGGGCGGTGGTGCCGTGGCCCTGGGGATGTCCCAGGGCGGCCGGGTGGCCCTGCTCTGGCTGATCGGCGCGGGGCTGGGCGTGGCGCTGTTCCATGCCAGCTTCGGCTTCGCCGGCGCCTTCCGCCGCCTGCTGGCCGAGGGCAAGGGCGCCGGGCTGCGCGCCCAGATGCTGCTGCTGGCCCTGCTGGTCATCTTCTTCCTGCCGGCGCTGGACGCTGGCGAAGTGCTGGGCGCGCCGGTGCGCGGCTTCGTCTTTCCCGTGGGATGGGCGCTGCTGCTGGGCGCCTTCCTCTTTGGCGTGGGTATGCAGATGGGGGGCGGCTGCGCCTCGGGCACGCTCTACACGGCGGGCGGCGGGGCGGTGCGGATGTGGATCACGCTGGCCGCCTTCGTGGCCGGCGCGACTCTGGCGGCCTGGCAGGCCGATCTCTGGCTGGGCTGGGCGGCGCTGCCGGCCTTCTCGCTTCCCGCCACGCTGGGGCTCTGGCCGGCGCTGGCGCTGAGCCTGGCCGTGCTGGGGCTGGTCGCGTGGGTCTCGCGCCGCGTGGAGAAATCCCGACATGGCCGCGTGGAACCCCTGGTCTGGCGCGGCGGTGATGCGCTGCGCGGCCCCTGGCCCCTGGCCTGGGGCGCCGTGGTGCTGGCCGTGCTGGGTATCGCCACGCTGGTGGCGGCGGGGCGGCCCTGGGCCATCACCGCGGCCTTTCCCCTCTGGGGTTCCAGCCTGGTCGAGGCGCTGGGCTGGGACGACCCCTCCTTCTGGACCTACTGGGAAGACCCCACCCGCGTCGAAGCCTGGCTGCGCCCCGTGTGGACCGACCGTATCACCTTGATGAACCTGGGACTCATGGCCGGCGCCTTCCTGGCGGCGGGGCTGGCCGGGCGCGCCGCCGGCTGGCGCCTGCCGCGCCCGCGCGAGGTGGCCACGGCCATCACCGGCGGCTTGCTGCTGGGCGTGGGCGCGGTGCTGGCGACGGGGTGCAACATCAGCGCCTATGTGGCGGGCATCGCCTCGGGCAGCCTGCATGGCTGGGTGTGGATTGTGCCGGCCCTGGTTGGGAATTGGGTGGGACTCAAACTCATGAAATTCGTGGATAGCTGAACGCATAATTGACAAGATAAAATCGTTCAAATACGACGGCAGGGTCATGCAGAATTCCCGCCTCCGCCGTCGCGCAATCCTCGCCCTGATCGCCCTGCCCTGGCCAGCCATGGCCTCCGGCCTGCAGGACGCCATCCGCGACGCGGTGGGCGAGGGCGAATTCACCGAATCCGGCATCACCCTCACCCTGCCCGCCACCGCCGAGAATGGCGGCCAGGTTCCACTCACCGTCCAGGTGGAAAGCCCCCAGACGCCGGCGCTGCACGTCACCGCCATCCACCTCTTCGCCACCCGCAACCCGACGCCGGGCGTGGCCAGCTTCCGCCTGACGCCGCTCGTGGCCCGGGCCGAGCTGCAGACACGCATCCGCCTGGCCGAGCATCAGCAGGTCATCGCCATCGCGGTGATGAGCGACGGCACCCGCCGCCGCGCGGTGGCCGAGGCACGGGTCTCGACCGGGGGGTGCCTGTCATGAGCGCGCCGCTGGCCACCCCGCGGCTTCGCGTGCCCCGCAGCGCCCGCCGCGGCGAGGCCTTCGAGATCCGCTGCCTCATGACACACCCCATGGAGACGGGGCTGCGGCCGGATGCCCCGCCCCGCGACATGCTCAACCGCCTGCTGGTGCGGGTGGAGGGCGAGGTCGCGCTGGACGCCACGCTGCGCAACGGCACCGCCGCCAACCCCTACCACGTCTTCTTCCTGCGCCTGGAGCGCAGCAGCGAGATCGAGTTCATCTGGTCCGACGAGGGGGGCCGCAGCGTGCGCGCCACCGCGCGGGTCACCATCGCCTGACAGCCGGAACCACCATCCCATGCCAAGCCTCCGTCGCCTGACCCTGGCCCTGCCGCTGCTGCTGGCCGGGCCCGCCCTCGCGCAGCCCGCCGCCAATGGCCCGCTGCTGGCGCAGGCCTGCCTGGGCTGCCATGGGCCGGGTGCCGCGGGGCAGGATGGCGTGCCCGCCATCGCCGGCCGCCCGGCGCCGGAGCTGGTGGCGCAGATGACCCAGTTCCGCGCCAATGAACGGCCCGGCACCATCATGGGCCGCATCGCCCGCGGCTACACGCCTGAGGAAATCACGGCCGTCGCCGCCTATCTCGCCCAAGCCCGCTGAGAGGCGTCCCGACCATGACCCAGACCACCCGCCGCGCCCTGCTGGGCGCCGCCCCGGCGCTGATCGCCGCCCCCGCCCTCGCGCAGAACCAGGGCCAGGCGCGCCTCGTGGTGGTGGGGGGCGGCTTCGGCGGCGCCTCCGCCGCCCGCTTCGCGCGCATGACCTACCCGTGGCTCGAGGTCACGCTGATCGAGCCCAAGACGCGCTTCGTCACCTGCCCCTATGGCAATCTGGTCCTGGCCGGGGCGCGCCGGCTGGAGCAGATCAGCCATGGCTATGACGGGCTGCGCGCGCGCGGCATCAACGTGGTGCATGACTGGGTGGCGGGCATCGACCCCGCCGCGCGCAGCCTGCGCCTGCGGGGCGGCGCCACCCTCTCCTATGACCGGCTGATCCTCTCGCCCGGCATCGCCCTGCGCTGGGATGCGCTGCCCGGCTATGACGAGGCCGCGTCCGAAATCTTCCCCCATGCCTGGGTCCCCGGCGAGGGCGCGCAGACCGCCCTGCTGCGCCGCCAGATCGAGGCCCTGCCCGAGGGCGGCGTGGTGGGCCTCGCCATCCCCGACAACCCCTTCCGCTGCCCGCCCGGCCCCTATGAGCGGATCAGCATGATCGCGGCGCATCTCAAGCGGCACAATCCGCGCGCCAAGATCCTGGCCTTCGACGCGAAGAACGCCTTCAGCAAGCAGGGCCTGTTCCAGGACGCCTGGAATGAGCTCTATCCCGGCATGATCGAATGGGTGCCGGCGAACCAGGATGGCCGCATCACCCGCGTGGACCCCGGCGCGCGCGAGTTCGAAAGCGAGTTCGGCACGCGCCACAAGGTGGATGTGGGCAACGTCATCCCGCCGCAATCGGCCGCGCGCATCGCCATCGAGGCGGGGCTCGCCAATGCCAGCGGCTGGGTGCCCGTGGACCCGCTGACCTTCGAATCCCGCCAGGCGCCGGGCATCCATGTGATCGGCGATGCCAACATCGCGCCGCCCATGCCCAAGTCGGGCTATGTGGCGAACAGCACGGCCAAGCAGGCGGTGACGAGCGTGGCCGCCCTGCTGCGTGGCGAGGCGCCGCCGCCCGCGCCCGTCTACTTCAACACCTGCTACAGCCATGTGGGCGAGGATTACGGCATCTCGATCGTGGGCGTGTTCCGCCCCAACCCCGATGGCAGCGGCTTCGTCGAGACGCCGCAATCGGGCGGCGTCTCGCCACGCGGCCACCACCCGGAGCAGCGCCGGCTCGAGGCGCTGTACGCCGATGCCTGGTATGCCAGCATCACCCGGGACATGTTCGGCTAGCGTCTGATCGGCTTCGGTGGAACCGAAGCCGTGAATCAGCCGCTCAACAGTACACCTCCCGGGCGCGGCGGGCGCCTCAGCCCAGCTGGCGCTCCGCCGCCGGCGGCAGGAAGCGGTCGGTGAAGAAGCGGTCGGGCGTGGGCATGTCGCCCAGGCTGAAGGCCGCCTTCACCGCCTCGATCTGCCGCTGGAAGCGCGGGGCCTCCATCACGCCCAGGCCCAGGCGGCGGACGTTCGGGCTGTCCACCAGCTCGGCCATCGCCATGTCCTGGCGAATGGTCTCGATGGCGACATCCGTCAGCGCCTCCCGCGCGCGCAGCGCCTGGATGGCGGCGGGGCGGTTGGCGAAGGACCAGCGCAGCGAGCGGATCATGCCATGCACCACGGCGCGCACCGCGTCGGGGTTCGCGTCCATGTAGCGCCGCGTGGTCAGCAGCACCGAGCCATAGAAGAAGTCCAGCCCATGCTCGCGGTAGCGGAAGATGCGCTGCGCCGGCAGGTCCATGCCCAGCGCGCGCAGCGACAGCGCGGTGGAGGTGACGAAGCCCGTGATGCCGTCGGCGCGGCGCTGCACCAGCATGGTCTCGCGCAGCTCGGGCGCCACGCTCATCCAGGTGATGGAGCTGAGCGGGATGTTGTTCACCGCGGCGAAGGCCGGGAAGACCTGGCGCCCGCCGTCGAATTCCGGCGCGGCCAGCGTCTTGCCCGCCAGGTCGGCGATGCTGTTGATGGGGCCATCGGCGCGCACGGTCACGGCCGTCGGCGCCTGGTCCCACAGCAGGCCCACCGCGATCAGGTCGTTGTTGGGGTTCTGCGACATGAAGCGCAGCGTGGGCGTGGGGTCGCACATCGCGATGTCGAAGGTGCCGGCCGCCATGTCCAGCGGAATGCGGGCCGAGCCGAAGCCGCGCTGGATGGTGATGTCGATGCCCGCCTCGCGGAAGAAGCCCTGGCGCTCACCCGCGATGCCGAAGGCGTAGGGGCCGTTCAGGATCCAGTCATAGGCGAAGCGCACGGTGGGGCGCGCCTGGGCCTTCGCCACATGCGGGGCGGCCAACAGGCCCGTGCCGGCGCCGAGCGCGGCCCGGCGGGTGAGACGCAGCGTCATGAAATGCTCCTGTTCTCCGGCCCGTGATCGAGCCGCGCGACTGTCCCGGAAATTGGCGAGGTGGACCGGGGCGCGGCAAGGGCGAAGGCGGGCCCGCGCGCGGCCGCGCGCGCCGCTTCGCCGCTTCCGCGGGCAGATGCGCCGCCGCTTGCCTCTTGATCAGGCGTTCATCGCGCCGCGCCGCCGCGCGCGTCGCGCTTCACCCGTGGCAGGCCGCGCCGGGGGTTGCGACATAAAGGGGCCGGAGAGGAGTTGGTGCCCATGCAGATCGGCGTGTTCATTCCCATCAACAACAATGGCTGGCTGCTGTCCGAAACGGCGCCGCAATACATGCCGAGCTTCGATCTCAACCGCGACATCACCCTGGCGGCGGAGCGGCATGGGCTGGACTTCGTGCTGTCCATGATCAAGCTGCATGGCTTCGGCGGGAAGACGCAATTCTGGGACCATGGGCTGGAGAGCTTCACGCTGATGGCCGGCCTCGCCGCCGTCACCACGCGCATCAAGCTGTTCGCCAGCGTGGCCACGCTCACCATCCCGCCCGCCATCGCGGCGCGCATGTCGGTGACCATCGACAGCATCTCGAAAGGGCGCTTCGGGCTGAACCTCGTCACCGGCTGGCAGAAGGCCGAGTATGACCAGATGGGCCTCTGGCCGGGCGAGAGCCATTTCTCCCGCCGCTACGAGATGCTGGACGAATACGCCACCATCCTGCGCGAGCTGTGGGAGAAGGGCGAAAGCGACCTGAAGGGCGATTTCTTCACCATGGACAAATGCGTCCTGTCGCCGCGCCCCTCCGTGCCCATCAAGATGATCTGCGCGGGTTCCTCCACCGAGGGGCTGCGCTTCACGGCCAAGCACGCGGACTACAGTTTCTGCCTGGGCAAGGGCATCAACAGCCCCACGGCCTTCGCGCCCGTGGCCGCGCGCATGCAGGAATTCGCCGCCGAGACGGGACGGCCGGTGGAGACCTTCGTCCTCTCCATGGTCATCGCCGCCGAGACGGATGAGGAGGCCTGGGCGCGCTGGGAACACATCAAATCCGGCGCCGACCATGAGGCGATCCGCTGGATGCAGGGCCAGGCCGCCGCCGATGCCCGCCCCAACGCCGACACCAATGTCCGCCAGCTCGCCGACGCCACCAGCGCGGTGAACATCAACATGAGCACCTTCATCGGCAGCTATGCCAGCGTGGCGCGGATGCTGGACGAGGTGGCGGAGGTGCCGGGCACGGGCGGCGTGCTGCTCACCTTCGACGACTTCCTGAAGGGGGTCGAGGATTTCGGCACGCGCATCCAACCGCTGATGCGCTGCCGCCAGCACATCGCGAAGGAGGCCGCGTGATGACTGATTCACCCGCCGGCTACGCCCCCGCCGCCCCCACGCGCAGCCCCTTCATCCTGCCCGCCCGCCCCGAGCCCATCCGGCTGAACCCGGCCGAGACCGCGCTCATCATCGTGGACATGCAGAACGCCTATGCCTCGCCGGGGGGTATCTGGACATCGCGGGCTTCGACATCGCGGGGGCGGCCGCCTGCATCAGCCGCATCGCCACCGCGGCCGACGCCGCGCGCAAGGCCGGCATGCCGGTGCTCTATTTCCAGAATGGCTGGGACCCCGAATACACCGAGGCCGGTGGCCCCGGCTCGCCCAACTGGCACAAGTCCAACGCGCTGAAGACCATGCGGAAGAAGCCCGAACTCCAGGGCAAGCTGCTGGCCAAGGGCGGCTGGGATTATGCGCTGGTGGAGGCGCTGGCGCCCCAGCCCGGCGACATCGTGGTGCCCAAGACGCGCTATTCCGGCTTCTTCAACACCAACATTGACAGCCTGCTGCGCGCGCGCGGCATCCGCAACATCGTCTTCACCGGCATCGCCACCAATGTCTGCGTGGAATCCTCGCTGCGCGACGCCTTCCACCTGGAATACTTCGGCATCGTGCTGGAGGATGCGACCCACGCGGCCGGCCCGGACTTCGCCCAGAAGGCCGCGCTCTACAACATCGAGACCTTCTTCGGATGGGTCTCCACCGTCGCGGATTTCTGCGGCGCCATCGGACAACGCGAGGAATAGCTCAATGCCCTTCAAGCCCGTCATCCCCGCCGGTTCCGGCAAGCCGCTCGCCCCCTATTCCCCCGGCGCCACCGCCGATGGCGTGGTCTATGTCTCGGGCACGCTGGCGCTCGACAAGAACAATGACGTCGTGGCGCCCGACGACGCCACGGCCCAGACGCGCCATGTGCTGGAGACCATCAAGTCGGTGCTCGAGACGGCGGGCGGTTCCATGGCGGACGTCGCCTTCAACCACATCTTCCTGAGCGACTGGAAGCACTACGCGCCCATGAACGCCGTCTATGCGGAGTATTTCCCGGGCGACAAGCCCGCGCGCTACTGCATCCAATGCGGCCTGGTGAAGCCCGGCGCGGTCGTCGAGATCGCCTCCATCGCGCATATCGCCAAGTGAAGTATCGCCTCACCGGGCAGGCGGGCGGGGAGGTCGTGGTCCTCTCCGCCGGCCTCGGCGGCGCCGCCGCCTTCTGGGCGCCGCAGGTGCCCGCGCTGGAACAGTGCTATCGCGTGCTGCACTACGACCACCGCGGCACCGGCGCCAACCGCGAGGCGCTGCCCGAGAGCTACAGCATCGCCCACATGGCGCGCGACGTGGCCGAGATCATGGACGAGGCCGGCATCGCCCGCGCGCACATCCTGGGCCATGCGCTGGGCGGGCTGGTGGGGCTGGAAATGGCCCGCTGCGTGCCGGAGCGCGTGGGCAAGCTGGTGCTGGTCAATGCCTGGGCCAAGGCCGACCGCCACACGGCGCGCTGCTTCGACGTGCGGCTGGGCATCCTGGCCGCGCAGGGGCCGGCCGCCTATGTGGCCGCGCAGCCGCTCTTCCTGCACAGCGCGGCCTATGCCTCGGCGCATCACGAAAAAATCCTGGCCGAGATCGCCCATGGCACGGAAAGCTTCCAGGGCGAGGACACGCTGAAGAAGCGCATCGCGGCCCTGCGTGCCTTCGACGCCACGGCGGATTTGCCGCGCATCACCGCCCCCACCCTGGTGGCGGCCGCGAAGGATGATCTGCTGGTGCCCTGGACGGCCTCCGAAGCCCTGGCCGCCGGCCTGCCCAACGCGACCCTTTGGCTGACCGACCACGGCGCCCATGCCTGCACCGTGGAAGACCCCGATGCCTTCAACCCCGTGATGATGGAGTTCCTGGCGGGCTGACCGGCTCAGTCGCCCGCCGCCGTTCCGTCCCGGCGCGGATCGGCGGCCCCTTCCAGCGTGCCGTCGGGCAGCCGGCGCAGCACCTGCAACCCGGTGTTCATCACCACCACGCGCGGCGCATGGCCCAGCGCCTGTAGGGCCGGCGCCAGCTCCGCCGCCGGAGTGCCCTGTTCCAGCTCCACCGCCTGGTTCTGCGCGCCGAGGCGCGGGCGGGCCGTGGCGCGTTGCGCGTCGCCGCCGAAGACCAGCACCTCGATCACCGCGGCCGCCACCGCATCCGGAATGCGTGAACCGCCGCCCGCGCCGAGGACGAGTTCCGGCCGTCCATCGGCGCCGAACACCAGGGTCGGCGCCATGGTGGTGACGGGCCGCCTGCCGGGCGCCATGCGGTTCTGCGCCGGCGCTTCCGCCGTGCCGGGATTGGCGGCGAAATTGGTCATGCCGTTGTTGAGCGTGACGCCCATGGCCAGCAGCTCGGCGCCGAAATTCAGGTTGTTGGTGGTGGTGAAGGCCACCGCATTGCCGGCGGCGTCCATGATGGAGAGATGCGTCGTCGCCGCCTCCGCCCAGGGGTCGCCGGGCGCGGGCAGGGCGCCGTGGCGTTCGGCCGGCGTGCCGGGTGCCACATTCTCCATCGCCCGCGCCGGACTGGCCAGGGCGGCGCGCGCGTCCAGGTAGTCGCGCGCCAGAAGGCCCGCCTGGGGCACCGCCACCCTGTCCGGGTCACCCACCCAGCGGCGCCGGTCGGCGGCCGCCATGCGGCTGGCTTCGATGAAGATGTGCGCGGCGGCGGCGCTGTCCCGCTCCGCCCGCGCCATGCCCAGCCGCTCCGCCAGGGCCAGTGTCTGCAACACGGCGATGCCGCCGGAGGAAGGGGCCGAGGCCGTGCAGATGCGCCGCGCGAAGGCCTCGGCGCAAAGCGGCTCCCGCTCCATGGCGCGGTAGGAAGCCAGGTCCTCCAGGGTCATCCAGCCCGGCACGGCATGGGCCTGCACGGCCTCGACCACGACCCGGCCCAGCGTGCCGCCATGGAGCGTGGCGGGGCCTTCGCTGGCCAGCAGGCGCAGCGCCCGCGCCTGCTCCGGATTGCGGAAGGGCGCGCCGGCGGGCAGCGGCTGGCCCTCCGCGTCGAAATACAGGGCGCGGATGGCTGGCACGCGGGCCAGTTCCGCCGCCCGGTTGCGCAAGACCTGGTGCAGATAGGGCGGCAGCGGGAAGCCGTTCTCGGCCAGCGCGATGGCCGGGGCGAAGAGGTCGGCCCAGGGCAGGCGGCCATGCGCCGCATGGGCCATGGCCAGCGCCGCCACCGCGCCGGGCACCGCCACCGCGCGGCCGGAGCGTGCCGCGGTGGCCGGGCCGATGCCGCCCGCCACCAGCCGGTCCGCGCTGGCGGCGGGCGCGCTGGCGATGCCCTCGTAATAGCGCAGCCGGCCGGCCGCCTGGTCCCAGACCATGACGAAGGCGCCGCCGAGCAGCCCGCTGGCATGGGGCTCCACCACGGAGAGCGCCGCCTGCGCCGCGATGGCCGCATCCACCGCGGACCCGCCGGCGCGCAGCATCGTCAGCGCCGCCGCCGTGGCGTGCGGGCTGGCGGTGGCGGCCATCTGGCGTGTGGCGCGGGCGGGCTCCGCCGCGGCGGAAGCCGCCAAGGGAACCACTGCGGCGGGGGCCGCCAGCAGCAGGAGGGCGGCCAGGATCAGGCGGCGCATGGCGGTCGGTTCCCTTCGAGGAACCGCCACGATATCCCGATCGCGGAAGGACGCTACTCCTCGCCCTCCAGCCTCTCGATGTCCTCGTCCGAGAGGCCGAAATGATGCGCGATCTCATGGATCAGCACGTTGCGGACCAGGGCGAAGAGATCCTCGCCCGTCTCGATCCATTCCAGCAGGATGGGTTCGCGGTAGAGGAAGATGGTGTCCGGCTCGCGCGGGGTGTCCAGGCTCGATTTCTGCGTCAGCGGCACGCCGCGATACAGGCCCGTCAGCTCCCAGGGGCTGTCCAGTTCCATGTCGGAGATGGTCTCGTCATCGGCCACCTCCTCGACCACAATGGCGGTGCCGCGCACCATGTCGCGCAGCGGCTGGGGGATGGCCGCGAGCGCATCCTCCGCCATTTCCAGGATGTCCTCGGTCGTCGGGGGCGTGGTGGGGCGCATGCGCCCGCTTTGGCACAGGAAGGGATGCATGGTCGAGAAGCTCGATGCCGCGGCGCGTGCCGCGCTGGCCACCGAACTGCCCGAATGGCGCCTGGTGGAGGGGCGCGACGCCATCACCCGCGCCTTCCGCTTCCAGGATTTCAGCGCGGCCTGGGGCTTCATGTCGCGCGTGGCCCTGCTGGCCGAGGCGCAGGACCACCACCCCGAATGGTCCAATGTCTACAACCGCGTCGAGATCACGCTCACCACCCATGACGCAAGCGGGCTGTCCGCGCGCGATGTGAAGCTGGCGCGGAGCATTGACGCGCTGTGCTGACGCTGGACGCCCCCCAGCGCACGCTCCGCGTCACCCGCGCCGCCACCCGCTTCTGCCTGGCGCAAGGCTGGGCGCCGGTGACGGAGGTGCCGCTGCCCGATGGCCGCCGCGCCGATGTACTGGCGCTGCGCCCCGATGGCGGCATCGTCATCCTGGAGGTGAAGTCCTGCGCGCGGGACTACCTGACGGATGCGAAATGGCAGGATTACTGCGCCTGGGCCGACGCCTTCCTCTTCGCCGTGGACGCCGACTTCCCGCGGGAGCTGATCCCGCCCGAGGTCGGCCTGCTGCTCACCGATGACCGCGAGGCCGCGCTGCTGCGTGACGGCGCCTGCGCGCCACTGCCGGCCGCGCGCCGCAAGGCCCTGACGCTGCGCGTGGCGCGGCTGGCGGCGCAGCGCCTGGCCTTCCAGCTGGACCCGGCCGGCGCGATCGAGATGCGGGCGGCCTTGCGGCTTGATTAGTTGCTCATCGGCGTGGCGCGCAGCAGGGGCAGCCAGGTCTCGCGTTCGCGGGCGTAGAAGGCGTCCACCTGCTCGGGGCTGGGCGGGCCGTCGGGCAACTCGCTGCCCATCTCGGCCAGGCGCTGGCGCAGGCCGGGGCGGGCGAGCGCGGTGTTGAAGCCCTCGGCCAGCGCCGCCAGGCGCGGCGCGGGCAAGGCGGCCGGCCCCGCGATGCTGTTCCAGGTGCTGCCGGTGAAACCGTCCATCCCGGCCTCGATCATCGTGGGCAAGTCGGGCGCGGCGGGCAGCCGCGTCTCGGCCGCGACACCCAGGATGCGGATGCGCCCGGCACGGTGATGCGGCAGGGCGGTCAGCGCCGCGTCGAACATGAAGGTGAGCCGCCCGGCGATCAGGTCGGTCAGAGCCTGGGCGCTGGAGGGGTAGGGCGCATGCACCAGGTCGCCCCGCGCCAGCCCCGCCTGTTCGACGAAGCGCGCGCCCACGATGTGCGTGGTGGTGCCGATGGGGCCGGAGCCATATTGCACGGGGCCCCCCTGGCGCAGCCGTCCCAGCAATTCGGGCAGGTTCCGGGCCGGGTCGGTGCCCGAGACGCACAGCACCATGGGCACGCGGTTCACCATGGCGATGCCGCGGATGGCCGTGGCGACGTCCACCGGCGGGTTCGGGAACAGCGCCAGGTTCATCACCAGTTGCGAGGCGGTCCCGAAGAGCAGCGTCTCGCCATCGGGCGCGGCGTTGGCCACCGCCTCCACGGCGCGCATGCCCGAGGCGGCGGGCATGTTCTCCACCAGGATGCGCCGTTCCAGCACGCCCTCGGCCTCGGCGGCGAGCAGGCGGGCGACGACATCCGCATTGGCCCCCGCCGCCGAGGCGACGATGAGGCGCATGGGGCGGCCCTGCGCCAGCGCGGGCGCGGCCAGGGGGAGAAGGAGGGCGGCGCCCAGGGCCGCGCGGCGGGGGATGACCATTTCTTCATTATGATATTGCGAGGCATTATCATCAAGGGCCGCTTTGCGCGCAACCGCAAGTTCGGTATCAGCGCGCATGGCCTCCCTCGCGCGCCTCGCCGCCGGTTTCGTCCCCTTCACCCCCTATGCCTATCAGGGCCGCGCCGAGGCGTGCTGCCTGTGCGGCGCCCGGGACACCCTGCCCCTTTCGGCGCATGACCGGCGGCTGAAGCGCCTCACCACCGTCATCTGCGCGGGCTGCGGGCTGCTTCGCACCGACCCCATGCCCACCGAGGCCGAGCTGGCCGACTATTACCGCCACCATTACCGCGCCGACTACCAGTTGGTGGGCACGAAGCCACCGCGCCGCCACCTGGCCCGCACCCGGGCCGAGGCCGCCCGCCGCGTGGCCTTGCTGGGCCTGCCGGCGGGGGCGCATGTGCTGGACTATGGCTCGGGCTCGGGCGAGTTCCTGGAGGCGGGCGCGCGCGCCGGCTGGCGCATGGAAGGCGTGGAGCCCGGCGAGGCCTATTCCACCCATGCCCGCGGCCAGGGCGCCGTGGTCCATCCCCGCCTGCCGCCCGAGGCCGGCCCCTTCGACGCCATCACCGCGCACCATGTCTTCGAGCATCTGCGCGACCCGCTGGCGGTGCTGCGCGAACTGGTCGCGGCGTTGAAGCCGGAGGGGGTGGTCTATCTCTCGGTACCTGACATGGGCCCCAACCGCCGCCCCGCCTTCGACCGGCTGCACTTCGCCCATGTCCATGGCTTCGTGCCCGAAACGCTGGACCTGCTGGCCGCCCAGGCCGGCCTGGTGCCCGACCCTCGCTTCCCGCGCGAGCGGACCACTTGCGTCTATGCCCGTGGCGAGGCGGTGGTGGCGCCAGACCCTGGCCTCGCCGCCCGCATCCGGGCGGGGTTCAACATGACCACGCCATTGCGCCATGTCGCCAGCTTCGGCTGGCTGGCGCCCACGCTGCGCCGCCTCTCGCGCGACGTGCGGGACAGTTTTCGGCGGTAGAGCGCGATTCGCGAAGGCGGCAGCGCCGGAGCGGTGAATCGCCCTCTCAGCCCCGGGCTTGCCCAGCCGCGCGCGACGGGTCCACCCTTCGGCCACCGCAAGGGAGAAGACGATGCGCCGGGCATTCCTGATCTGCGCCCTCACCGCCATGGCCATGCCCGCGCTGGCCCAGCCGACGCCCCTGGCCGAGGAGGGCGCCCGCCTGGCCCAGCAATGGTGCGCCAATTGCCACGCCATCGCGCCCGGGCAGCAGCCGCCCATGGGCGATGCCGCGCCCAGCCTGCCCGCCGTGGCACGCCGCGGCGCCACCGACGCCGCCCTGCGCGCCTTCCTCAGCCAGCCCCACGCCAACATGCCCGACCACAACCTGACCCGCGCCGAGCTGGACGCGCTGGTGGCCTATATCGCCTCGCTGCGGCCATGACCCTCTTCTTCCACCCGGGCAGCCCCTATGCCCGCATCATCCGCATGCTGTGGCGCGAGCGCGGGCCGGCGCTGACCGAACAGGAAGTGACGCTGCGCGACCCCGCCTCCGCCCTGTTGCCGCACAACCCGGTGGGCCGCGTGCCCTCGCTGCTGCTGGCCGATGGCACGCTGCTGTCGGAAACCCTGCTGATCCTCGCGCACCAGGGCTGGCTGCCGCGCGACAATGCCGGCATGGCCCGCCTCGGCCGCATCATGGGCATGCTGGACGGCATCGCGGTGTGGAACCGCGAACTCCGCCGCGTCCCGACCGAACGCGCCCCCGGCGTCATCGCGCTGGAAGCCACCCGCGCCGACCGCATCCTGGCCAGCCTCGACCCCGCCCAGCATGATCCAGGCAGCCCCGAGGGCATCGCCCTCGCCGCCACCTTGGGCTATGGCGAACGCCGTCACACCGTCTGGAACTGGCGCGCGGCGAACCCATCGCTGGCGCCCTGGTTCGAGGCGGCGGCACGACGCCCCGCCTTCCAGGCCACTCTACCACCCGTCTCAGGAATTTGACCGATGCAGAACAGCGAACCCGTCTGGCGCCATGTGGATGAGAAGGCGGGCCCCGCCATCGAGCTGTCGGACCGCGTCTGGGGCATGCCCGAGCTGGCCTACAACGAGCACCGCTCCGCCGCCGAACACACCGCCTATCTGAAGGCCGAAGGCTTCCGCGTGACGGAGCAGCTCGCCGGCATCCCCACCGCCATGATGGGCGAGGCCGGCGAGGAAGGCCCCGTCATCGCCATCCTGGGCGAGTTCGACGCGCTGCCGGGCCTGTCCAACGAGGCCGGCATCGCCGAGCACAAGCCCGTCCCCGGCGACGGCAACGGCCATGCCTGCGGCCACAATTTGCTCGGCGCGGCCAGCCTGCTCGCCGCCACCGCCGTGAAGGACTACCTCGCCGCCAACGGCATCAAGGGCCGCGTGCGCTACTATGGCTGCCCGGCCGAGGAAGGCGGCGCCGCCAAGGGCTTCATGGCCCGCGCCGGCCTGTTCGACGATGTGGACATCGCCATCTCCTGGCACCCTTCGGCCTTCGCCGGGGTGAATGAGCCCATCTCGCTCGCCAACACGCGCATTGACTTCACCTTCCACGGCCGCGCCAGCCACGCCGCCGCCGCGCCGCATCTCGGCCGTTCCGCCCTCGATGCCGTGGAGCTGATGAGCGTGGGCGTGAACTACCTGCGTGAGCACATCCCCTCCGAAAGCCGCATCCACTACGCCTATCTCGACGCCGGCGGCGTGGCGCCCAACGTGGTGCAGGCCAAGGCGAAGGTGCGCTACCTGATCCGCGCCGCCGATGTGCAGAGCCTGAACCGCCTGGTGACGCGCGTCCGCAAGATCGCGGACGGGGCCGCGTTGATGACCGAGACGCGGGTGGAGACGCAGGTGATCTCCGCCGTGTCCAACCTGCTCGGCAACACGCCGCTGGAGCGGCTGATGCAGGACAGCCTGGACCGCCTCGGCCCGCCCCCCTTCGACGCCGAGGACATGAAGCGCGCCGCGGAATTCCAGGCGACGCTGAGCGAGGAGGACATCGAGAGCGCCTATCGCAAGGTGGGCATGCCGCGCACCGATTCGCCGCTGGCCGACCGCATCGTGCCGCTCGACAGCCCGCGCGCGCCCATGGTGGGCAGCACGGATGTGGGCGATGTGTCCTGGAAGGTGCCGACCGTGCAGGCGCGCGGCGCGACCCACGCCATCGGCACCGCGCTGCATTCCTGGCAGGCGACGGCGCAGGGCAAGCTGCCCCACGCCCACAAGGGCATGGTGCATGTGGCCAAGGTGATGGCCGGCACGGCGGTGGACGCGCTGAAGCGCCCCGAGATCATCGCCGCCGCCAAGGCCGAGCACCACGCCAAGACGGGCGGCGTCTATCACTGCCCGCTGCCCGAGGATGCGGTGCCGCCCATCGGCATGTCGCTGACGGTCTGAGCTACCGGGGCGGCGTGGGCCGCCCCCCATCAACACGCTGGGGAGGACGCCATGAAGGTGGTGCGGGATGCGGCGGCGCTGGCCGCCGCCGTGGGGGAATGGCGCCAGGCGGGGCAGCGCGTGGCCGTGGTGCCCACCATGGGCTACCTGCACGAAGGGCACCTGGCCCTGGTGGCGCGCGCGCGGGAACTGGCCCCGCGCGTGGTCGCGACCATCTTCGTCAACCCGACGCAATTCGCCCCGCATGAGGACCTCGGCCGCTATCCGCGCGACGAGGGGGGGATATCGCGAAGCTGGAGGCGGCGGGGTGCGACCTGCTCTTCGCGCCGCCGGTGGAGGTGGTCTACCCGCCCGGCTTCGCCACGCGCATTGCCATGGAAGGCCCGGCCCTGGGGCTGGAGGGCACGCACCGCCCGCAGATGTTCGGCGGCGTGGCGCTGGTCTGCACCCGGCTGTTCGGCCTGACGCGGGCGGATGTGGGCGTCTTCGGCGAGAAGGACTGGCAGCAGGTGATGGTGATCCGCCGCGTGGTGGCGGACCTGGCGCTGCCCATCGAGATCGTGACCGTGCCCACCGTGCGCGCGGCGGATGGCTTGGCCCTGTCCTCGCGCAATGCCTACCTGGATGCGGGCGCGCGGGCGAAGGCGGTGGCGCTGCATGCGGCGCTGGTCTTCGCGGCGGAGCGGATGCGCGCGGGCGAGACGGCGGGCGAGGCCTGCGCGGCGGCGGAGAAGCGGCTGCTGGAGGCGGGGTTTGACCGTGTGGATTATGTGGCGGTTCGGCGGGAGGGGGATTTTTCGGAGTTGGAGCGGTTGGAGGGGGCTGCGCGGGTGTTGGGGGCGGCTTGGTTGGGGAGTGTGAGGTTGATTGATAACATTCGAACTAGTTTATCTATCGAGTAACTTGATAAATGGCGACACATATTTCTTCGACCAAATCAATCGAGCGAGTCACGTCTTCCTCTGAAATAGTCCAGCGACTCGCGCCAAATGTAGGGTCAATATCAGCCTCATGAGCAATTTTATTTCTTCTGTCGACAAGCAATTCAAGAGACATTTTTACATCTTTAGGGGATTTGCCGAGATAGACACCAACACTATTCCAGAGTTCAATTGAACTGAACTTGCGAACCGCGTCTGCAATTTTATCAGGCCGCTGGAACGACAAGAAAGAATGAGATTGTTGAACTTCTATACTAAATGAAGATCTAATTTCTTCGTCTGTTTTATTTCTAACCGACAAAATAGGCATCCCAAACTTTGAATAACCACTTGTATTTGGACGATTTCCATCAAATATCTCCAACATTCCTTCCAACACTATTCGATGAATAAAAAAATCTAGGGCAGATACTGCTAATACAATCTCACTTCGTAAAAAATCCGAAAGATCAAGCGCAGATGTTGTCGATGATCTAATACTCAGATAAACTCCATGCATCGCGCGCAGGCGAGACATTGTTTCCTTGAATGCAGCCAGAGCGTCCGACATTATTTTGTGAGCGCTATTATTTTTGTTGCCGCGTCATCAAATAAGCGTCGAAATTCGTGCATAGACTTCTTTGTTCTTTCAAGAACGATTCCTGTTTGGCCTAACTGGTCATCAGTAAGGGCGAACACCGGAGCGCTAAATTTTTGCGATAGCGCAATTAAGCCATTAAAATCAGACATTTGTAAAAGCGGAACTTCTGGCCTGCTTTTAGCTGCTGCATATTTTTCTTCTGGCAAAAGCATGCCAGCATCGCGCAGGGCTGGAAGTAATGTATTCTCTGTTTTTACATTTAAATCACTAATCCATTTTTGAAATGCTGCGGCAGGCACTCCTTTTTTGCGAATTCTGTATCGCTGAATAATGGCGCCTAGAAATTTGGGGTCGCAATTGGGTAAAGGATAAGTTGCGTTCTTAAGAATATCTTGAGATGACGCTTTATTTGCCCAAGATTTCCATTTTGGCAATACAGAACTCAAAGAATCTAGGGCCATAACTGAGAAATAGTCAGGAGCCATGGGCACCAAGAAATAATCGCTTGTCGCAAGGATGTTTTGATTTACTGGTCCCAAGCTCGGACTCATATCAATTAATATGTAGTCCGCCTTATACTTGCTGGCGGTAACCTGAAAGAGATGATGCATTGCTCCAGGAAGATTTTGAAGGGTAACAACTGAACCAGATAATTCCTGAGCAATTCCAAGTGTGGTTTCATACTCAGATAAGCCGATGTGACCAGGCAAGATGCGTAGGTTTTTTTGTCCTTTCATTGGTGGACAATTTACAGGGGTTATTTGAATGGGCTTCGAATCAAAGGCTGGTGATAGACCATCTCTAATATTTGTTATTGAATTTCCATCACCAAGGTAAATTGATTCTAAATCGTCAACTCCGCTCAACCCAAAGAACATGCCGGTCAAATTGCATTGGGGATCACAATCAACTAGTATTACCTTTTTCCCGCGTGACGCCAAAATCCACCCGAGATTAAACGCCGACGTTGTTTTGCTCACGCCGCCTTTGTGGTTAAAAAGGCATATTTGTTTGGTCACGGGATGCCTGCCGAAATTATGATACCACGGAGAATGCATATCAAAAATTTTAAAGTCCAGAAAATTTAACTCAGATGTTGCGCCTCACCCCCAAACCCCCCTCCTCACCGCCCCCGCCGCCAACACCCCATAAGCCGTGATTCCCAACGCCACCGCCAAAAACTGCCCCGCCATCCCCATCCCCAGCACGTCGCTCAGCAGCCAGCCGCCCACCACGGCAATCCCCAGCCGGGAAAAGCCGGCCACCACCGGCCAGCCCATCTTCCCCGCGCCCATGGCGGCGAAATACATCGCCATGCCCAGGCCGAAGCCGCCAAAGGCCGGGCCGATCCAGCGCAGCGCCTCCGCCGCGATGCGCGCCACCTCGGCGTCCGAGGCAAACAGCATCGCGAACCCCATCGGCCACACCGCGACACTCACTCCGATGGCCGAGCACAGCGCCAGCGCCATGCCCCCGCCCACCCAGGCCGTGCGCCGCGCCGTCTCCCAATCGCCCCCGCCCACCGCGCGCCCCACCAGGGCGGTCAAGGCCGAGCCGACGCCGAAGGCCAGCGGGATCATCATGAATTCCAGCCGCGCCGCCACGCCATAGGCCGCCACCGCCGCCGCGCCATGCACCGCCAGCTGCGCCGTGACGAGGATGGTCGTCATGTTCGCCACGAAGGCCAGCAAACAGGCCGTGGCCCCCACCGCCAGGATGCGCCTGAACCGCGCCCAGCGCAGCGGCACCCGCAGCTTCACGGCGAAGCCCGCGGCCCCGCTCGCCACCACCGCCGCCATCACCCCCGCCGCCACCCAGAAGCACAGCGCGAAGGACAGCCCCAGCCCCACCAGCCCCATCCCCAGCGTGTCCGCCAGCAGGAAGCCCAGCGCGGGGTAGGCCAGCCAGGCCAGGTTCAGCACCCGCGCCGCCAGCCCATGCCGCCCGCCGCCCCGCAGGATGGAGGCCAGCGTATTGGCGAGCCAAGCCGGAACGGCCCCCAGCCCGAACATCACCGCCGCATAGGGCGCGCCGGCCGCGGCCGCGACAGGCCCGCCGATCCAGCCCAGCACCGTCCAGGGAAACACCGCCAGCACCACCACGAACATCATGGCGAAGCCCAGCGCGATCAGCAGCGCGTGCAAGGCGAGCGCCGCCGCTTCCTCCGGCTGCTTCGCCCCCAGCGCGCGGGCGATGGCGCTGACCACGCCGCCGCCCATCGCGCCCGCCGACATCTGTCCCAGCAGCAGCGCGAAGGGCAGCACCACCGCCCAGCCCGCCAGCGCCTCGCGCCCCAGCCGCGCCGCGATCCAGGTCTCGATCAGCAGCGCGACCACCTGCAGCGCCGAGAGCAGGGTGGTCGGCGCCGCCAGCGCCAGGATGCGCCGGGCCAGTTCGCGCGCGGAGGGCCTCACTGGAAGCGCTCGGCCGCGAAGGGCGAGAGGTCTGTGTTCGGCCTGGGCCCCAGCATGGCCCCGGCGATCAGCGCGCCGGTGGGCGCCGAGGCCGTCAGCCCCAGATGCCCATGCCCGAAGGCGCACCACAGGCCGGGATGCGCGGCCACCTTCCCTATCACGGGCAAGGTGTCGGGCAGGCAGGGGCGGTGGCCCATCCAGTGCGGCTCAGCGCCCTCCGTGCGGGCCTGCGGGTAGACCTTCCGCAGATCCTCCAGCAGCAGGGCGGCGCGGGCCGCGGTGGGGGGCGCCTCGGTGCCGCCGAACTCGACCGTGCCGGCGATGCGCAGCCCGCCCTCCATGGGGGTGATGAAGGCCTTGCGGTCGGCGGGGACCAGGGGGCGCGTCGGCATGATGCCGGGGTCGGGCAGCATGACGTGATAGCCGCGCTGGCTCTCCAGCGGGATGCGAATGCCTAAAGGCGCCAGCAGCCGCGCCGACCAGGCGCCGGCGGCCAGCACCACGCGGTCGGCCAGCAGCGTCTCGCCGCCGGCGCGCACGCCCACCACGCGCGGGCCTTCGGTGGCCAGCGCCTCGACAGTCGCGCGGCGGATCGTGCCGCCCATGCGCTCGATCCCGCGCGCCACGGTGCGGGCGTGGCGCAGCGGGTTCACGCAATGCCCCTGGTCGGGGAGGAAGATGCCGACCTGATAGGCCTCGGCCACGCCGGGTTCGAGGGCGAGGATGCCGGCGCGGTCCAGCCTCTGCGTCACCTGGCCGTATTCGCGGCGCAGCGCCCAGGCGGCGTCGTCCTTCGCGAGGTGCTCCGCATCCCGGTAGAGGTAGAGCTGGCCGTGGTCCTGGATCAGGTCCAGCGCGCCCTCGGCGGCGAGGATTTCGCGGTGGCGTTCCTCCGCGCCGTGCAGCAGCGTGGCCATGCCGGCGGCGATCTCGCGCACGCGCTCGGGCTTCGCACTCAGCACGAAGCGCCACAGCCAGGGCAAGGCGGCGGGCCAGTAGCGGGCGGGGATGTGCAGCGCGCCCTTGGGGTCCAGCAGCATCCCCGGCACCTGCTTCAGCACCCCCGGCATGGCGAGCGGCGCGACCGAGCCCGCCGAGATGGCCCCCGCATTGCCGGAGGAGGTGCCTTCGCCAGGTCCATCACGGTCCAGCAGCGTGACTTGGGCCCCTCCGCGCGCCAGGTGCCAGCCCACGCAGAGGCCGACGATGCCGGCGCCCACGATGATCACATGTTGCGGAGGTTCCATGGGAGGGATGCTTGCCCAAAGCCGCGCGCGCGTGAAGCCGTTGACCCGGCCGCCCACCGCGCGGAAGGTCCATGCAGGGACAAGGGGACACGCCATGAACGCCACGCACCAATCCGTCCGCGCGCAGATCACCGCCATCCTGCTCGCCTGGGGCAGCCCCGCCGCGCTGGCCGAGACCACGGCCGAGGTGATGACCGAGACGGATTTGATGGGCGTGGACAGCCACGGCATCTCGATGCTGATGGGCTATGAGGAATTGCTGCGCCTCGGGCAGCTGCGCATCGCCGGCCAGCCGCGCGTCGTGCGCGAATTCGGTGCCACGGCCCTGGTGGATGGCGGCGACGCGCTGGGCCACCCGCCCGCCGTCATGGCCATGCGGATGGCGGTGGAGAAGGCGCGCATCCATGGCATCGGCGCGGTGGGGGTGGTGAACAGCCACCATTTCGGCGCGGCGGGCTATTACGCGCGGATGGCGGCGGCGTCGGGCTTCGTGGGGATGGTGTTCTCCTCTACGCGCGGCATCAGCATGGTCCCGCCCCGCGCCGCCGAGCCCATCCTGGGCACCAACCCCATCGCCTTCGCCGCGCCCAACGGGGAAGGCCAGCCGGTGGTGCTCGACATGGCCACCACCACCGTCGCGGCGAACAAGGTGAAGGTCTATCACTTGAAGGAGAAGGACGTGCCGCCCGGCTGGGTGGTGGATGGCGCGGGCAACCCCGTGACCGACCACGCGGCGGCCAACGACTACGTCTTCAAGCGCAAGGAAGGCGGGCTGACGCCCTTGGGCGAGCACAAGGGCTACGGCTTGGCGCTGATGGTCCATATCCTGGCGGGGACGATGGTGGGGGCCAGCTTCTCGCCCATCCGCAACCGGAGCCAGCGCGCGGACGAGCCCAACAATATCGGCCACATGATGCTGGCGCTGGATCCGCGCGCCTTCCGCGACATGGACGCCTACACGGCCGACATGGAAGGCGTGGTGGAGGTGCTGCGCGGCGCCCGCCCCGCCAATCCGGACGAACCCGTCCTGATCCCGGGCGACCCGGAGGATTTTTCCCGCGCGGAGCGGCTGGAGACGGGCATCCCCATTCCGGCCAGCCTGGAGCGGCATGTGCGGGAGATCGCGGCGCGGGCGGGAGTGCCGTTTGTGCTGGAGGCGGCACCGGGCGCCTGAGGGCGGGGGACGATCGCTGCCGTCTTACTATCTTACCATCTTACTATCTTACCGCAGAGGAGGTTCAGTCGCAGGCGGCCGTCCCGCAGGGCCTAGCCACATGCCAGAAAGCATTTGAAAAGTCAAGAAAATTTAGACCGGCCTGTGGCCGCCTTCGCCCCATGGCGGCGCTGCCCCGTGAGAATGCGCCGGCAAGGCCGGCGCCGCGCCCAGACCAACCGCACGGCCCGCGCACCTGTGGCGGCGCGCAAGCCAAGCGGCCGGAGGCCGCGCCCGGCGCTTGAGGGCGCAAAAAATCACTGCCGCCCTGCGAGAATGCGCCGGCAAGGCCGGCGCCGCGCCCAGACCAACCGCACGGCCCGCGCCCCCGTGGCGGCGCGCAAGCCAAGCGGCCGGAGGCCGCGCCCGGCGCTTGAGGGCAAAAAAACTAGGAGCGCAGCTCCGTGTGAAAGCTCTTGGCCACGATCCGCCAGCCCTCGCTGGTCTTCAGCAGCAGCAGAAAATCGGTGAAGTAGCGCGGCGGGATGCAGCAATGCACCTTCACGCAGGCCGCGTCATCGCCCGCCATGTCAATGGCGAGGATGCGGTCCTCCCGCGCCAGCCCCTGCGACTGCGGCGAGGGGCGGGACTTGATGGCTTTCAGCCAATCGGCGCGGGGGAAGTCCACCACCTCGCCCTTGGGCGCGCTGTAGAGATGGGCGCAGGGGTGGAAGGCGGCGGCGATCTTGTCGGCATCGCCCTCATGCAACCCGTCCAGATAGGTGCGGACCACGGCCTCGATGGCGGCGAGGGCGGGCAGGGTCATGGAACCTTCGGGCATCGTGTCCTCCTGTCGTGTTGCGCGCAGCTTGCCACAGCCGCGGGGCTTCCGCACGCGGGGATGACGGGGGAGTATGCCCCGCAGGAGGAACACCCATGGCCCAACCAGCCCCCAAGGCGGCATTCGACCAGCGCCCACCCGTGACGGAGAACGCGCCATGAAGGAGGTGCAGGCCCTGGTGTTCGACGTGTTCGGCACCGTCGTGGACTGGCGCAGCGGCGTGGCCCGCGCGCTGGCGGATTTCCTGCCCGCGCGGGGCGGCGCGCATCTCGACCCCTTCGCGGTGGCCGATGCCTGGCGCCGCCGCTACCAGCCCGCCATGGAGGAATGCCGCGCCGGGCGCCGCCCCTTCACGCGGCTGGACGTGCTGCACCGGGAAAACCTGGAGCTGGTGCTGAAGGATCATGGCATCGACCTCGCTTCCTGTTCGGAGGCGGACCTGGACCATTTGAACCGCGCCTGGCATCGGCTCGACCCCTGGCCGGATGTGCTGCTCGGTCTGTCGCGGCTACGGCGCAAATACTTCCTGGCGCCGGCGTCCAACGGGAACATCCTGCTGCTGGCGAACATGGCCAAGCGCGCCGGCATTCCCTGGGATGCGGTGCTGGGGGCCGAGGCCACCCAGGCCTACAAGCCGCAGCGCGAGGCCTATACGCGCACGGCCGAAATCCTCGGCATGGCGCCGCACCAGGTCTGCCTGGTGGCCGCGCACAATGGGGACCTGCGCGCGGCGCGGAAGGCGGGCCTCGCCACCGCCTTTGTGGCGCGGCCGACGGAGCATGGGCCGGCGCAGGGCACGGACCTCGTGGCCGAGGACCCGTGGGATTGCGTGGCGGAGAGCTTCGTGGATTTGGCGGCGAAGCTGGAGTGCTGAGGGCGCGCGGGCGGCCTCGTGGCGGCCGATTTACGCCTCCGGCGATCGGCCGCTACGCCGCCTGCTTCGCCACCTTCAGCACGTTGGACACCAGCCCGCGCGCGGCCTTGATCCGCGCGTCGAAGGGCAGTTCGCGGGCCAGCACCATCTTCCCGTCCGGGCGCAGCACCACCACGCCCTTCTGCGCCTGGACCCAGTTCACCAGCCCGCCCGGATTGGCGAAGCGGCCCTTGTGGAAGGCCAGCACCACGCCCTTGGGGCCGGCATCCACCTTCTCCACGCCCGCCGCGCGGCAGGCGAGCTTCAGCGCCACCACCTGCAAGAGGTTCTCCACCTCGGGCGGGATGGGGCCGAAGCGGTCGGCCAGTTCGGCGGCCATGGCCTCCACCTCGCCCTCGGTGGCGAGGCTGCCGATGCGGCGGTAGAGGCCAAGCGGCAATTCGCGTAGTTCTCCGGGATCAGCACGGCGAGGCCGAGGTTGATCTGCGGCGTGAAATTGCCCTCGGACTCGCGCTTGGCGCGCGAGCCGGCGCGCAGATCGGCCACCGCCTCCTCCAGCATCTCCTGGTAGAGCTCGATGCCGACCTCGCGGATCTGGCCGGACTGTTCCTCGCCCAGCAAATTGCCCGCGCCGCGGATGTCGAGGTCGTGGCTGGCGAGGGTGAAGCCGGCGCCGAGATTGTCCAGCGTCTGCATCACCTCCAGCCGCTTCTGCGAGGTGGGCGCCAGGCGATGATGCGCGGGCCAGGTCAGGTAGGCATAGCCGCGCTGCTTGCCGCGCCCCACGCGGCCGCGCAGCTGGTAGAGCTGGCCGAGGCCGAACATGTCCGCGCGGTGGATGATGAGCGTGTTCACCGCCGGCATGTCGAGGCCGGATTCCACGATGTTGGTGGCGAGGAGGATGTCGTATTTGCCATCCGCGAACTCGGTCATCACCTGTTCGAGCTCGGTGGCGGAAAGGCGGCCATGCGCCTGGACCACGCGCGTCTCGGGCGCGATTTCCGCGAGGCGTTCGGCCATGCGGGCCATGTCCTCGATGCGCGGCACCACGCAGAAGATCTGGCCGCCGCGGAAGCGTTCGCGCTGGATGGCCTCGCGCAGCACCAGCCCGTCCCAGGGCATGATGAAGGTGCGCACGGCCAGGCGGTCCACGGGCGGGGTCGCGATCACGCTCATCTCGCGCACGCCGGACAGCGCCAGTTGCAGGGTGCGCGGGATGGGGGTGGCGGTCAGCGTCAGCACATGCACGCCGGCTTCGAGTTCCTTCAGGCGTTCCTTGTGCTTCACGCCGAAATGCTGCTCCTCATCCACGATGACGAGGCCGAGATCGGCGAAGGTGATCCCCTTGCCCAGCAGCGCGTGCGTGCCGACGACGATGTTCACCGTGCCATCGGCGAGTGCGGCCTTCACCTCGGCCGCCTCCTTCGCCGTCACCATGCGCGAGAGCTGCGCGATGCGAACGGGCAGGCCCTGGAAGCGGGCGGTGAAGGTGCGGTAGTGCTGGCGGGCCAGCAGCGTGGTCGGCACCACCACTGCCACCTGCGACCCGGCCATGGCGACGGTGAAGGCGGCGCGCAGCGCCACCTCCGTCTTGCCGAAGCCGACATCGCCGCAGATCAGCCGGTCCATGGGGCGGCCGGCGGCGAGGTCTTCCAGCACATCGGCGATGGCGCGGCCCTGGTCCTCGGTTTCGGCATAGGGGAAGCGGGCGCAGAATTCGTCATAGCTGCCCTCGGGGGGCGCAATGACGGGGGCTTCGCGCGTCTGGCGTTCGGCGGCGATGCGGATGAGGCCCGCGGCCATGTCCGCGATGCGCTGCTTGGCCTTGGCCTTGCGCGCCTGCCAGGAGGCGCCGCCCAGCTTGTCCAGCGCGACACCCGCCGTCTCGGTGCCGAAGCGCGAGAGGATCTCGATGTTCTCGACGGGGACGAACAGCTTGTCGCCGCCATCATAGATCAGCCGCAGGCAGTCATGCGGGGCGTTGCCGACGTCGAGTGTCGCCAGACCGTCATAGCGGCCGATGCCGTGGTCGGCATGGACCAGCAGGTCGCCCACCTCGATCTGCGTGGCGTCGGCGATGAACTGGTCGGCGCGCTTGCGGCGGCGGGCGGGGCGGGCGATGCGCTCGCCCAGCAGATCCTGCTCGGCCGTGATGGAGAGGCCATCCGCGATGAAGCCGCGTTCCAGGCCAAGGATGCCGACGCCCACCACGCCGGGGGCGAGCTTCTGGAAGGCGTACCAATCCTCCACCGGCTCGGCGGCCACGCGGTTCTCGCGCAGCAGGGTCACGAGGCGCTCGCGCGAGCCGCGGGTCCAGGCGGCCAGCATGGGGCGGCGGCCGCGGCCCTGCTCGGTCTCGGCATGGGCGGCATAGGCGCGGAAGACGTTTTCCCCCGCCTGGCGGATGTCCACGAAGAGGCGGCCGGGACGCCCGCCGGCATCCATGCCCGCGGCGCCCGAGGCCTGGGCGAAGGGCGAGAAACGCAGCACCTGCAGCCCGTCCAGCATGGCGTCCCAGCCGCGCCGGTCCAGATACAGCAGGCGCGGCGGGGCGGGCCGGTAGGGCACCTCGTTCTCGTTGAGGCGCGAGGGGGTGCGGCGGGCCTCGTAATGGTCCGCGATCATTTCCAGGCGCGCGGCCAGCGCATCCTCCGCCTGGTGGTCCAGGCTGACGCTGGCGCCGGGGAGGTAGTCCAGCAGCGTCTCCATGCCGTCATGGAACAGCCCGGCCCAATGCTCCATGCCCGGGTGGCGGCGCCCGGCGCTGATGGAGGCGTAGAGCGGGTCCTCGGCCGAGGCGTTGCCGAACAATTCCCGGTAGCCGACGCGGAAGCGCTCGATGGAGGCGGGGTCCAGAAACACCTCGCCCACCGGGCGCAAGGTCAGCCGGTCCACCTGGGCGCCGGAGCGCTGGGTGCCGGTGTCGAGGCGGCGCAGGCTCTCGATCTCGTCGCCGAAGAAATCAATGCGCAGCGGCTCCGCCTCGCCCGAGGGGAACAGGTCCAGGATGCCGCCGCGCACCGCGTATTCGCCGGGCTCCATCACGGTGCCGGTGCGGTTGTAGCCATTGGTTTCCAGGAAGCCCGTGACGGCTTCGATCGCCACGCGCCCGCCCTTGCGGAGGTTCAGCGCGGCACCCGCGAAGACCGCGCGGGGCGGCACCCGCTGCACCAGCGCGTTCACCGTGGTCAGCACGATGCGCGGGCGGGCGGCGGGGGCCGCCAGTTCGGCCAAGGTGGCCACCCGTTCCGCCACGATCTCGGGGTTGGGCGAGACGCGGTCATAGGGCAGGCAATCCCAGGCCGGCAGGCGCAGGATCTCGGCCTCGGGCATGAAGAAGCCCAAGGCGTCCGCGAGGCGCGCCATGCGGGCGTCGTCCCGGCACACATGCAGGACCGGCGCCTGGCTTTCCGCCCGGCGCGCCCGGATCAGCAGGGCGTCATAGCCCTCGGGCGTGCCATGGACGTCCAGCGTCATCGCAGATGGTCCGGCTTGCCGGCGCCGGGCGTGGCCGATTCGGCGGCGATTCGCAGCAGCAGCGGCCCCTGGGCCTCGGCCGGGATGGGGCGGCGGCCGGAGAGCCAGTCCGCCAAATCCACATCGGGCATTTCCAGGATGGCCTCCAGCTCCTCCAGCGCGGCCGCGTCCAGGCTCGCGATATGGCGGCGGACGAAGCCGCCCAGCATCAGGTCGCATTCCTTCGTGCCGCGGTGCAAGGCGCGGAACAGGAGGCGGCGTTCGCGGGGCGGAAGCTCGGGGGTTTCGTCAGTCGGGGTCACGGGTGGCATATAGGACCCTGTGCTCAATCCTGTCAGCCTCTCTGCCCTGTTTGCGCCCCTGGCTTCGCTGCCCGGGGTCGGGCCCGCGCGCGCGGCGCTGATCGAGAAGGCGGCCGGCGGCGGGCGGGTGCTGGACCTGGTGTTCCATTTGCCGGAGCGGATCACCGAACGTGTGGCCGTGGCCCGGCCGGAGGAGGCGCCGGAGGGGGTGGACGCCATCCTGGCCGTGACGCCGCTGGCCGCCCGCGCCGCGCAAAGCCGCGCCACCCGCCGCCGCTATATCGAGGTCCGCACCGAACAGGGCGTCACCCTGCGCTTCATGGGCGGCTTCCTGGGCACGGTGGAGCGGCAATTGCCGCGCGGCCTGCCCCGCTGGATCGCGGGGCGAATCCGGCCGGAGGGGGAGGGGTTTTCCTGCATCAACCCCGAGGTGGCGGCGGACCCGGCCGCCCTGCCGACCCTGGAGGCCATCTGGCCGCTGACCGAGGGGCTGAAGCGCGGCCACCTGGCCCCCGCGATCCGTGCCGCGCTCGCCTTGCTGCCCGGCCTGCCCGAATGGCACGACGCCCCCCTGCTGGCCCGCGAGAAATGGCCGGATTTTGCCTCTGCCCTCCGCGCCCTGCACCTGCCCGAGCGCCGTCCTGGCGCGGCCCCCTGGGAACGCCTGGCCTATGACGAGGTGCTGGCGGACCAACTGGCCCTGGCCCTGCTGCGGCGACGCAACCGTGCCGTGCCGGGGCGCGCGCTGCGGGGGGATGGCAGTCTCCGCGCCCAGGCCCTCGCCCGCTTCGGCCATGAACCCACGCCCGGGCAGGCCATGGCGCTGGCCGAGATCGGCGCCGACATGGAAGCCCCGCACCGCATGCTGCGCCTGCTGCAGGGCGATGTGGGCTCGGGGAAAACGCTGGTGGCGGTGCTGGCCATGCTCCAGGCCGTCGAGGCCGGGGCCCAGGCCGCGCTGATGGCTCCCACGGAAATCCTGGCGCGGCAGCACCTCCGCACCCTGGAGGCGCTGAGCCCCGTGCCCGTCGCCCTGCTCGCCGGCAGCGTGAAGGGGGCGGAGCGGCGGCGGGTGCTGGCCGGCTTCGCGGACGGGTCCATCAAGCTCGCCATCGGCACCCATGCGCTGTTCCAGGAGGGGGTGGAGTTCCACGACCTCGGCCTGGCCGTGGTGGACGAACAGCACCGCTTCGGCGTGGCCCAGCGCCTGGAACTGGCCGCCAAGGGGGTGCGGGCGGACATGCTGGTGATGACGGCCACCCCCATCCCCCGCACCCTGCAATTGACCATGTGGGGCGAGATGCAGGTCTCGCGCATTTCGGAAAAGCCGCGCGGGCGGCAGCCGATTGCGACGCGCGTCGTCAGCGCCGCCCGGCTGCCTGACGTGATCGAACGCCTCGACGCCGCGCTCGCGCGGGGGGAGCGCGCCTATTGGGTGGTCCGCGCCATCACCGGCGGCGAGCATGACGACAGCATCGCCGCCGAAACCCGCTTCGCGGAACTTTCCGAACGTTTTCCGGGCCGCGTGGGCCTGGCGCATGGCGAGCTGGACATGCCGCTCCGCGAAGGCGCGCTCGCCGATTTCGCGGCCGGGCGCACGCAGATCCTGGTGGCGACCACCGTCATCGAGGTCGGCGTGGACGTGCCCGAGGCGACCATCATCCTCATCGAGCAGGCGGAACGCTTCGGCCTGTCCGCCCTGCACCAGCTGCGCGGACGGGTGGGGCGGGGGTCGCGGCCTTCCTCCTGCCTGCTTGTCCATTCCGAGGCATTGTCCGAGCGGGAGAAGGAACGCCTGCTCATCCTCCGCGACACCGAGGACGGCTTCGTGATCGCGGAGGAGGATTTGCGGATTCGCGGCGGCGGCGATGCGCTGGGCACCCGCCAGGCCGGCCAGCTTCTCTACCGACTGGCCCTGCGCGGCGAGGACGAGGCCGCGGCCCAGCGCGCCGCCTCCCGCATGCGGGACCTGATCGCCATGGCCGCGCAGGACGCCGAATTGCTGCTGCACCGCGACCCCGGCCTGACCACCCCGCGCGGCCAGGCCGCCCGCACCCTGCTGGCGCTGTTCGGCAAGGAGGAGGCGGCGGCCTATCTGGCCGCGGGGTGAGGCCGGCCGCATGGGTTGCATTGCCGCCCCAGGCTTTTAAATCGAGGCGCCGGAGTATGCAGGGGGCATCGTGACCGCACTGATCGAGATCGAGGGCCTGACGAAACGCTTCGGTGGCTTCACCGCCGTGGAGGGCGTGTCCTTCAACGTGGCGCGGGGCGAGGTGGTGGGCTTCCTCGGCCCCAACGGCGCCGGCAAATCCACCACCATGCGGATGCTGGCGGGCTTCATGCTGCCCAGCGAGGGCACGGCGCGCATCTGCGGCGAGGATGTGGTGGAACGCCCCGTCGCCGCCAAGCGGCATCTGGGCTTCCTGCCGGAGGGCGCGCCCACCTATCCCGAGATGGCCGTCGAGGATTTTCTCCGCTTCTGCGCGCGGATTCGCGGCGTGGGCCGGGCCGAGGTGGACCGCGCCATGGCGCTGACGCAGCTGGAGGGCGTGCGCCTCCAGCCCATCGAGACGCTGTCCAAGGGGTTCAAGCGCCGCGTGGGCCTCGCGCAATCCCTGCTGCATGACCCGCCGGTGCTGGTGCTGGACGAACCGACGGATGGCCTCGACCCCAACCAGAAGCATGAGGTGCGCGGCCTGATCCGCGAGATGGCGCCGCAGAAGGCCATCATCATCTCGACGCACATTCTCGAAGAGGTCGGCGCGCTCTGCACCCGCGCCATCATCATCGCGCGCGGCCGGGTGCTGGCCGATGCGACGCCCGCCGAACTGGTGGCGGATGGCCGCAGCCTGGACGAGGTGTTCCGGGACCTGACCATGAGGGATGCGGCATGAGGGCCATGCTGGCTGTGGCGCGGCGCGAATTCGCCGCCTATTTCGCGACCCCGGTCGCCACCGTCTTCATCGTGATCTTCCTGGTGATGTCGGGCACGCTGACCTTCACCGTGGGCGGCTTCTTCGCGCGCGGCCAGGCGGATTTGCTGCCCTTCTTCAACTTCGTGCCCTGGCTGTTCCTGTTCCTGGTGCCGGCGCTGACCATGCGGCTCTGGGCCGAGGAACGTCGCCTGGGCACGGTGGAACTGCTGCTCACCTTGCCCATCACCGCCGGGCAGGCTGTCGTGGGGAAATTCCTCGCCGCCTGGGCCTTCTGCGCCGTGGCGCTGGCGCTGACCTTCCCGCTGGTCCTCACCGTCAACTACCTGGGCGAGCCGGACAATGGCGTGATCCTGACCGGCTATCTCGGCTGCCTGATGGTGGCGGGCGCCTATCTCGCGGTGGGGGCGGCCATCTCGGCCATGACGCGCAACCAGGTCATCGCCTTCGTCCTCGCCGTGGCGGGGTGCTTCCTGTTCGCCGCGGCGGGTTCGACCATCGTGACGGAGTTCCTCTCCACCAACCTCCCCTGGCTGGCGGAGGTGGCGCGGTCGCTCAGTGTCGCCGAGCGTTTCTCGGGCTTCGCGCGCGGCGTGATCGCGGCGCGGGATGTCATCTTCTTCGCGAGCTTCATCGCGGTCTGGCTGCTGCTGAACGCCGCCATCCTCGAACACAGGAAGGCCGATTGATGCGCCGCACCCGTCTTGCCTTCTCGACATTGGGCGTGCTGGCCGCGCTGCTGCTGGCCGTGGGCGTCAATCTGCTGGCCGACCGGCTGCTGTCCTCCGCGCGTCTCGATCTGACGGAAAACCGCCTCTACACCCTCTCGCCCGGCACGCGGCAGGTGCTGGAGGGGCTGCGCGACCCGGTGACGCTGCGCTTCTTCTATTCGCGCCGCCTGGGCGCCGAGATCCCGCAATACGGCGCCTATGCCGAGCGCGTGCGCGACATGCTGCGCGAATATGTGGCCGCCTCGCGCGGGATGGTGCGACTGGAACTCTACGACCCCGAGCCCTTCTCCGAGACGGAGGACCGCGCCATCGCGCTGGGCCTGCAAGGCGTGCCGCTGGACCAGGGCGGTGAGCAGGTCTTCTTCGGCGTGGCCGGCGCGAACCTCGTGGACACCGAACGCGCCATCCCCTTCTTCCAGCCCGAGCGCGAGCGCTTTTTGGAAGCGGATCTGACGCGGCTGGTCTTTGAATTGTCGAACCCGACCAAGCCCGTTCTGGGCGTGCTGTCGCCCCTGCCGCTGAGCGGCGATCCGCGCGCGATGATGATGCGCCAGCCGCAGCTCGCCCAACCCCAAATCGTGATCCGCCAGCTGCGCGAGGCCTATACGGTGCAGGAGCTGGGCTATGACGCCCAGGTGATCCCGGCCGAGGTGCAGGTGCTGCTGCTGGCCCATCCGCAGAACCTGCCGGAGGCCGCGCAATACGCCGTGGACCAGTTCGTCATGCGCGGCGGGCGGCTGATCGTGATGATCGACCCGCACAGCGAGATGCAGGCGACCCGCCCCGGCCCCACCGGCCAGCCGCCGACCGACACCGCCTCGCGCCTCGACCGGCTGCTGGAAGCCTGGGGCGTGGAGGCGCCGGCCGACCAGGTGGTGCTCGACCTGCGCGGCGCCTGGCGCGTGCGCGCGGGCCCCAATGAGCGCGTGCAGGCGGTGGACTATGTGGCCTGGTTCAACCTGCAGGGCGACAGCTTGAACCGCGAGGAACAATCCACCGCGCTGCTGGAACAGGTGAGCGTGGCCTCGGCCGGGCATCTGCGCCCGCGGCAGGGTGCGGGCATCGAGTTCATCCCGCTGCTGACCAGCTCCGCGCAATCCATGCTGGTGGACGCGGCGCAGGTGCGGCGCGAGCCTTCGCCCACGCGCATCCTGGCGGAGTTCCGCGCCGATGGGGAACGCCGGGTGATCGCGGCGCGCATCCGGGGCAATCTGCTCTCGGCCTTCCAGGACGGGCCGCCGGCCCTGCCGGAAGGCGCCACGCGGCCGGAGGGTTTCCCCACCCATCTGGCGCGCAGCAACGGGCCCGCGAACCTCGTCGTCATCCATGACAGCGACATTCTGGAAGACCGCTTCTGGGTGCGCGTGCAGGAATTCTTCGGGCAGCAGAGCATCGCGCCCTTCTCCAACAACGGGCCCTTCGTGGTGAACCTGGCCGACAGCCTCTCGGGCAGCGACGCCATGATCGGCCTGCGTTCGCGCGGGGAAAGCCAGCGGCCCTTCGAGGTGGTGGAGGACATCCGCCGCCGCGCCGACGCGCAGTTCCGCCAGACCGAGCGGCAACTGACGGAACGCCTCCAGGCCACGGAACGGCGCCTGCGCGAACTCCGCCAGGGCACGCCGGGCGAGGGGGCCCGCAACACCAACCAGGTGGTCATCACCGAGGCGCAGCGCGCCGAGATCGAGCACGCGCGCGAGGAGATCGCGGCCACGCGCCGACAGCTGCGCGCGGTGCAGCTCGAACTGCGGCGGGACATCGAGGCGCTGGACCGCAACCTGCGCCTCCTGAACATCGTCGCCGTGCCGCTGCTGCTGACGGTGCTGGCCATCGTGCTGGGGCTGCTGCGCGCGCGGCGTCGCGCGGCGGCGCGCGCGTGATGCGGCGGCGCAGCGTCCTCGTCATCGGCGGGCTTGGCGCCGCCGCCGTGGCGACCGCCATCCTGCTGGCACCGGCGGGCGAGCGGCCGGGGCATTTCACGCCCGGCGCGCCGGCCTTCCCGGACCTGGCCACGCGGCTGCCCCAGGCGGCTCGCGTCGAGATCATCCGCAATGCCGAGCGCAGCACGATGCTCCGCGTGGGCGAGGGCTGGGTGGTGGAGGAACTGGCCCTCTACCCGGCGCGCGTGCCCAAGCTGCGGGAGTTGCTGTCGGGCGTGAGCGAACTGCGCCTCGTCGAGGAACGCACCAGCGACCCGGCCTTGCATGCGCGCCTCGGCGTGGACGACCCCACCTCGCCGGGCAGCACCGCCACGCGGCTGCGCGTGGTGGACGCGCAGGGCGGCGTAATCCTGGACGTGATCCTCGGCACGCGCCGCACGCGCCCGCAGGCGCAGGTGCCCGATGCCGTCTTCCTGCGGCGCGAGGGCGAGGCGCGCTCCTGGCTCGCGGAAGGCCGCGTGGTGCCGGATGGCGACCCGAATCTCTGGGTGGACCGCGAGATCGCCATGCTGGCGCCCGACCGGCTGCGCCGTGTCGAAATCCAGCGCACGGGCGAGCCGCCGCTTGTGCTGGAACGCGCGGGGGAGGTGGATGCGCCCCTGCGCGTGACCACGCCCGCCGAAGCCCCCGGCACCGCCCCGGCCGCGCTGGAGGATGTGGGCCGCGCCTTCGACCTGCTGACCTTCACCGATGTCCGCCCCGCCACCGCCCTCGAAGGCGAGGCTTTGGGCGAGGCGCGCTTCACCTACACCGATGAGGTGAACATCACCGCCTGGCCGCGAATGCTCGACGGGCAGCTCTGGCTCGTGCTGCGCGCCGATGGCGGCCCTGAAGCCCAGGCGCTGCACGCGCGCTGGCAGGGCTGGGCCTTCCGCGTGGGCGACTGGAAGGAGAAGGCGCTGGTCCCGCGCCTGGCTGATCTGCTGCCCTGATGTCCCGCGAATATCCCGACCGCCCCTGGATCGGCATCGGCGTCATCGCCTTCCGGGGCGAGGAGGTGCTGCTGGTCCGCCGTGGGAAGCCGCCGCGCATCGGCTCCTGGTCCTTGCCCGGCGGCGCGCAGCATCTGGGCGAGACGGTGCAGGAGGCCGCGCGGCGCGAACTCCTGGAGGAGACGGGCATCGAGGTCGGCCCCCTGCTGCTGGCCGATGTGGTGGACGCCGTCACCCATGATGAGGCGGGCGCCGTGCGCTACCACTACACCATCGTGGATTTCTGCGGCGAATGGGCGGGCGGCGAGGCGCGGCCCGGCGACGACGTGGACGCGGTGGCCTGGGCGCGCCCCGAGGCGCTGGACAACTACGCGCTGACGCGCGAGGCGCGGGCGGTGATCGCCATCGCGCGCTTGCGCCTGCTTGCTGACGCGGCGGATTAACGTCTTCGGTGACTGCACCGAAGACGATCCGACGCTACCGCCGCCGCATCGCCCGCGTCAGCGCCACCACCGGCAGAAGCCCTGCCAACACGATGAGCAGCGCGGAGGTGCTGGCCTCCGCCAGACGCTCATCGGAGGCGAGGTTGTAGACGCGCACCGCCAGCGTGTCGAAGTCGAAGGGCCGCACGATCAGCGTGGCCGGCAGCTCCTTCATCGTGTCCACGAAGACCAGGATCGCCGCGGTGAAGATGGCCCCGCGCGAGAGCGGCAATTCCACGCGCCGCACCGCCTCGCCCGGCCCGCAGCCCAAGGAGCGCGCGGCCATCTGGAAGGAGGGCTTGAGGCGCGTCAGCCCGCTTTCCACCGCCTGCAGGGCCACGCCCAGGAAGCGCGAGAGATAGGCGAAGACCAGCGCCACGATGGTGCCCGACAGCAGCAGCCCCGTGCCGAAGCCGAAGCTGCTCCGCATCCAGGCATCCAGCGCGTTGTCGAAGAGGCCGAAGGGCACCAGAACCCCCACCGCGATGACCGAGCCCGGCACGGCATAGCCGAGCGAGACCACGCGGTTCGCCACGCGCTGCCCCCGCCCCGGATGCAGCCGCGCCGCCCAGGCCAGCCAGGCGGCGATGATCACGGCCAGCACCGCCGTGATGGAGGCGAGCGTCAGCGAGTTCAGCAGGAAGGGCAGGAAGCGGTGCGGCGCCAGCGGGTCCCCCGCCTCCAGCATCAGGGCAAACAGCGCGCCCGCCGGCACCAGGAAGCCCAGCGCCAATGGCGCCAGGCAGGCCAGCAGCGCCAGCGCCGCCTTCACGCCGCGCAGCGGCACGGGCTGGAAGGGGGCGTGGCGCGTGGTCATGGGGTGGAAGCGGCGGCCGCCGCGGCTGGCATGTTCCAGCGCCAGCAACAGGGCCACGCACATCAGCAGCACGGCGGCCAACTGGCTGGCGGCCCCCCGGTCGGCCATGCCGAACCAGGCCTCGTAGATGCCGGTGGTGAAGGTGCGCAGGCCGAAATACTGCACCGTGCCGAAATCGGCGAAGGTCTCCATCAGCACCAGCGCGATGCCCGCCGCCAGGGCCGGCCGCGCCAGCGGCAGCGCCACATGCCAGAACACGCGCGAGAGCGAATGGCCCAGCGTGCGCGAGACCTCCACCAGGCAGGTGGACTGCGCCAGGAAGGCCGCCCGGCACAGCAGATACACATAGGGGTAGAGCACCATGGAGAGCACCAGCGCCGCCCCCTCCAGGCTGCGCATCTCCGGGAACCAGTATTCCCCGAAGCGCAGCCCCGTCACGTCGCGGACCATGCTCTGCGCCGGCCCCGCCACGTCCATCAGCCAGGTCCAGGCATAGCCGGCGACATAGGCCGGCATGGCCAGCGGCAGCAGCAGCGCCACCTCCAGCACCCGGTGCCCCGGGAAGCGGCAGCATGTGACCAGCCAGGCGGTGACGGCCCCCGCGCTGCCGGCCAGCAGCGCCACCAGCAGCCCCAGAACGAGGGTGGTGGCCAGCATCTCGGGCAGGAAGGTGGTGGCGATGTGCCACCACACGGCGCCCGCCGGCGTCACGGCCGCCGCCAGCACCGCCCCGATGGGCATGGCCAGCACCAGGGCCACCAGCAGCGTCAGCCGCGCCCAGGCCGGGGTGCGGCGCGGGCGGGCCATGCTGGGGGTGGCGGTCGTTACGCCCATGGGAAGGTGCGAGGCATTCTCATCTCGCCCAGCCTTACCCGAAGGCGGCCGGGCCCGCCATGCCCCGGCGGGTCACCCCTTCTTGTTCTTGCGGGCCTCCCATTCCGCCATGGTCAGGCGGGGCACCTCCACCCGGTCGGTGGTGCGGGCATACCAGCCGCGGCCATGCATGCGGCCCACGAGGTCGAGCTTGGGGGTATCAATGTAGTGGCGGGCGGGGTCCATCACCGCGTCGTCGCGCACATGCATGCCCACGACCTTGCCCAGCACGATGGTGTGCTCCCCCGCCTCGACCAGCTGGAAGGTCTCGCATTCCAGCGCCACCGGGCTTTCGCCGATGCGGGGCGGCTTCACCTTGCTGGACGGCACCTGGGTCAGTTCCGCCTCGGCCAGCTCGTCCACGCCGGGGGCGAAGTCGGTGGCCGTGATGTTCATGTGCTGGATGTGGGAATAGGGCACGAGGCACACCACGAACTGGCCGGTGGCCTTGATGTTCGCCAGCGTGTCCTTGGGGCTGCCCTCGGGGCGCGGGCCGCAGCCGATGCCGACCACCACGGGGTTCGAGGAAAAGGCGTTGAAGAAGGAATAGGGGGCGGCATTCACCACGCCCGCCTCGTCCTGCGTCACCACCCAGGCGATGGGGCGCGGCACCACGGTGCTGACCACCAGCTTGTAGCAGTCGGCGGGGGACATCTTCTCGAAATCGAACATCATGGGCGGGGGCCTCCGGTTGTGGCCGCAAGTTGGGCGGGGTCGCCCGGCCTGTCGAGGGGGTGGTGTTCATCCTCGCTTAAGCAGGCGGGCGCAATGATTTGCGGGATCGGCCTGCGAGGAAAACCCATGCGTCTGTTCAATAACCTGCGTGTCGCGACGAAATTGTCCATCAGCGCGGGCCTGACCATCACCTTGCTGACGGCGCTCGCCGCGGCCGTGATGTTCCAGGCCAACCAGCTGGAGCGCGCCAATGGCGAGGCGCGGCAGGGCAGCGAGGCAAGGCAATACTCCATCGAGGTCGGGCAGGGGGTCTGGCGTGCCTACAGCCACGAACGTGGCGTGGTCCTGGCCCAGTCAACGCCCGAGCTGGAGCGGGAGGCGGAGGCCCAGCGCCGCGCCCTGGCCGATGCCACCGCCGCGCTGGGCGCGGCGCGGGAGCGCGCGGGCACGGCCGGCCCCGCCGTGCTGGCGGCACTTTCCGCCGCCGAGGCCCGGCTGCGGGAGCTGGAGGCGCTGGCCGCCGCCCTGGTGCAGGCGCGCGCCGCGCTGCTGGCCACGCGCGACGGCGAGTTCTTCGCCCGCCAGCCCGATTTCGACCATGCGGTGGAGGCCTCCAACGCCAATGTCCAGTTCGCCGCCGAGGGCGAGCAGCGCGAGGAGCTGCGCGACACGCTGAACACCTATGTGCAGGCGGTGAATGAGTCGCGGCTCAGCGCGCAGCGCTATCTCGCCACCGGGGATGCGGGGGCGGTCAACCGGCTGCGGCGCGCGGCCGCGCAGTCACGCGTGCATGGGCGGCGCTTCGCCTCCCAGGTGCCGGAGAGCATGCGCTTCGAGGCGGAACGCCTGACCAATGCCGGCACCGCCGTGGCCAGCGCGGCCGAGGCGCTGGCGACGCGCAACGCCGAGATCGCGACCCTCCAGTCCGAACGCCTGGCGCCGGCGCGCGAGGCGTTGATGGCCACGCTGGACACCGCGGGCGCGGGGCTGCGCGCCAGCAGCGAGGACCTGGCGGCGGAGGCCATGCACAGCGCCTCCGTGCTGCAGCAGGTGGTGGTGGTGACGGGCGGCGTCATCGTGGCCTTCATGCTGGCCTTCGCCTTCCTCACCACCCGGGCCATCGCCACGCCGCTGGCGCGGCTGGCCGGCGCCATCCGCGACATCGCGGCGGGCGACACCGCGGCCAGCGTGCCGCACCAGGACCGCCAGGACGAGATCGGCCGCATCGCCGGCGCGCTGGAAGGGCTGCGTGGCGAGGTCCGCAAGGCCTTCGCCCAGGGCCAGATGCTGGAGCAGCTCAACCTGGGCGTCATGACGGCCAACCCGCAGGATGATTTCCGCATCACCTATGTGAACCCCGAGGCCGTGCGCGTGATCCGCGCGGTGGAGCATGTGCTGCCGGTGAAGGCCGATGCGCTGATGGGCGCCAGCATGGATGTCTTCCACAAGAACCCCGCGCACCAGCGCGAGATGATGGTGGATGACCGCCACCTGCCGCACCGCACCCGCATCAGCCTGGGCGGCGAGGTGATCGAGCTGAACGTCACCGCCATCCGGGACCGCGAGGGCCGCTACATGGGCCCCATGCTCACCTGGCAGCTGGTGACGGCCCAGGCCCGCCTGGCCGACAGCTTCGAGGCCGAGGTGGGTGGCGTGGTGGACGCCGTGGCCAATGCGGCGGGCCAGATGCAGACTTCCGCCAACGGGTTGACCCAGGCTGCCGCGCTGTCGGGCCGCGAGGCGGAGGCGGTGGCCGAGGCCTCGGCCCGCGCCGGCGCCGATGTGCAGGCCGTGGCGGCCAGCGCCGAGGAATTGGCCGCCTCGGTGGCCGAGATCACGCGCCAGGTGTCCGAGGGCGCGCAGGTGGCGCGCAGCGCGGCCGAGGAGGCGCGGGCGACCGACGGCACGGTGCAGGGCCTGGCCCAGGCCGCGCAGCGCATCGGCGATGTGGTGCGGCTGATCAGCGACATCGCGGGCCAGACGAACCTGCTGGCGCTGAACGCCACCATCGAGGCCGCGCGCGCCGGTGAAGCCGGCAAGGGCTTCGCCGTGGTGGCGAGCGAGGTGAAGAACCTGGCCGCCCAGACCGCCAAGGCGACGGAGGAGATCGCGGCGCAGATCGGCGGCATCCAGGGCACCACCGAGCAGGCGGTGACGGCGTTGCGCTCCATCACCGCCACCATCGAGCGCATGAACGAGGTGACGGCCGCCATCGCCGCCGCCGTCGAGGAACAGGGGGCCGCCACGCGCGAGATCGCCCGCAGCGCCACGCTGGTCGCCGACGGCACGGCCGTGGTGGCGCGCCGCATCGAGGATGTGCGCCGCGTCTCGGGCGAGACGGGCGGCGCGGCCGGCCATGTGCTGGAAGCGGCCAATGATCTGGCGGACCAGGCGGGATCGCTGCGCGGCAAGGCGTCGGAGTTCCTGCGGCAGGTGCGGGCCTGAACTAACCCGCCGCGAGCGGGTGGTGCTCCGCCAGCACCGCCCGCAGCTTCTCCTCCATCACGCGCGTGTAGATCTGCGTGGTGGCGATGTCGGCATGGCCCAGCAGCATCTGCAGGCTGCGCAGATCAGCGCCGCGCGCCAGCAGGTGCGTGGCGAAGGAATGGCGCAGCACGTGGGGGCTCACGCGCTCGGGGTCGAGCCCCGCCGCCTCGGCCGCCTGCTTCAGCAGCAGCCCCACGCTCTGCCGCGTCATGTGGCCATTGGCCCCGCGCGAGGGCAGCAGATAGCGCCCTGTGCGCGGTCTGCCCTTGGTGCTTTCCACCAGCCCCGCCCGTGCCTGGGCCGCCGCCTCCTTCGCGCGGCGTGACAGCGGCACCAGACGTTCCCGCCCGCCCTTGCCGCGCACCATGACCAGCGGTGTGTCCTCGCGCAGCGCGCCGGCGGGCAGCGTCACCAGTTCGGAGACGCGCAGGCCGGAGGCATAGATCATCTCGATGGCGGCCACGGCCAGCGCGGCCTTGCCCTCGGGCAGGGTTTCGGCGCCGGCCAGCAGGGCCTGCACCTCGGCCTCGGTCAAGGCGCGGGGCAGGGGGGCGGGCAGCTTGGGGCTGTCCAGCAGCTCGGTCGGGTCGTCGGCGCGGTGGCCCTCACGCGCCAGGAAGCGGTAGAATTGCCGCAGCGCGGAGAGCCGCCGCGCCTGGGTGCGGGGTGAGAGGCCGATGGCGGCCAGGCCGCGCAGATAGGTCCGCAGCGAATCGGGGTCGGCCGTCGCCAAATCGCCGCCCAGGGCGACCAGCGCATCCTCCAGGTCACGGCGATAGGCGTCGGTGGTGTTGCGGGCGGCCCCGCGCTCGGCCGCCATCATCTCCAGGAAGGCTTCGAGCAGCGCGCCGGACACGCTACCTCACCTGGAAGCGATCATTCGGAATGACGCGTTCCACCGCCGTGGGCGTCACCGGGGGCGGGAAGGCGGCGAACCACAGCACGGCCCCCGCGGCACCGAGCAGCAGAAGCAGGATCAAGGTCAGGATGGGGCGGCGGAACATGATGGGCGGTGCGTCCCCTCGCGCGAACAGGCCCGTGTGCTACCTTCCGTCGCCGTGTCACGCAACCTCGCCCCCCTGAGCCCTTTTCCCGAAACGCCATCCGCGCGCAGCATCGTGCTCGTGGGCATGCCGGGCGCCGGCAAATCCTCCATTGGCAAACGCCTGGCGGCGCGCTGGGGCATGCCGTTTCTGGACGCCGATTCGGAGATCGAGGCGGCGGCCGGCATTCCCATCACCGAAATCTTCGCCCGCTATGGCGAGGCGCATTTCCGCGAGGGCGAACGCCGCGTCATCGCGCGGCTGCTGGCGCGGCCCGAGCCCATCGTGCTCGCTACCGGCGGCGGCGCCTGGGTGGACCCCGTGACGCGCGCGGCGGTGCGCGAGGCGGGCGCGCTCTCCGTCTGGTTGAAATGCCGCCTCTCCGTGCTGCTGCGCCGCGTGGCGGGGCGGGAGCACCGCCCCATGTTCCAGAACGCCGACCCGCGCGCGGTGCTGGAGCGCCTGATGGCGCAACGCCACCCGAGCTATGCCGAGGCCGACATCACCTTGCTCTGCACCGACGAGAACCCCGAGACCACCACGCGCCGCCTCGCCGAGGCCATCGGCGCGCATCGCCCGCCCGCGCGCATGCAGGTGGCCCTCGCCCGCGGCGCCTATGACATCCTGATCGGCCCCGGCCTTTTGCGCCGCGCGGGCGCCGAGATCGCGCAGCGGGTGGAAGGCCGCCGCGCGGTGGTGGTGAGCGATGCCGCGGTGGGCCCGCTGCACCTGCCCGCGCTGCGCGAAGGGTTGGCGGATGGCGGCATCCAGCTCGCCGCCGAAATCCTGGTGCCGCCGGGCGAGGCGAGCAAATCCTTCGCGGAATATGAGCGCGTGGTGGATGCCATCCTCTCCGCGCGTGCCGACCGGCGGCTGGTGGTGATCGCGCTCGGCGGCGGCGTGGTGGGGGATCTCGCGGGTTTCGCCGCGGCCTCCGTGCTGCGCGGCCTGCCCTTCGTGCAGTGCCCCACCACGCTGCTGGCGCAGGTGGACAGTTCGGTGGGCGGCAAGACCGGCATCAACACCGCGCACGGCAAGAATTTGGTGGGCGCCTTCCACCAGCCGAAGCTGGTGCTGGCCGATACCGCCACGCTGGCCACCCTGCCGCCGCGCGAACTCCGCGCGGGCTGGGCGGAGGTGGCCAAGCACGGGCTGCTGCAAGGCCCGCTCTGGGATTGGTGCGAAGCCAATGGCGCCGCCACCATGCAGGGCGATGCCGCCGCGCTGACGCACGCCGTGCTGGAAAGCTGCCGCCTCAAGGCCGCCGTGGTGGCGGAGGATGAGTTCGAGACCAAGGCCGAGGGCGGCCGCGCGCTGCTCAACCTCGGCCACACCTTCGGCCACGCGCTGGAGGCCGAGTGCGGCTATGGCGGCGAATTGCTGCATGGCGAGGCGGTGGCGGTGGGCCTGGGCCTCGCCGCCGAGATCTCCGCGCGCATGGGGCTGTGCAGCCAGGAATGGCCCGGCCGCGTGCGCGAGCATCTGCGCGAGGTGGGGCTGCCCGCCCGCATCGCCTCCCTGTCGCGCGGGTTTTCCGCGACGCGACTCATCGCGCGGATGAAGGCCGACAAGAAGGCGCGCGATGGCGCCATGCGCTTCGTGCTGCTGCGCGGCGCCGGCGAGGCCTTCACCGATTCCTCGGTGCAGGAAGACGCCGTGCGCCGCCTGCTGATGGATGAAGGATGTTCCGAATGACCGATAAGAACCTGCAGGTCCTGCTGCGCCGCCGCCCCCAGGGCGCGCCCGTGCCCGAGGATTTCGAGGTGGTGGAAAACGCCATCCCCACCCCTGGCCCGGGCCAGGTGCTGGTCCGCGCGCATTTCCTCAGCCTCGACCCCTATATGCGCGGGCGGATGAGCGACGCGAAGAGCTACGCCAAGCCCGTGGAACTCGGCGCCGTCATGGAAGGCGCCACGGTGGGCGAGGTGGTCGCGTCCAACGACCCCGGCTTCAAGCCCGGCGATGTGGTGATGGGCGGCCAGGGCTGGCAGCGCTTCTGCGTGATGGACGCGGCGCGGCTGCGGAAGGTGGACACGAAGGTGGCGCCGCTTTCGGCCTATCTCGGTCTGCTGGGCATGCCGGGGCTGACGGCCTGGGTGGGGCTCGAGGATATCGGCACGCCCAAGGCCGGCGAGACGGTGGTGGTGAGTGCCGCCTCCGGCGCCGTGGGCCAGGTGGTGGGGCAGCTGGCCAAGGCGCGGGGCTGCCGCGTGGTGGGCATTGCGGGTGGCCAGGCCAAGTGCGACTTCGTGGTGAAGGAGCTGGGCTTCGACGCCTGCCTCGATCACCGCCAGCCGCTGAACCCGCAGCTCGACGCCGCCTGCCCGGATGGCATTGACGTCTATTGGGAGAATGTCGGCGGCCATGTGCAGGAGGCGGTCTTCCCCCGCTTCAATGATTTCGGCCGGATGGTGATGTGCGGGATGATCGCGCAATACAACATCGCCCCCGGCGCTGATGCGGCCGGCGCGCCGCCGGGCCCCAATCTCGGCCCCGTGGTGCGGAAGCGGCTGCGCATCCAGGGCTTCATCGTCAGCGACACCGGCTGGCCCCGCTATGACGCCTTCCTGGCGGAGATGACGCCGCTGATCGCCCAGGGGCGCATGCGCTGGCGCGAGGATGTGGCCGAGGGTCTGGCCGCCGCGCCGCGCGCCTTCATCGGCCTTTTGCAGGGCGAAAACTTCGGCAAGCTGGTGGTTCGCATCGGCTGAGTTGCGCGCGGGGCCGTGAGGCCCCGCGCAGGTTCTCTTCGACATAATTTGGGCGTTTTTTCGGAACCCGCACGCGGCTGGCGGGTTGGTTCAGCAAGGGCCGCCCACGCGGCGGCACCGTAGCGGGGGCCTCAGCCGAGGACGGCGACGCCCACCCCAAGACCAAGGGACCCGTGAACCAACGCGCCGCAAGGCGCGGAGGAAGAACTGCGGCCTCCGGGCCGCACAACTACACCCGTCTCGAGGAGAACAGTCATCATGAAGAAGCATTTCATCACCACCACGGCGCTCGCGGGCGTCTTCGCCATCGGCATCGCCGGCGCGCCTTTCGCGCAGGGCGTGAACCCGAGCTCCCCCGGCAGCGCCGCGGGCGGGACCATGGCGCAAGGTGGGACCCAGGGCGGCACGCAGGGCGGAACCGCTGGCACGCAGGGCGGCACCACCGCGCCGGGCGCCGGCCAGGCTGGCACCCAGCGCGGCCCGACTTCGCCTGACGCCCGCAGCGGCACGCTGGGCGGCGCGACCACGCCGGGCGGCCAGGCCGGCACGCAGGGCGGCACCACGACCCCCGGCGGCCAGACCGGCACGCAGGGCGGGCAGCACGGCACCCAGGGTGACGCCACGCGTCCCGGCCAGGGCACGCAGGGCGGGGCGGCTCAGCCTGGCGGCCAGCGCGGCACGCAGGGCGGTTCGCTGATGCAGGACCAGCAGACCTTCGCCCAGGCCACCACGCCCGACCAGACCGGCACGCAGCCCGGCCAGATGGGCGCCCAGCCCGGCATGAGCGGCGCGCCGCAGGCCGGCACCACCGGCCAGCGTGACCCCATGCGTCCGGGCGGCGCCGCTCCTGGCCAGCAGGCCACGATGAACGAGGAGCAGATCCGCGGCATGCTCTCCGCCCGCGGCTACACCGACATCAGCGGCATCGAGCGTGACGGTGATCACTTCAAGGTGAGCGAGGCCAAGCGTTATGGCCGCGACGTCGAGGACCTGCGCGTCAATGCCCGCACCGGCCAGGTGCAGGACGAGGCGCGGCTGAACGAGGACCAGGCCCGCAACCTGCTGGAGCAGCGCGGCTACACCGAGGTCAGCGACGTGTCCCGCGACGGCGACACCATCACCGCCCAGGCGAAGCGCGATGACCGCGAGATGCGCGTGCGCATTGACGGCAACACCGGCGCGGTGATGCCGCAGCCCGCCTCGAACTGAGGCACGGCACAGGCCGGGCGGGGATGTCCCTGCCCGGCCATTTACCATGAATGGCGTGTCCGAAACGGCAACCGATGCCCCCGCGGCGGCGCTACGCCCCTACGAGAGAGGACGCAGAACATGAACAACGAGATCACACGGCAACGCCCCGGGCGGGCCAGCCTGCTGGCCACCGCCGCGATCGGCGCGACACTCGCCTTCGGCTTCACCGGCATGGCCCAGGCCCAGCAGGCCCAGCCGCAGCAGGCCCCTGCCCAGGCGCAGCAGGGCCAGCAGCAGGCCGCGCAGCAGCTGCAGCAGGCCGAACAGCGCCTCCAGCGGGCGCAACAGCAATTCCAGGGCAGCGGCAATGCCCAGCCCCAGGCCGTGCAGCAGGCCCGCCAGGCCGTGCAGCAGGTGCAGCAGGCCATGGGGCAGGTGCCCGAGGCGCAGCGGCAGGAGCAGGGCTATCGCCTCGCCCAGCAGCATGTGGCCGCGGCGCAGCAGACCCTGCAGGGTGACAATGTCAACGCCCAGCAGGCCCGCACCGCCATCCAGAATCTTCTGGGCGTGATCCCCGGGATGCGCGCGCAGCTCGCCGGCGGGCCGCCCGCGCAAGGGCAGGCCCAGGCGCAGGCCCAGGGGCAGGCGGAAGGCGCGCGGGAATCCGCGGTGGTCGTGGAGCAGCCGACGGCGCAGCTTCAGGTCACGCAGCCGCCGCCGCAGGTGACCGTGACGCAGCCCGAGCCCGTGATCACGGTCATCGTGCCGCAGCCCGAGATCATCGTGCGCCAGCCCGCCCCGCAGGTGACGGTGCAGATGCCCGACCCGCAGGTGCAGGTGCAGCAGGAACAGCCGCGCGTGGCCCTGTCGGAAGCCGCGCAGCCGCAGGTGCGCGTCTCGGAAGGCCAGCCGCGCGTGCAGGTGCAGCGGGTGGAGCCGCGCGTGATCGTGCGCCAGGCCGAGGGCCAGCCGCAGATCCGCTACGAACAGCAGGGCGAGGCCACGGTGCGGCATGAGCGCCAGGCCGAGGCCCAGCAGCCCGACGCCGCGGCGCAGCAGCCCGCCCCGGCGCAGCAGGCCGAGGCCCAGCCCGCCCCGGCGCAGCCGCAGGCCGCGGCTGGCGTGCCGCTGGAGCAGGCTTCGGCCCTGGTTGGCACGAATGTCGTCGGTGCCAATGGCCGTGACGCCGGCGAGATCGAGAACCTCCTGGTGGACAGCCAGGGCGTCGTTCGCGCCGCCGTGGTGGAGTGGGGCGGGTTCCTCGGGATCGGTGCGCGCCAGGCGGTGGTGCCGATCGAGAACATCAACATCAATGGCGAGCGCGCCGAGATGAACCTCACGCGCCAGCAGCTTGAGCAGCTGCCCCGCTATGAGCGCGGGAACGTGGCCGAGGTTGGCCAGCAGCGCGGCTGGGATGGCGTGCGGATGTACCGCTAGCGTCTGATCCGCGTAGGCGAAGCCGGAGCGGTGAATCAGCCGCGCTGAAACCGGTCCGCGCGATAGGGCGAGGGGTCCAGGAAGGGCCCCTCGCCCACCATCATTTCCGCCAGCAGTCGCCCCGTGCTGGGGCCGAGGGTGAAGCCCTGGTGCGCGTGTCCGAACGCGCACCAGGCATTCGCCTGTCCGGGCATGGGCCCGATGACGGGCAGCATGTCGGGCGTGCAGGGGCGGACACCCATCCAGGGCGTCTCCTCCACCGCCTCCGCCAGCGGCAGCAGGCCGCGCGCGATGGGCTCGGCGCGGGCCAGTTGCACGGGTGTGGGCGGGGCTTCGTCGCGCGTGAATTCGGCGCCCGTGGTCAGCCGCACGCCGGCCCGCATGGGGGCGAGCAGGAAGCCGCTGCCCACATCCAGGATGGGCCGGTTCAGCACCGCATTGCCCTCCATCCGGAAATGCCGGTGATAGCCACGCTTGCCGAAGAGCGGCGGCGCATAGCCCAGCTTGCCCGTGACGCGCCCCGCCGCGGCGCCCAACGCCACCACCACATGCGCCGCCTCCTCGCCGCCCGCGCGCCAGCCGCTGCCCGCGCGTTCCAGCGTGGTGGCATCGCCGCGCAGGAAGCGGCCGCCCGCCTCCTCGAAGCGGCGCAGGTAGGACAGCGTCAATGCGTGCGGGTCGCTGACCGAGACAGGGTCGGTGAAATGGATGGCGCCGAGGCGTGACACCTTCAGATGCGGCTCGGCCGCCGCCAACGCGGCACTGTCCAGCAGGGTGTAGTTGATGCCGAAACCCTGGCGCGCCGCCTCGGCCTGGGCCAGCGCGGCGTCGAGCTTGGCCTGGTCGTTGTAGAGCCGCATCCAGCCGATGGGCCGCATCAGCGCCATGGCCTCGGTGTCCCGTGCCAAGGCCATGTGCTCATCCAGGCAGGTCGCGATCAGCGCCGCATGGCCCGCGACGGCGGCGGCGTAGCGGCGTGGCTCCGAATGCCACCAGTAGCGCAGCAGCGGTGTCGCGAGGCCGGGCAGCGCGGAGGGGTGATAGGCCACCTCCACCGTGCGGTTGGACGCCATGCGGCGGAGTTCGGAAAACTCGCGCGGGAAGGGGTGGGGAAAGACCGCCTCGCGCTGGATCAGCCCGCCATTGCCGAAGGAGGCGCCTTCGCCCGCGCCATCGCGGTCCAGCAGCGCCACATCCCAGCCGCGCCGTTGCAGATGCAGCGCCACCGAGACGCCCACCATTCCCGCCCCCAGCACCAGCGCCGAATTCGCCATCGCCAACCACCCGTTCCGCACGGCGCCACGCTGCGGAAAACAGCACGGCGCGACAAGCCCTGGAGGGGCAACCCTATCGCCCCGCGCCCGTTTTTTCCGGAACACGGAAAGGAGACGCCGCCATGCAGGGCCTCAAGCGCGCCAGCCTCGCCGACACCATCGCGACCCTCGCCGAGGTCATCGGCCCCACCTTCGCCAAGGGCGTCATCATCCGCCGCCCCAAGGTCACGCGCCTGGCGGAGCGGCTGGACCTCGACAGCCGCGGCGTGCGCCGCATGCAGAAGCTGCGCGCGACCTATGGCACGGGCCCGCTGGTGATGAACCTGCCCTTCCGCACCCAGGTGCTGGTGCTGGCGCCGGAGGATGTGCACCGCGTGCTGGGCGACACGGAGGTCTTCTCGCCCGCCAGCCGCGAGAAGCGCGCGGCGCTGGCGCATCTGGAGCCGCATGCCTCCTTGATCTCGGAGGGGCCGGACCGCGCCGTGCGCCGCCGCTTCAACGAGGAGGTGCTGGACAGCCAGCACGACGTGCACCGCATGGCCGCGCAATTCGTGGCCGTGGCGGAGGAGGAGGCAAGCCGCCTGCTGCGCGAGACGGGCACACATGGGGACCTGGAATGGGGCCCCTTCAACGCCGCCTGGCACGCCATGGTCCGCCGCGTCACCCTGGGCGAGGCGGCGCGCGACGACGAGGCCGTGACGGAGATGCTGGCCAAGCTGCGCCAGGCCGCGAACTGGGCCTTCCTGCACCCACGCCGGAGGGGGCTGCTGGCGGAGTTCCACGCGCGCGTGGACCATTACCTGCAACGCGCCGAGCCCGGGACGCTCGCCGCCATGATCGCGGCCGCCGACAAGCAGGGGAATGAGGCGCCCTCGCACCAGGTGGCGCACTGGCTCTTTGCCTTCGAGCCGGGGGCGATGGCGGCCTTCCGCGCCCTGGCCCTGCTGGCCGCGCACCCGGACGGCATGGCGCGCGCGCGCGAGGATGTGGCGACGGCCGAGACGCGCGCGAAGCTGCCCTATCTGCGCGGCACGGTGCTGGAGGCGCTGCGCCTCTGGCCCACCACCCCCGTCATCCTGCGCGAGACGCGGCAGGAGACGTCCTGGGGCGCGGACAGCCTGGCGCGCGACGCGCACCTCATCATCTACGCGCCCTTCTTCCACCGCGACGACGAGACGCTGGACAACGCCCACCGCTTCGACCCGGAGCAATGGCAGAACCGCCCGCGCGAGGGCGGCTGGCCCCTCATTCCCTTCAGCGGCGGCCCGGGCATCTGCCCGGCGCGGCACCTGGTGCCCATGCTGGCGAGCGCGGTGCTGGCGCCCATCATCATGGCGCGCGACGTGTCGGTGGTGGAGCCGCGGACGCTCGATCCCGGCAAGCCCATGCCGGGCTTGCTGGATGCGTTCAGCCTGCGCCTGCGCCTCGCCCCCCGCGCGGAGGCGTAGCGCTCAGCGCCGCGGCGGCGGCTTGCGGCCCGCGGGACGGCCCCCTGGGCGATCCAGGTTCTGCATCGGCTCCACGCGGATATTCGCATCCTCGCCCACGGCGCGGCGCGCGGCGGTGGCGAAGCGGCCGGCGGCATAGGGCGCCACCTCGAACTGCGTCTCGCGCTCCATGATCCGCATGCGGCCGATTTCCTGCCGCGTCACATGGCCACGGCGGCAGAGGAAGGGCAGCAGCCAGCGCGGATCGGCGTTCTGCGCGCGGCCCACATCCATGCGGAACCACACGCCCTGGCCGCCGCCCTCTTCCGGGGTGGGGCGCGGGTCGCGCGGCCCGGAGTCGCGCGGAAAGGTGCCGCGCGGGGCGGGGCGTTCCTGGATTTCGGACAGTTCCTCCGGCGCCGGCAGCGGCGCGCGCAGCACGCGCACCAGCGCGGCGGCCAGCGCCTCCGTCCCGCGCCCGGACAGCGCCGGTTCGGCCAGCAGGCGCCGCGCGATGGCGAGGTCCTGTTCCGCTGGTTCCTCGGCGGCCAGCGCCAGGGCCTGTTCCGCCAGGCGCTCGGCATCGCGCGCGCGGATGGCCTCGGCCGAGGGCGCGGGGCCCCAGCTCGCCTTCACCTTCGCCGCCTGCAACAGCCGCTCCGCGAGGCGCCGGCGGATGTGCGGCACCAGAAGCAGGCTGACACCCTTGCGCCCGGCGCGCCCCGTGCGGCCGCTGCGATGGAGCAGCGTCTCCGGGTCGCGCGGCAGTTCCGCATGGATGACGAGGCCGAGATCGGGCAGGTCAATGCCGCGCGCGGCCACGTCGGTCGCCACGCAGATGCGCGCGTGCCCGTCGCGCAGGCTTTGCAGCGCGCGCAGCCGCTCGGTCTGGGAGAGCTCGCCGGAAAGCGCCACGGTGGAGAAGCCGCGTTCCGACAAATTGCCGCGCAGCCGCGCGACCGTGGCACGCGTGGCGCAGAAGATCATGGCGATGCGCGGGTTCTCCAGGCGCAGCACGTTCACCACCGCGCGCTCCAGCTCATGCGGGGCGACGAGGGCGGCGCGGTATTCGATGTCGCCATGCGCCTCGCCCTGGCTGGTGGCCTCGATGCGCAGCGCGTCGCGCTGGTAGCTCTTGGCCAGGGCCGCGATGCCGCGCGGCACGGTGGCCGAGAACATCAGCGTGCGTCGCTCGGCCGGCACCTCGTCGAGGATGGCCTCCAGTTCCTCACGGAAGCCCAGATCCAGCATCTCATCCGCCTCGTCCAGCACCACGGCGCGAAGCGCGGCGGGGGCGAGGTTGTTGCGCTCCAGGTGGTCGCGCAACCGGCCCGGCGTGCCGACGACGATGTGCGCGCCCTGCATCAACAGGCGCTTTTCCGCCACCGGGTCCATGCCGCCCACGCAGGAGACGATGCGCCCCCCGGCCGGCGCGTAGAGCCAGGTCAGTTCCGCCTTCACCTGCAGGGCGAGTTCGCGGGTGGGAGCGACGACGAGGGCGAGCGGCGCGCCGGCGGCGGGCAGGCGGGCGGCCTCGCCGAGCAGTTCGGGCGCCAGCGCCAGCCCATAGGCCACGGTCTTGCCTGAGCCGGTCTGGGCGGAGACCAGCAGGTCACGCCCCGCCGCCTCCGGCTGGAGCACGGCGGCCTGGACGGGAGTGGGGGCGGCATAGCCGCGGCCGGAGAGGGCGGCCTGCAGCGGGGCGGGCAGATGGTCGAAGGACATGCGCGGAGGGGTGTGCCCGCGCGCGGGCCGCGTCAAGCGCGGATCGCGCGGGGCTGCCACCTGATTCGCGGCCGATTCACGCCCCGGCTGCGCCGAAGCCGATCGGACGCTACTCCGCCAGTTCCGGAATCACCCAGAACGGCTTCTGCCCCCGCGCCACGCGCTGGCAATTGTCGAAGGCGTTGCGGAAGCGGGCCAGCACGTTGTCGGCCGTGGGGCCGGCCAGATGCGGCGTCAGCACCACATTGTCCAGGGTGAAGAGCGGGTTGGAGGGCGCGGGCGGTTCCTGGTCGAAGACGTCCAGCCCGGCACCCGCGATGCGCCCCGCCGCCAGCGCGTCATGCAGCGCCACCTCGTCCACCACCGGGCCGCGGCTGGTGTTCACCAGGATGGCGCTGGGCTTCATGGCGGCGAGTTCGGGCGCGCCGATCATGTGGCGGCTCGCCTTGGTCAGCGGCACGTGCAGCGAGACGATGTCCGACAGCGCCAGGATTTCCGGCAGCAGGCGGAAGCGGACTTCCAGCGCGTCCTCGGCCTCCTCGGTCAGGCGCGCCTGGTCGAAATAGATGACGTGCATCCCGAAGGCGCGCGCCAGCCGCGCGACCTTCTTGCCGATATTGCCCAGCCCCACGATGCCGAGGGTGCGCCCGCGCAATTCGATCAGCCCCGGCTGTTCCTTGGACTGGCCGCGCCAGCCGCCGGCGGTCACGGTGCGGTGCTGCCAGATGAGGCGCTTGCCCACTGCCAGCATCAGCATCAGCGCGTGCTCGGCCACCGCATTGCCATTGGCGCCGCCATTGGTGCTGATGGGCACGCCGGCGCCGCGCGCGGCCTCGATGTCGCAGCGGTCATAGCCGGCGCTCAGCAATTGCAGCAGGCGCAGCCGGGGTGCGCCGGCATAGAAGGCGGCGTCGAAACCGGCGCTGGCGAAGCCCACCAGGAATTCCGCGTCCTGCATGGCCTCGGTGAAGGCGGGCGTGCCGGGGCGGGCCACCACCATGTCGAAGCCGCGCGGCAGGATGTCGCGCGCCATCTCGGCGGGGCTCATGGGGTTTTCCATCAGGACGAGCTTGTGGGTCATCGGGCGTCTTTCTCCATGCCGGGATCATGGGCATGGACGCGGCCGCTCGGCCAGACGCGTTGACTTCGCTTCGGCGCGCCGGGACCATCCGCGCATGCAGGAACGACGCTGGGCCGCGGTGGCGGAGCTCTACCACGCCTATTTCACCGGGCTGATCCTGACGGTCAGCAGCCGGCGCGGCGCGGCGGACGCCGCCGAATGGGTGTTCCGCCTGTTCCGCCACCAGCACCATGAGAAATTCCTGGCGAGCCTCGGCAAGCTCGGCCTGTCGCATTTGCCCGATGCGGTGCGGGCGGCGGCCTATCACTACCTCTCCAACCAGGTCGGCGGCGTCTCCGTCGAATTCATGCGCGAGAGCGACCGCAAGGCCTGGGTGCGCTTCGTGCCGCCGCGCTGGGTGTATCCGGGTGCGTCCATCTGCGGCGTGCCGTCCGAGGTCTCGCGCGCCATGCTGCGGGGCTGGTACGCGCAGAACGGGGTGTCGCTGGGCAATCCGCGCCTCGGCTTCGTCTGCACCGCGCAGACCACCGACGGGCAGCACGGCCTCGCCGGCTATTTTCTCGAGCATGACCGCGACCTGGTCCCCGAGGAACGCCTGCTCTTCCGCCCCGGCGAGGACCCGCCGCCCTTCGACCCCGAGGCCGCCCCGCGCCTGCCCGAGTCCGACTGGCCCGCCGAACGCCAGGCCAAGGCCGCGCGCAACTACGCGATGGAATACATCCGCAGCGGCTTGCCGCGCCTCGCCGAGGTGCTGGGCCCGGCCGAGGCGCGGCATCTCGGCAATGTCGCGGGCCGCCTGGTCGGCGCGCAGAGCTTCCACGCCACGGCCGAGGGAATGGGCGTCGCGGGCGAGGGCGGTGCCATGGGCTTCGCCCGCCTGCTCGCCGCCTGGGCGGAGGCGGAGGGGGATGCGGCCGAGATCATCCCGGACGGCGCCGCCGTGCTGGTCCGCCGCACGGGCTTCCGCCTGCTGCGCGGCCTCGGCCCCCTGCACCCCTGCGTCTTCGAGGGCTGGCAGGGGCTGGTGGAGGGCATGCTCCAGGTCCATGACCGCTTCCTGCTGCTGGACACGCCCGCGCGCGCCGATTGGGGCGACCCTCACACCATCTGGCGCATCCGCAGGAGGCCTGCCGCATGAGGTTCAACCACGTCGCCAACCGCCTCGACGCCGCGCATTTCGAGCTGGTGGTGGTGATGCTGCGCGAATGCCTGGGCTTCGTGGAGCTGCGTCGCACCGAACGCGCCATCTGGCTGCGCCAGCCAGGCGCCAATGTGGATCTGCAATTCAGCCGCAGCGCCACCACGGCGCGGGACGAGGACAAGCTGCGTTCCCAGATCGCCTTTCTCAGCGACACGCCGCGCGCGGATTTGCAGGCGCTGGCGGATTGGCTCGGCGCGCGCGGGCTGGAGGCGATGGTGGGCGCCTATTCCGACCGCGAATTCTACCTCGACGCGCCCTCCGCCTTCGTGGACTTCGTGATCGAGGCCATGCGGCCCGAGCTGGCGGACTACGACATCCCGGCCTGACGGCTTGCGGCGCGCCCCGCCCGCACGGAGACTGGCCGCCGGAGGAAACCCATGCCGGATGCTGCCGAGGCCAGCGTGGAGACACGCGCCTCCTGGACCATCGCCTTCGCCACCACGACCATGCTGGCGCTGGCGGCCGGCGCGCCGCTGACGGTGGTCATCGGGCTGGTGCCCATTTCGGAAAGCCTCGGCACCGGGCGGTCCCTGCCTTCGCTCGCCACCTCGCTCGCCTATCTCGGCACGGGGGTGGGGGGCGTGATGTGCGGGCTGCTGGCTTCGCGCTTCGGGCAGCGGGCGGTGGCCATGCTGGGGGGCTTCGCCATTCTGCTCGGGCTGGGCCTCGCCTCGCTGGGCGAGGCCTGGTCCCTGCTGGTGGGCATCGGGCTGGGGGTGGGGCTGTTCGGCAATGGGGCGCTGTTCGCGCCGATGGTGGCCTATGCCTCGCTGTGGTTCGACCGGCGGCGGGGCACGGCCTTGGCGCTGGTCTCGTCCGGGCAATACATCGCGGGCTTCGTCTGGCCCTTCGTCTTCGAGCGCGCCATCGCGCTCGTGGGGTGGCAATGGACCATGCTGGGCTACGGGATTTTCGCCTCCGCGGTGGTGGTGACGCTGGGCGCGCTGGTGATCCGCCCGGCGCCGGTGCCGGTGGGCGGCTATGGCGGGGTGCGGGCCTCGGCCGGGCGGCGCGTGCTGGGGATGCGGCCCAATGTGGCGCTGGCCGTGATCGCCTCGGCCTCCTTCCTGTGCTGCATCCCGATGGCCATGCCGGCGGCGCATCTGGTGGCCTTCTGCGGCGACCTCGGCATCGCGGCCTCAAGGGGCGCGGCCATGCTGTCGGTGCTGCTGCTCTGTGCCTTCCTGGCGCGGCAATTCTGGGGCTGGCTGTCGGACCGGATCGGCGGGCTGTGGACGGTGATGTTCGGCTCGCTCGCGCAGGTGGTGGGGATGCTGGGCTTCCTGGCCACGCAGGACGAGGCCGGGCTGTTCTTCGTCTCGGCCGCCTATGGGCTGGGCTTCGGCGGCATCATCCCCGCCTATGTGCTGGCGGTGCGCGGGCTGTTCCCGGCGCTGGAGGCGGCCTGGCGCGTGCCGGTGCTGCTGTTCGTGAGCCTCTCGGGCATGGCGGCCGGCGCCTGGCTGGCCGGCTTCATCTATGACCGGGTGGGGTTCTACGCGGCGGCCTGGTGGGTGGGGATCGCGGTGAACCTGGTGCAGCTCGTCATCATCGCGGAGCTGCTGCGGCGGCAGCACCGGGAAGGCCGCAAGGCCTGATCACGCCGGCAGCACCGCCTCGATCTTCGCCGCCAGGGCCTCGGGCTTGGTGGTGGGGGCGAAGCGGTCCACCACGCGGCCCTGCGGGTCCACCAGGAACTTCGAGAAATTCCACTTGATGGCGCTGCCCAGCACGCCGCCCTTCTCCGCCTTCAGCCATTGGTAGAGCGGGTGGGCGCCCTTGCCGTTCACCTCGATCTTCCGGAACAGCGGGAAGGTCACGCCGAAATTCGTCTCGCAGAAGGTGGCGATTTCGGCATCTGTGCCCGGTTCCTGGTGGCCGAACTGGTCGCAGGGGAAGGCCAGGATTTCCAGGCCGCGCGGATGCAGCCTTTCGTAGAGCGCCTGGAGGCCCTTGTATTGCGGGGTGAAGCCGCATTTGGACGCGACATTCACCACCAGCACGGCCTTGCCGCGATAGTCGGACAGGCTCTGTTCGGTGCCGTCATTGCGCGTCGCGGTGAAATCATGGAAGCCCATCTGCGCCCCTCCTCCGGTCAGCGCGGTTTTTGCGCCACCGCCAGCACGTAGTCGAGGGCCGCATAGACCCATTCCGCCGGTCGCCGCCGCAGCAGCCGGTAGGGCAGGCGGCCCGAGGCGGGCAGGCGCGCGAACAGCGCGGGGTCCTCGGCCAGGGCGCGGTGCCAGCCGGGGAAGACGTCGTGGCCGATGGGCGTGGCGGTGGCATCGGTGAAACCGGCCGTGCGGAACTTTTCCAGGTAGGCGTCGCGCGTGTCGGCATTGGCGGCGGGGATGTCGAACTTGCTGGCGAAGCCGCGCCAGCTCACCTCCTGCCAGCGGCGACGCATTTGGTCGGCGTCGGGCGCGGCGCGGATGATGTCGGCCAGCACCAGCCGCCCGCCGGGGCGCAGCACGCGGAAGGCCTCGGCCAGGAAGGCCTCGCGCGTGTGGAAGTGGAAGGCGCATTCCACGGCCGTCACCACGTCGCAGGACGCATCGGGCAGGGGCATGGCGGTGGCCGAGCCCAGCCGCAGCGTGATGCGGTCGGCCATACCGGCCCGCCGCACCCGCGCGCGGCCGAGCCGCACATGGACCGGTGTCACATTCAGCCCGGTGATGTGTCTCGGTCCGAAGCGCCTTGCCCAGAGAATGTCCTGGTCGGCGAAGCCGAAGCCCACATCCACCACCTCATCCGCAGGCCCCATCGCGGCGGCCTCGGCCACAAGGGTGGCGAGCGCGGGGCAGGCCTCGTCAATGGTGCGGGCGTGGCGCCAGAGGCCCAGGTTCAGGTAAAGCCCCTCCCGCGTGAAGGCCCGAGTGGCGAGGCTCTCGTAGAGATCGGCCGCCGCCAGGCGCCGCCAGGGCGTCCAGGCCCAGAGCAGCAGGTCGGCGGCGGCGGGGAGGGGCATGCGTGTCACCCCCTCCAGATAGGGTGTCCTACAGCCGCCAGAAGGGCTTTTGGGCCTCATGGGCGGCCTCGCTGCGCGAAATGCCGATGTCGTGCAGCTGCCGGTTGTCGAGCTGCGCCAGGAGGCGACGGGTGCGGCGGCGTTGCGCGGCGTCCTGGCACCAGGCGACGAAGCGGTGCCAGGCGCCACGCGGCGGCGGCGCGGCCCAGGGGTCACGCGCGCTGGCCTGGGGCTCGCGCAACGGGGGGAAGGGGCGGGTGGGCAGATGTGTCATGATACACTACCTCCTTGCGGAGACACATCGGGCCAGTGGCGCGCGGATGTGTCAATCGGCACTTTCGCACCGCAGCAACATCCGGAGGGTGGTTGAATTAAGCATTTTCAGCTGCTTGAGCATATCCATGCGCGACTCGACGGGCAGCCACGCCTTCGCTACAAGTGTATCAGCACATCCCCAGCCAGGAGCCCGGGACACTGACCGACTGGACCCCCCGCCTCGCCCCCGGAACCGGCCTCGCGCATGAGCGGCTCTCCGCCGCCCTGGCCGAGGACGTCACCCGCGGCCACCTGCCCGTGGGCGCCCGCCTGCCCGCCCACCGCGAATTGGCGCGGGAGCTGGGGCTGAGCGTCGGCACCGTCACCCGCGCCTATGCCACCTTGCAGCGGCGCGGCCTCGCGCGGTCGGAGCATGGGCGGGGCATGTTCGTGCTGGCCGCCCCCCGCCGCGCGCCGGACCGGCTGGATTTCAGCGTGAACCTGCCGGCCGCCATCCTCACGCCGCGCATGCTGTCGGACATGCTCTCGGCCGCCGCCGCGGCGCTCGACCCCGCCCTCTTCGCCAGCTACAGCCCGCCCGCCGGCACCGCGCAGGACCGGCAATTCCTGGCCGCGCATCTGGCCGCGGCGCGCGGGCTGCGGGTGGATCCCGGCCACCTGCTCATCACCTCCAGCGCGCAGCACGCCATCTTCATCGCGCTGGCCACCGCGCCGCCAGGCCCCGTGGCGGTGGAGGCGTTGAGCTACCCCCAGGCGCTGACCGCCGCGCGGCGGCTGGGCCGGCGCCTCGTGCCCATCGCGCTGGATGCGGAGGGCGTGTGCCCGGACGCGCTGGAGGCCGCGTTGCGCGCGCCCGACCCGCCGCGCGCCCTCTACCTCGTCCCCACGCTGCAAAACCCGACGGGTGCCGTAATGTCGGCCGCGCGGCGCGCGCGCATCGTGGCCCTGGCCCGGCGGCACGACCTCATCCTCATCGAGGATGACGTCTATGCCTGCCTGGCGCCCGAGGCGGGGCCATCCCTGGCGGAACTGGCGCCGGAGCGGGTGTTCCACGCCTCCAGCTTTTCCAAGAGCCTCGCCCCCGGGCTGCGCCTCGGCTACCTGGCCTGCCCGCCCGCCCTGGTGGACCCGGCCTGTGACTGGCTGCAATCCACCACCTGCATGACCAGCCCGCATTCCTGCGCGCTGATGCGCCATGCGGTGGCGGACGGGCTGCTGGATTCGGTGGCCACCTCCATCCGCGCCGAGACCGCCCGCCGCCATGCCTTGGCGCGGGAGGTGCTGGGCGATGCCGTCTTCCCCACCACGCTGCCGGGCTTGCAGGTCTGGCTGCCCATGCCCGTGACACGCGCGCGCGACATCGTGCGGCGGGCGGGGCAGCGCAACATCCAGATCGCCTCGCCGCTCGCCTTCATGGCGGACCCGGCGGCGCCCGAGGCCGGGCTGCGGCTGTGCCTGGGCAATGTGACGGAGACGGAGCTTGGCCCCGCGCTGGAGATCATCGCGGGGCTGGTGCGCGACGAGGCCGCGGCGCGGCTGGATGAGGGCGCGGTGATCTGACCCTTCAGCCGCGCCTCACGGCCCGGCCGCGATCCACTCCGCCAGCACCGCGATGGCCTCCATCAGATCGGCCGTCTCCATCGCCTCGCGCGGGTTGTGGCTGCCATGGGCGTTGCGGACCAGCAGCATGCCGGTGGGCACGCCGGCGGCCGCGAAGTTGTTGGCGTCATGGCTGCCCGGGCTGTTCAGCCGGGGGATGGTGATGCCCAGCCGCGCGGCGGCGCCCGCCAGCCCCTCCACGATGCCGGCATCCATGATCCCGGGCGCGGCCCAGCTGCGCTCGCCCAGGATGATGGTGACGTGGCGGCGCTCGGCCACCTCGGCGGCGATGGCGCCGAGCTGCGCCTCCAGCGCCTGCAGGTGCCCCGCATCATAGGCGCGCAGGTCGAGGCTGAGGGTGAAGTCGCCCGGCACCACCGTCATGCTGTGGCGGTCGGGCAGGGTGTGGAAGCGGCCGATGGTGACGGCCATGGGGTAGCCCGCATCCTCCTCGGCCAGCCAGAAGCGTTCGAGGGCCAGCGCGAAATCCGCCCCGGCCATCGCGGCGTCGCGCCGGAAGCGGTGCGGCAGGCCGGTATGGGCGTCCTCGCCCAGGATGCGGATGCGCGGGTGGCGCAGATTGCCCGGCGTGGCGAGGCAGATGCCGAGCGGCGCGCCGGCCTCGATCAATTGCGGGGCCTGCTCGATATGGATTTCCAGATAGGCCCCGATCTCGCGCGGGTCGCGCAGGGGCGTGCCGGCGCGCAGCCGCGCGGGGTCGCCGCCGCAGGCCGCGATGCTTTGCGCCAGGTTCTGGCCGGTGCGGGCATGCGGCAGGTCCAGCGCACCGGGAGGCAGCCGCGCCAGCATGCCGCGCGAGCCCACCAGGCCGAGGCCGAACCACACCGCCTCCTCGCAGCGCAGGGCCAGCACCTCGACGTCGCGGCGCGGCGCCACGCCCGCGGCCTTGAGGGCGGCCACCGCGCCCAGCCCCGCGATGACGCCCGCGGCCCCGTCGAAATTTCCGCCCTGCACGATGCTGTCGAGGTGCGAGCCGATCAGCAGCGGCTTGGCCGAAGGCTCGCGGGCCGCCCAGCGGAGCGAGAGATTCCCGGCGGCGTCCGTGCTGGCCACAAGGCCCAGCGCCGCGCCGGCCTCGGCCACCAGGGCGAAGGCGGCGTTCTCGCCGGGGCCGAAGGCCTCGCGGGTGATGCCGGGCGGGTCGGCGCCCACCCTTGCCACGCCGTCCAGCAGCCTTTGCACCAGGGGCGCCTGCGCGGCCACGGCGTCGCGCAGCCCGAGGCTGGGCAGCGCCATGGGCGGCATGGCGGGGCCGGGACCGCCGCGCGGCCTCACGCGCGCGGGGCCTTCGCCGCCAGGGTGCGGGCGCGGTGGTCCAGGATGCGCTGCCTGAGCCCCGGCCGTGCCACGGAACGCGCCAGCGCCGCGAGGTCGCCCGCGTCATCGGCGCGGCGCGTGCGGCCATGCAGCGCGGCCACGGTGGGGGCATCGAGGCGCAGCGCGGCGGTGCGCGCGGCGGCGATGGCCTTGGGCAGCGCGTCTTTCGTCAGATGTTGCGTGGCGAGGCCGATGTGGACCGCCTCCTCCGCCGGGATGGTGCTGCCCGCCAGCAGCAGGCGCCGCGCCACGCCGTCGCCCACCAGGCCCGCCAGACGTCCGGTGCCCAGCACCAGGCCGAAAGCGGGGCCGGGGAAGGCGAAGCTGGAGCCCTCCAGGGCGAGGCGGTGGTCGCAGACGGCGAAGAGGTCCGCCCCCGCGCCCATGGCCCGGCCTTGCGCGATGGCCAGCGTCGTCACCGGCAAGGCGTGCAGCCTTTGCAGCAGCAGCTCGATGCGCAGCACGCGCAGCGCGAGGTCACCTTCCGATGCGGTGTCGAGGTCCGACAGGTCGAAGCCCGTGCAGAAATGCCGGCCCTCGCCGCGCAGGATGATAAGGCGCGCGCCGGCACCCAGCGCCGTGTCCAGCGCCGTCTCCAGCGCCTCCACCAGCTCCTGACCCAGCGCGTTGCCGCGCGCGGCGCGGTTGAGCCAGAGGGTGGTGACGGCGCCATCATGCTCCGCCCGCACGGCGTCGGTAGTCGTGTCGTTCAAGGGCCTTCCTCGTCCTGCCTCTGCCGCAAGGGTGGCGCGGATCGCGCGCCGCGTCGAGGCGAAGCTTCCACTCAGAACGCGGAGGCGATGACGAGGAAGAGCAGGATGAACAGCGGCGGCACGCCCAGGAAGGCATCGCCGAACAGGAACAGCTTCAGGAAGAAGAACAGGAAGGCGCCGTAGAGCGAGACGGCGAAGGGCAGCAGGAAGCCCGGCGAGAGGGGCGCCACCAGCGCCAGCAGCGGGTCCGTCAGGCGCCGCAGCACCACGAAGAAGGCGATGTCCCGGTCCACGCCGATGGCGAATTCCAGCACGCCGCGCGAGAAGAGCAGCGCCGCGATGGCCGTCAGCGCGTAGGTGCCGCCCAGATAGATGGCGACGATGGCCGGCGCGCCGCCGATCAGGAAGGTGCCCACCGCCAGCACATAGGCCAGCGCCAGGTAGAGTAGGCCACGAAGGGCGGAAGCCTGCATCCAGTTGCCTCATGCGGAAGGGGCGCGGGACCGTGATGGACCCCGCGCCCCAAATGATGTTCGGGAAGAACGGGGCGGCCGGCAAGCCGGCGCGCCCCGCTCCGTTCAGTGCGTCTGCACCATCATGTTGCCGCCCTTGGGCAGCCGCAGCCGGTCCACGAAATCCTGCATTTCGGGACTGGGTGGCGGCGTCACCAAGGAGACCACGATGGTGACGATGAAGGCCACGGGCACGCCGAAGATGCCCGAGGAGATGGCGGCGACGCCGAACCAGCTGATCTCGTCGCCGCTGCGCGGCACGAGGTCCATGCCATAGACGTTGCCCACCAGGTAGAACATCGTGACACCGAAGCCCGCCGCCATGCCGAGGATGGCGCCGGCATTGGTGGTGCGTTTCCACCACACCCCCAGAACAAGGGGCGCGAAGAGGCCCGCGGCCGCGATGGAGAAGGCCCAGGCCACCATGGACAGGATGTCCGAGGGCTGGGTGCGCGCCAGCAGCGCCGCGGCCAGCGCCACGATCACCAGCAGCACCTTCGCCACCAGCAGCCGGCGCTTGGTGTCGGCCTTGGGGTCGATCATCTTGTAGTAGACGTCGTGGCTGAGCGCGTTGGCGATGGCCAGCAGCAGGCCATCGGCCGTGGACAGCGCGGCCGCGAAGCCGCCCGCGCCCACCAGCCCCACGACCCAGATCGGCATGCCCGCGATGGAGGGCGTGGACAGCACGATCATGTCGTTGTTCAGCCGCAGCTCGCTGTAGGGGAAGCCGCCCACATGGCCGCGCGCCTCGCAGGCCGCCTGGATGGCCATGACGCTTTCCGCCTTCACCCCGCAGATGGTGACGAGCTGGTGCCCCGCGATGGAGCCCCATTCGAGCATCCAGGCCGGGATGGCGGTGAAGGCGAGGCGATACCCCTCGGCATTCACGAAGAGACCCATCAGGTTGAACTTCGAGAAGGCGGCATAGGCGGGCGCCGTGAAGTACAGCAGGAAGATGAAGAACAGCGACCAGCCGACGGACTTGCGCGCCTCACGCACGGTGGGCGTGGTGAAGAAGCGCATCAGGATGTGCGGCAGCGAGGCGGTGCCGACCATCAGGCAGAAGATCAGGAAGAAGAAGTCCCGCGCGCTGTAGGTCTGGAACGGCGCCACATGGGTGCGGGCCACGTTCAGGATGCGCTCGTATTCCGCGATCTGCGTCAGCGCGCCGCCATACATCAGCTGCGGCAGCGGGACGCCGGTCTGCACCGTGGACATCCAGATGGCCGGCAGCAGGTAGGCCACGATCAGCACGATGTACTGCGCCACCTGCGTCCAGGTCACCGCCTTCATGCCGCCCAGCATGGAGCAGACGAGGATGCCCGCCAGCCCCGCGAAGACCGCCCAGCGGAAGTCGATCGCCAGGAACTGCGAGGCGATGATGCCCGAGGCATAGACCTGCGCCGTGATGTAGGTGAAGGAGCACGCGAAGAGCACGATGATGCCGACGAGGCGCGCGGCGTTGCCGCCATAACGCGTGCCCAGGAAGTCCGGCACGGTGTAGGCGCCGAATTTCCGCAGATACGGTGCCAGCAGCACGGCCACGAGCACATAGCCGCCCGTCCAGCCCAGCACGAAGGCGAGCCCGTCATAGCCCAGCACGAAGAGCGTGCCGGCCATGCCGACGAAGCTCGCCCCCGACATCCAGTCGGCGCCGGTGGCCATGCCGTTGTAGACCGCGGGCACCGAACGCCCGGCCACGTAGTATTCCGAGACCTGCGCGGTGCGCGACATGATGCCGATGAAGGCATAGATGCCGATGGTCGCGGCCATATAGGCCCACAGGATCCATCGGTCGGGCACGCCGACCATGGAGGCCAGCGCCATCAGCAGCACGAAGGCGGCAAAACCGCCGACATAGATGCCGTAGATCTTGCCCAGATTGTCCGTGAAATCACCCTTCATGGAGAGGGACATGTGTGTGTTCCTCCCCTCAGTCTTCGGCCACGCCGAATTCCTCGTCGATCTGATTTTGCCGGTGCGCGAACCAGAAAATCTGCACGACGAAGACAATCAGCGATCCCTGCGCGGCCATGTAGAAGCCGAGCGGGAAGCCCGCGATCACGACGCCGTTCAGCACCGTGACGAGCATGTGGATGAAGAAGCTGAAGATCGCCCAGATGGCCAGCGAAACCCACATCAGGTTTCGGGTCTTGGCCCAGTGCGCCTCCGCCACTTCCGGTGGCAGCTTGTCGGACAACGCCCATCCCTCCCGTTTTGAGGGGAAAAGGCCACGCGAAAACGCCAGTCCGTGCGTCTTCGGACCCACCCCCTGGTTGCACGCGCAAACATCCCGGGCCTTGGCCGGAGTCAGAATTTCGGTTCCGCACGGTGTCTGACCACCGATTGCTGCGCGAAACAATGGTCTCGCAACGAGGCAACGGGCGTCAAACAGAAATTCTGTCAATTTTCATGTGAAATTGTCGGTGTGCTTGCGGCTTCCCGCCGGCCCCCTGCACACTGGGCCGCAAAACGGGGGGTGACATGGCGGTGCAGGGCTGGATCGGGGCCATTTTCAAGGAGGCGCGCGGCCGCGCGGACTGGCCCGCGGCCGTGGAGGCCATCCGCGCCGGCGCCGCCTACCTGGCCCAGGGCGCCAGCTATTCCTACCTGCGCGCCCGTACATTGCTGGCCGGGCCGCGCCTGTTCCAGGACGCGGATTTCGGATTCGCGCTGACCATCTGCAAATGGGAGGGCTTCGGCGTCGCGGCGCAGGACCTCATCCTGATCCTGGAGGCGGAGCTGCGCGACCGCCTGCCGCCCGACCCCGAAGCCCGCGCCCCCGTGCTGGCCGCGCTCTACCGCGAGGTGCTGGAGAGCGAGGCGCTGCCCGAGCACCGCGCCACCTCCGGCTGGGATGACCTGGTGGCGGAGTTCGACGCGCGCCTGCCCGTCTTCCTCTCCCGCCCGCCCCTGAAGCCGGACGCCATCTCCATCGCCACCGCGCTGCGCCTGCTGGAACACGCCCCCATCGAGGAGAGCGTGCGCCAGGCCGACAAGATGATGGTGGTGAACAACGTGGCCTTCCGCTTCATCGAGTACCAGGCGAAGCTGCGCCGCAAGCTCGATCTGCCCGGCCTGGCCGAGGAGCTTTCGGCGCGGATGCGCGTGCCGTGACCATCTCCGCCGCCACGCCGCTGATCGCGCTGGAGGTGGCGGTGCTGGACACAGAGACCACGGGCCTCGACGTGCGGCAGGACCGCATCGTGCAGCTGGGCGCGATCCGGATGCGCGGCGCGGAATTGCTGCCCGACCCGCCCTTCGACCGCATCGTGAATCCCGGCATTCCCATCCCGCCCGTGGCCAGCCGCGTGCATGGGCTGACCGATGCCGATGTCGCGCCCCACCCGGCCTTTCCCGCCATCCTGCCCGAGCTGCTGCACTGGCTGGGCGATGCGGTGGTGGTCGGCCACTCCATCCATTTCGACCTGGCGGTGCTGCGGCACGAGGCGCGGCGCCACAACCTCCCCTGGCGCGAGCCGCGCGTGCTGGACGTGGGTTTCCTGGCGGCGGGGCTGGATCGCGGGCTGGTGGACACCTCGCTGGACGGGCTGGCGCTCGGCCTCGGCGTGGCGGTGGAGGGGCGGCACACCGCCTGGGGCGATGCCCAGGCCACCGCACGCATCTATGCCGCGCTGCTGCCGCGATTGCAGGCCGCCGGCATCCGCACGCTCGGCGAGGCCGAGACGCTCTCCCGCCGCGCCACCGACCTCATCGCCCGGCAGGAGCGCGCGGGCTGGTTCGACCGTGCCGCCGGCGGCGGGCGGCCCGACTATGCGCTGGCCGCCATGCGCGCGGGCGGGCAGCGGGCGACGGACAGCTTTCTCTACCGCACGCGCCTTGGGGATGTGATGTCGAGCCCCGTCATCGCCGTGCCCGAGACGGCGACGGTGCATGAGGCCGCGCAACTCATGCACGCGCGCGGCATCGGCAGCGTCTTCGTGGAGACGGGCGACGGCCACGGCATCGTGACCGAGCGCGACATGCTGCGCGCCATTGCCGAGGGTGGCGCCGAGGCCGCCCCCATCACGCGCTTCATGAGCCGCCCCGTGCTGTCGGCGCCCGCCGACACCTTCCTCTACCGCGCGCTCGGCCTCATGGCGCGGCGGCATCTGCGCTATCTGGGCGTGACCGAGGGCGGGCGGCTGGCCGGCATCTTCACGCTGCGCACCCTGCTGCGCGAACGCGCCCTGGCCACGCTGGCCGTGGGCGACGAGATCGCGGCCGCGACGGGGGCCGCCGACCTCGCGCGGGTGCAGGCGGCGCTGCCGGGCCTCGCCGCCGGGCTGCTGGCCGATGGGCTGGAGGCGCGGGCCGTCGCCGCCATCATCGCCGCCGAGAACCGCGCCATGACCGCCCGCGCCGCCGAACTGGCCGAGGCGGAGCTTTTTCAAGAAGGGGGGGGCCCGCCGCCCGCGGACTACGCGCTGCTGGTTCTGGGCTCGGGCGGCCGGGGCGAGAGCCTGCTGGCGCCGGACCAGGACAATGCGCTGGTCATCGCCGATGACTATGCGGGCGACCTGGACGCGGCGGAGGATTGGTTCACGCGCCTCGCCACCCGCGTGAACGAGATGCTGGACCAGGCGGGCATCCCGCTCTGCAAGGGCGGTGTCATGGCGCGCAACCGCCCCTGGCGGCGGCGGCTTTCGGAATGGCGGACGCAGCTGGCGGAATGGGCGCGGCGGCCGGAGCCGGCCGCGATGCTGAACCTCGACATCTTCTATGACTTCACGCTTGCCCATGCGCCGAGCGCAGGCGGCGCGGCACTGGCCGAGGCGTTGCGCGAAGCCGCAACCGAGACGGCGCGCGGCGCGCCCGCCCTGCTGCGCGCCATGGGCGAGATCGCGGGCGGGCACACGGCGCCGCTCGGCCTGTTCGGGCGCATCCGGCGCGATGAGGCGGGGCGGGTGGACCTGAAATCGGGGGCGCTGCTGCCCATCACGGCCGGGGCGCGGGTCATCGCGCTGCGCCATGGCGTCACCGCGCTGTCCACGCCCCAGCGGCTGCGCCAGGCGGCGGAGCGGGCGGGGCGGGGCGAGACGGATGCCGCGCTGCTGGCCGATGTGCACGGCTTCCTGTTGCGCCTGTTGCTGGCGCAGCAGATCGCGGACCTGGAAGCCGGCATCACCCCCGGCAACCGGGTGGAACTGGCGCGCCTGTCGCGCCAGGACCAGGACCATCTGAAGGACGCGCTGGGCCGCATCGAGACGATGCGCGAGATGCTGCGCGACCTGCTGCAGGGGGTGTGAGCCCCCACGCAGCAAACCAGCCTAGATCCGCAGGTTCAGGCGCCGGATCATCACGCCCTCCTCCTCGAAGGTCCGACGGGCGAAGGCGGCGTAGTCCTCGCTGTTCATGTACCAGGGCAGCATGTCGTAGCGGTCCAGCACGTCGAGATGCGCGCGGTCCTCCAGCGCCTCCTTGAAGGCGTCGTGCAGCTTGGCCACGATCTCGGCCGGGATGCCCTTGGGCCCCGCGAAACCATAGGGCGAGGCGGAGACGACCGGCACGCCCACCTCCTGCAGCGTCGGCACGTCGGGGAAGCGCTTGGCGCGCTCACGCCCCCACACCGCCAGCACGCGCACGCGGCCGTCCAGCGCCAGCGGCGCCCAGCCCGAGCTGTCGGCCAGCACGTCAATCTGCCCGCCCAGCAGGGCGGCGATGTTCTCCGCGAAGCCGCGGAAGGGCACGTGCAGGAACTCGGCGCCGGCGGCCAGCGCGATCTGCTCCATCGTGATGTGCAGCGAGGTGCCGACCCCCGGCGAGCCGTAGGAGATGCGGCCCGGCTGCGCCTTCGCGCGCTCGATCAGCTCCTGGTGGGTGCGGATGGGGCTGTCGGCGCGCACCACGGTCCCGAACAGGTAGCCCGTCAGGTGGATGACGTAGGTGAAGTCCTCCAGCGGGTTGAACAGCGGGCGCTGCACCATCTGCGGGTGGCGAAAGACGCTGATGGGCAGCTGGCCCAGCGTATAGCCATCGGGCTGCGCCTGCGCGACGGCCTGCGGGCCGATGACGCCGCCGGCACCGGGCCGATTTTCGATGGTGATGGGCTGGCCCAGCTTGCGCGACGCGATTTCCGCGATGGCGCGCATCTGCATGTCGGTGCTGCCGCCCGGCGTCCAGGGGCAGATCAGGCGGATGGGGCGGTTGGGGAAGGGCGACTGGCCGATGGCGGGCGTGGCGAGGGATGCGGCGCCGGCGGCGCCCAGCATGAAGGTGCCACGGCGGCTGATGCCGCCCGCGCGGATGATGGTCATGGGTTTTATCCTCCCGGTGGATCGCCGGACGCGCCAAGGCACGCCGACTGGTCGAGGCGCAGTTTGGAACCGCGAGCCCCCGGGCGCAACCCGCGCCCCGTCAGCCGCCCGCGAGTGCCAGCGTGCGCCGCGCGCGGATGAGGATGGGCTCATCCACCATCATGCCATCCACCACGAAGGAACCGCGGCCTTCGCGCGCGGCTTCCTCGGCGGCCGCGAGTTGCCGCCGCGCGAGGTCCACCTCGGCGGCACTGGGCGAGAAACCCTCGTTCAGGATGGGCACGACCGTGGGGTGGATGCAGCTCGCCCCCACCAGCCCCGCGCGGCGGGACCGCGCGACCAGGGCGCGCAGCTTCTCCGTGTCGCGATAGTCGGCCACGGTGCCGAGCGTGCCGAGCGGCGCGACACCCGCCGCGACGGCGGCCAGCACCATCTGCCGCTTGGCGAGCGCGATGATCTCGTCATCCGGCGCCGCGCCGATCTCGGCCGCCAGGTCCTCCGCGCCGATCAGCAGGCCCGCGACCAGCGGTGAGGCGCGCGCCATCTCCGCCATGCGCGGCAGGGCGGCGGCGGTCTCGATCATCACGATCATGCGCATGGGGCGGGGTGCGGCGGCCAGCATTTCGGCCGTCAACTGCACATGGTCCGGCCCCAGCGCCTTGGTCAGCAGGATGCCATCGGCGCCCGCGGCGATGGCGGCCTCGATGTCGCCGACCGCGATCGAGAGCGGGCGGTTCACGCGCACCAGCACATCGGCGCCGCCGCCGCGCGCGGTGGGCACCGCCTCGGCCAGGGCGGTGCGCGCCTCGGCTTTGCGGTCGGCGGGCACGCTGTCCTCCAAATCCAGCAGCACGGCATCGGCGCCGGAAGTGGCCGACTTCGCCACGAAGCGCGGCACGTTCGCCGGCACATAGAGCATGGAGCGCCAGATGCGGTTCATGGATTGCGTCCTCCGTCGAGCACCACGCCGGCGGCGCGCAGCCGGGCGAGTTCGGCCTCGCCCAGCAGCGGCGCCAGCAGCGCGTCATTGTCCTGGCCGAGCGCGGGGGCGGCGTTGCGCTGGATGCCGGGCGTGGCCGAGAGGCGCGCCGTCTCCCCCGCCGTGGGCAGCCAGCCGCCGGGCATTTCTTCGTCCGGCACCTCGATCAGCGCCTCGCGGCCCGCGACGTAGGGGTCCCGCGCGAGGCCGGCCACGTCCATGATAGGGCCGATGGTGACACCGTCGCGGTCGAACTGCGCCAGCGCCTGCTCCATCGTCAGCCGCGCGATGGCGTCGCGCACCACGCCGTCAATCTCGTCGAGGTGGCGGATGCGGTCGGCATTGGTGCGGAAGCGCGGGTCCTCCACCAGCTCGGGCCGGCCGATGCTTTTCATCAGCTTCACGAACATGGCTTGCGTCGAGCTGGACAGGCCCACCCACCCACCATCCTTCGTGCGATAGGCGTTGCGCGGCGCGGTGTTGGTGCTGCGGCTGCCGGTGCGCGGCTTCACCTTTCCGGTGATGCGGTGGTTGGCCATCTGCGGCTCCAGCACCGTGAAGATGGGCTCGAAGAGGGAGAGGTCCATCACCTGGCCCTGGCCGGTGGCCTCGGCGTGGCGCAGCGCGATCATGGCGGTGGCCGCGCCATACAGCCCCGCATAGGCATCGGCCATGAACATGGGCGGCAGCACGGGTTCGCGGTCCTCAAAGCCGTTCAGCGCCGCGAAGCCCGAATAGCCCTCCACCAGCGTGCCGAAGCCGGGCTTGTGCGCGAAGGGCCCGGTCTGCCCCCAGCCCGAGATGCGCGCGATGACGAGGCGCGGGTTGATCTCGTGCAGCGTGGCGGGCGACAGCCCCATCTCCTCCAGCACGCCCGGGCGGAAGCTTTCCACCAGCATGGCCGCCCCTTCCGCGAGGCGCTTCACGATCATGATGGCGTCGGGCCGGCGCAGGTCGAGGCAGAGACTGCGCTTGTTGCGGCACCAGGTCTTCCAGGAGGTCTCGATGCCGCCGACCTTCCAGGCGCGCAGGGAATCACCCGCGGGCGGTTCGACCTTGATGACCTCGGCGCCGTGGTCCGCCAGCACCTTCGTCAGCATGTTGCCGGCGACGAGGCGCGAGAGGTCCACGACCCGCACGCCCTCCAGCGCGCCGCGCGCCTCCGCGTCGAATTCCCGCCGCGTGAGCATTCGCTTCGCCTCCCTCGAACCTGGGGGCGACGCTATGGGCTGCCCCGGGACGGGTCAATGCGACCCGCCCCGGAAGCGTTTCGGCGACCGATTCACCGCTTCGGCGATGCCGCCTCCGCGGATCAGGCGCCTTGCACCTCAGGCGCCGACGAGGTTGTCGGGGATGTTCTGGCCCACCTCGCGCAGGTAGCGCGCGGCACCGGGGTGGTAGGGCAGGAAGGTGTTCTTGCTGGCGTTCTCGGCCAGCGTCTCCGAACCCGCCGCGATGGCCTGGCGCAGCCGCGCATTCTGGCCCAGCACCGCCTTCGTCATCTCATAGGCCAGCGTCTCGGGCAGGCTGTGATGCGCGATGGCGAAGTTGAACATGCCCACCACGTTCAGCGCGCGGCCGGCCGTGCGATAGGTGTTGGCGGGCAGGGTGCTGGCCGTCAGCTCGGGGAAGCGTTCGGTCAGGGTGCGCGTCTCGGCCGCGGTGAAGTCGATGAAGTTCACCTCGCCCTGCGTCTCCGCCTCGGAGAAGGCCGGGATGGGCACGCCGGAGGCGAAGAGGAAGGCGTCCAGCAGCCCGTCCTGCAGCTGGCCCGACATGTCGCTGCCCGAGCCGAAGCGGATGGCGGCGGGGCGGATGTTCAGCGCCTCGAACATCAGCGGGAAATAGGTGCCGGGCGTGCCGCCGCGCGGGCCCACGCCGACATTCTTGCCCGCGAGCGCGGCCATGTTCGTCAGCCCGCTGCGGCGCAGCGTGATGCCGTGGAAGGGCGTGTCATACATGGGGAACAGCGCGCGGATGTCGCGGAAGCGGTTGCCCTGCGTCCAGGGGGCCGAGCCGTTCCAGGCCTGGAGCGCGACACCCATGGTGACCATGCCGACTTCCACTTCGCGGCGCTGCACCAGGATGATGTTCTGGTTCGGGCCCTGCGTGGTGCGGTAGGAGATGTTCACGCCCGTGGCTTCCTGCGCCAGGCCGCCCCAGGCGGGTCCATACAGCGCGTAGGTGCCGCCGGGGGCGGCGGTGCCCATGGTGATGGCGCGGGGCCAGGAGGCATCGCGGGGCTGGGCGAAGGCCCGGCCCATCAGGGCGGGCGCGGCGAGGCCGAGCGCGGTGCCGGCCAGCAGGATGCGACGTTGCATGTTTCTATAACCTCCCGTGACGTGATCGCGCCGCGTGTCAGTCCGCGCGGCGCCGTGCCTCATTCGTGGCGACCCTTCGGGTTAACCACGGATGGCCCGGCCAGATCAATGCGGCTCAGCCCAGCCCCACCCGCTTCGCCAGCCGCGCGCGGATCAGCGGCACGGCCAGCACCACCAGGATCATCGCGATCACGATCTGCGACACCACCGAGGAGACGAGCTGGATATAGTCCCCCTGCGCGATGATCAGCGCCAGGCGCAGGTTGCTTTCCGCCATGCCGCCCAGCACCACGCCCAGCACCACCGGGGCGAGGGGGAAGCGCAGGCGGTCCATGCAGTAGCCGATGAGGCCGAAGCCGAACATCAGGTACACGTCGAACATGCTGTCCTGCACGCTGTAGACGCCCACCACGCAAAGCCCCAGTACGCAGGGCGCCAGCAGCGCGGAGGGAATGCGCAGCACATTGGCGAAGAGGCGGCTGGCCACCACGCCGCCGAAGAAGATGATCAGCACGCTGGTGATCAGCATCTGGATCATGAAGCCATAGACCACGTCGCCATGGTCGCGGAACAGCGCCGGCCCGGGCTGCAAGCCATGGATCAGCAGCCCGCCCAGGATGATGGCCGTCACCGCGCTGCCGGGAATGCCCAGCGTCAGCGCCGGGATCAGCGCGGCCGCGTTGTCCGCGTTGTTGCCGCATTCGGCGGCCGCGATGCCGTTCTCACTGCCCTGGCCGAAGCTCTCCGGGTCCTTCGAGGCGCGCTTCTCCTCGTTGTAGGCGAGGAAGGCCGCGAGCGAGCCGCCCGCGCCTGGCAGAATGCCGATGGCGATGCCGATCAGCGAGGAGCGGATCCAGGTGCGGATGAACTTCGTCCAGCCATGGAACAGCCCCACCGAGGCGCGCAGCACGGCCATGCCTTCCCCGGCCTTTCGCCGCGCGGCCTCCTCGGCCAGCATGAAGATGGGCGGCAGCGCGTAGAGGCCGGTCAGCACCACCACCACATGCAGCCCGCCGGCCAGGTTCATGTCGTCGAAGGTGAAGCGTTCATGGCCCGAGACGCCGTCAATGCCCACCGTGCCCAGCAGCAGGCCGAAGCAGGCGGCGATGAGGCCTTTCACCGGGTCCTTGCCCAGCAGCACCGAGACGCTGCACAGGCCGAACACCGCCACCCAGAAATACTCCGCCGGGCCGAAGAGCAGCGTCACCTGCACCAGCGGCGGCGCGAGCGCGATGAGCGCGATGGCGGACGCCATGCCGCCCACGGTGGAGGACAGGCAGGAGATCTGCAGCGCGCGCGCCGCATCGCCCCGCTGCGCCATGGGGTAGCCGTCCAGCGTGGTGCAGACGGCGGCCGGCGTGCCGGGAATCCGCAGCAGCACGGCGGGGATGGCGCCGCCATACATGGCGCCATTGTAGATGCCCGCCATCATGCCCAGCGCCACCAGCGGCTCCATGCCGAAGGTCAGCGGGATCAGCACCGCGATGCCCATGGTGGCGGACAATCCCGGCAGCGCGCCGATGATGATGCCGCCTATGGTGCCCACCACCATGGCCAGCACGTTCTGCCAGGCAAAGACGCCCGGGATCGCATGGAGCAGCCCGTCCCACATGGCGCGTTGTCCGTCCGGTCAGTTGTCGAAGAGGAAGCCGGGCGGCAGGCGCCGGCTGAAGGCGGCGACGAAGACGAGCCACACCGCGCCCGTGAAGGCCGCGCTGGACGCCAGCACCAGGAGCGGCCGGCGCAGGCCGAGGGTGAACGCCAGCACCGCCACGAAGACGAAGGTCGCGGGGAAATACCCCACCGGCTCCACGGCGATGATGTAGAGGGCCGTCAGCCCCACCGTGATGGCGAGGTTCCGGGCATGCTCGACGAAGGGCATGTCCGGCGCGGCACGGCGCAGCCCGGCCGTGAACATCGCCACGGCCAGGATGCCCATGGCGCCCAGGATCAGGCGCGGGAACATGGCGGCGTCCGTCGCCACCCCTTGCAGATCGTACCAGCCGCCCGCCACCAGCAGCAGGATGAACAGGGCGGCGATGCTGTCGCGGTGCAGGGCCATGGCGGGATCAGCGGCGCCAGGGGTCCTCGCGCCAGAGTCGCCCGATCTCCTCGTTCAGCTGCGTCAGGTAGGTGCGGTACTCCTCCCGCGGCATGGGCGCGAGGAAGAGCAGCTGCTCGCGCGCCTTCACCTGGAATTCGGGGTCCGCCAGCGAGGCGGTGACGGCGTTGGACAGGCGCTCGATGATCTCGGTCGGCGTGCCGGCGGGCACGGCGAGGCCACGGTCGGACCCCGCGACGACGTCAATGCCCTGCTCGCGCATGGTCTTGGCGTCGGGCAGCTCGTCCCAGCGGTTGGCGGCCATGAAGCCGAGGTTGCGGATCTGCCCCTCCTTCACGAAGGGCGCGGCCTCGCCGATGCCGAAGGTGCTGGCCATGATGTGCCGGCCCAGCAGGGCGGTGCGGTTGGGCGCGGTGCCGGGGAAGGGCACCAGCGTCGCGCGGATGTCCACCTTCCGCATGAAGGCGAGCGTGGCGAGATGCATGGCCGAGCCCGTGCCCTGCATGCCGATGGTCATGCGGCCGGGATTCGCCTTCGCCCAGGCCACCAGCTGGTCAATGGTCTGGAATTCGCTGGACGGGTGGACGTTGATCGAGGCCGGGTCGGAGACGAGGTTCGCGACGAACTCGAAGCTCTCGAAGGTGTAGCGCGTGCGGCGCTCATGCGGGATCGTGATGAAGGCCGGCGCGTTCAGCATGCCGATGGTGTGGCCATCCGGCCGCGCCTGCGCGAGCTGCGTGAAGCCGATCTCACCACCCGGCCCCGGACGGTTCACCACGCCGATGCGCGCGCCGCCGCCCAGATGCTTTTCCATGAAGGGTGCGAGGGTGCGGGCCAGGATGTCCGTGCCGCCGCCCGCCGCGAAGCCGATGAGCAATTCGATGGGGCGCGAGGGCCAGCTTTGCGCGCTTGCGTGGGGGACAATGGCCGGCGTGGCGAGCACCCCCATGGCGGTGGCGGACAGCAGGCTCCGGCGGTGAAGGCGCGTCATGGCGTTGGCTCCCGTTCTGTTCTGTTTCATGGACACAGACGCCCGCCGGCGCCCGCCTCCCCCTGTGGGGGCGCACGGTAACACGGGAGGGCGCGCGGTCAACGTGAAGGCGGCCTCAGGCCTCGGCGCTGGGGGTGGCGCGGGCCAGGCCGCCATAGGCGTCCAGCATGCGTTCGCGCCAGGACCAGACGGGATCATCCTCGGCCAGCAGGCGCAGCGGGCTGGCGCCGCGCGCCCACATGAAGGCGCCCATCACCACATGGTCCGCGTAGTCGGGCGCTTCGCCGCCGAGGAAGGGCTGTGCCGCGACGGCGTCGCGCAGCGGCGTGAGCATGGCGCGGAATTCCGGCAAGCGCGCCTCACGGTCGCGCGTCACTTCCGCGAGCTTCATGCCGAAGCGCTTTTCCCGGCTTGCGATGAAGTAGCTCCGCGCCTTCTCGTCCAGCAAGGGCGGCACGTCCGAGACGATCAGCCGGATCAGCGCCGCATGGAACACCGTCCCGGTCCAGGACTGGATGAAGCGATAGGCCGGGGCGCCGCCCGGCATCAGGGTGGGAAGCTCCGGATAGGCCTCGTCGAGATGGCGCGCGATGGCGAAGGAATCCGGCACCACGCGGCCGCCATCCACCAGCACGGGCACCTTGTCATGCTTCGCGAAGGCGAGGCGCTCCGTTTCGGTGAAGCGCCAGGGAATGCTCTCGAAGTCGAGGCCCTTGTGCGCCAGCGCGAAGCGGCTGCGCCAGCAGAAGGGGCTGAAGATCCGCGCCGGGTCGGAGCCGCAGAGTTCGTAGAGTTGCCGCGCCATGGCTCAGCCCTCCCAGGCCACGACGCGCTGGGCGGCGTTGCGCCAGGCGGTCCAGGCGGCATCGGCGGCGCGGCCGCTGCGTTCGGCCGCGAGCGAGGCGGCGTTCAACGCGACGCGCGCGGGCTCGCGCTCGGCGCCCGTGCGGTCTTCCAGCGCGCGGCGGGCGCGCAGCAGGGCGGCTTCCGCGGCGGCATGGTCGCGGGCGGCGGTGCGGAAGGCGTCCATCAGGCGCAGGGCCTCGGCATAGGCGGTGATCAGCCCCTCCAGCCCGGTGCGGCCTTCGGCGCCGGCGGGCAGGCGTTCCAGCACCTCGCGCAGCGCGGCCAGGCGGTCGGTGCCGCCGGGCAGTCGGGCGGTGTCGCGGTCCAGCGCCAGGTCGCGCCAGATGGGGGGCAGGGGCTCGGGCAGGGCCGGGTCCCAGAGGGGGATGGTGCGGGTGGAGCGGCGTTCCCACTCGAAGCCGTGCTCGGCGGCGGCGCCTTCCAGCGTCACCTCCACGCGCAGCCCGAAATCCCCCTCTGCGACGGGCTGGAATTGCGGGGTCTCGCCGCGCCGCGTGGGCAGGTCCAGCACCAGCGTGCCGCGCTGGGCACCGCCATCCACCGCCAGCCGTAGCCGGTGCAAGGCGCGCTGCGCGACCAGCACCGCGCCGCGGCGGAAGGTGACGCCGGTGGGCTCGGTGCGGTCATCCCGCGCGGCGTTGAGCCGCACGCCCTGGTCGCGCCCGAAGGCCAGCAGCCGGGTCGCGCCCGCCGGCATGCCGGGCAATTGCGCATCGCCCAGGAAGCCGTCCGTCTCGGCGCCCTGGCTGCCATAGATGGTGGCGAGGCCCGGCGGCAGCGGGTGGTCCGCCGCGTTGCGGAGGCGCAGCGCCTGGAGCGGGTGGCGCGCGGCCAAATCCTGCACCCACCACACCCGCTCGGCCGGCAGGCGCATGTCGAGGAAGGGCACATTGGCCGTCTCGCCCGCCTGGATGGTCACGGGGTCCACCAGCACGAAGGCCACCCGGCCGAGCGAGGCCTCGGCGGCCACAGGGGGCGCGGCGGGGGCAGCTTCCGCCACCGGCGCCGAGGCAGGGGCGGGCGCGGGCAGCGCGAAGGCGCGGGCCAAGGGGGCGGGCGCGGGCGTGGGCTGGGGGCGGTCACCCGTGTCGGGCCGCGCCTCCACCTGGCCGCTGCCCTCGATGGGCAGCTCGATGCGCGGCAGCAGCACGGGGGTGTAGAGCGCCTGGCGGAAAGCCGCCGCCTCGCTGGACACCAGCGAGAGCCGGATGCCCGACCAATCGCTGCCGGTGAGGTTCTCCACCACCGCCCAGCCCATCAGCCGCGCCTCGGCACCCGTCTCGCCGAAGCCCGGCACGGTGATGCGCCAGGAGGGCTTCCACAGCGGCGCGCCGGCCACATAGGCCGCGGCGATCTCGCGCGGGGCATTGGCGCCCGCGCGCAGCGCCACGGTGACGGTGCGCGTGTCGGCCGTGCGCGTCTCCGCCAGCGCGGCGGCGGCGCGGGCCAGGCGCGCGGCGAGACCGGCGTCGCGCAGCTGCACCTCGTCGGCGGGGTCGAGGGTGAGGGCGCGCAGGCCCGTCGCGGTCAGCAGCGTCAGGCGCAGGCGGCCCTCATGCTCGGCGGCCTCGGCGATGCGGCCCTCGATGGCGCCGACCGTCACCTCCTGCCCGCGCAGCGCGTTGAACAGGGCGGCGCGGCTGTCGAAATCGTGGGGGCGCAGCGGCAGGCCGCGGAAGGCCTCGGCGGCGAGGTCCTGGGCCGGCAGGCGCACCCCCTCCACGCGCCCGGCCGGGTCCGCGACCACCAGCGAGCGCAGGATGTCGTCCACATCGGCCAGCGGCACGCGGAAGGTCACGGCGCCCGCATCGGGCGCCACCATGCCGCCGCGCATGATCTGCGCGAGGCCGGCGGAGGAGAGCATCACCCCCCGCACCGGCAATTCCGTAGCCAGGACCGGTGTGGCGAGAACCAGCAGGAGGGCAGGCAGCAAATTGCGGTGGATCATGGGCTTGGCCTCCGTGTGCATGCGGGGCGCGTGGGCGCCCGCCCCGGCATCTGACCATGGCGGCCCGCCCCCGGCCACCCGCCTGCAACCGTCCAGGCGGCGGCTACGTTCAAACCTGTGTGACCTTCGGCCTCATCTATTTTAATTGAAAGTTGATGGTCGGAGCAATATTTTGCACTAAAGTTTAGGGGAAACGCCATGGACAGCGTCGCAGCGGATCGGGTCGCGGCAGGCCGGCTCTGGCAGGGCCTTTCCGAGCCCAGCCGTGCCATGTGGGCCGCCGATCGCTATTTCGCCCTCCTGGGCCGGCCGATGATGCAGGTGCGCCGCGAGAATGGCGAGGCCGTGCTCCTGGCGCTGGACCCCGCCACGGGCGCGTTTCTCCCCAGCTACGCCTTGCAGAACCGGTACCGTGACGGGCTGCTCGACGCGCAGCCGCTGGACCACGCCGCTTTCCACGCCCTGGTGCGGCGTTGGCGTGCCCGGGCGCTGGCCGAGTGCGAGGCCAGCCCCATCCTCTGGACGCGCACCACCGATGCGGATTTTCCCTATGCCGCCACCCGCGCGGGCCAGAAGCTGGCGCTGCGCTGCGGCGGCAACCTGGCGGAGCCGTCCTGGACCCTCTTCGCCGCCGGCGAGGAGGTGGGCGAACTCACCGCCTGGCCCGCCGCCTGGAATTGCGAGGAGCCGCGCGTCAGCGCCGCGCGAGCCGCATGGGCAGCGTCTCGCCTGGCCGCAGGCTGAGGCGGCTGACGGCCTCGGCCACATGGCCGGGGCGCAGGCGCGGGCGGAAATGCTGGGCCAGCGTCGCCACCGCGATCATCGCCTCGTAGAGGCCGAAATGCTGCCCGGTGCAGATGCGCGGCCCCAGCGCGAAGGGCAGGTAGGTGAAGCGCGCGGGCGGCGGGGCGCCGGGCAGGAAGCGCTCGGGCCGGAACGCGTCGGGGTCCTGCCAATGGGCGCGGTGGCGGTGCACCACCCAGGGGGCCACGATGACGATGCTGCCCTTGGGCACCGGCACGCCCGTCACCTCCGTGTCCATCGCCGCCTCGCGCGCCAGCAGCGGGATGGGCGGGTAGAGGCGCAGCGTCTCCTCCACCACCGCCCGCGTGTAGGGCAGGTTCGGCAAATCCTCGAAGCCCGGGGCGCGGCCGCCCAGCACCCGGTCCAGCTCCTCGTGCAGCGCGGCTTCGGCCCAGGGCGCCTGGGAGAGCAGGAACCACACCCAGGCCATGACATTGGCCGTGGTCTCGTGCCCCGCCATGAAGATGGTGATGGCCTCGTTGCGGAAGGCCTCGCGCGTCATGCCGGGGTGGGAGGCCATGCCGGCCACCAGGGAAAGCTCGCCCCCGGCGGCGTTCAGCACCTCCTCGATCAGCCCGTCCACCACGCGATGGATGCGCCGCACCTCGCCGCGCCGCAGCAGCCCGTTCAGCCGGGGCGTCCAGTCCGGCAGGCCGATGACGGAGGTGAGGTCGGTGTTGGAAATCCGCGCCTGGTAGCGCGCGAAGGCCTCGACCACCGTCGCGGTCGCGCGGCGGCCCACGGCCGTGCCGAAGATGGTGCGGCCGATGACCTCGGCGGTGAAGCGGCCCATCTCTTCCAGCATGTCCAGCTCGGCGCCCTCCGGCAGGGCGGCCCAGGCGTCGCGGGTTTCAACGGCGACCGCCGTCATCACGGGGGTCAGGCTCGCCATGCGCGAAGGGTGGGTGACGGATTGCACCACCCGCCGCCTTTCCTTCCACACCAACCCGTCCGAGATCAGCAGCCCGTCGCCCAGCAGGGGTTCGAGGGCGTGGCGCATCTGCGGCGACTTGCGCTCGAACGCCTCCGGCTGGCCGATCATCACCGACTGGATGGCCGGCGGCATGTTGAAGACGAAGATGTTGCGGCTGAGCACCTTCATCCGGATGTGCGACTGGTCGAAGAACTGCTCGCTCCAGACGCCCAGCAGGTTGCGCCGCGCGATCAGGAACAGCCGCCAGATGGGCAGCCGCCCGCGGTGCCGGGACGGGCGGGGGGGCAGGTAGGGCTCGGCCGGGGGGAGGGGAATGCTCAGGCGGCGGCCTCGGACCAGGGGAGGGAACCCAGGCGGTAGACCAGCCCCGGGCGCGATGTCCAGGAGGATGGCCCTACAGGGCATCTTATGATGAGGCGTCACATGGGGAAACGCGATGTGAACACCCGCTGCGCTGCTTCCCCCTGGTGAAAATGCCATATCCCAGGCTTGTCAGGGTCGCGTCAGCGGCCTAGTGGCCCGCATCCTTTCATGATAACCCGCCTGGGCAAGACTCGGGGGGAAGCCGGCCCGGATGTCGGGCCCGCGGCAGCAGGAGATTTTCGCGATGAGTGAGACCGCCGACAAGGTGAAGAAGATCGTGGTCGAGCATCTGGGCGTCGAAGAGGCCAAGGTGACCCCCGAAGCCTCCTTCATTGACGACCTGGGCGCGGACAGCCTCGACACGGTCGAGCTGGTGATGGCCTTCGAGGAAGCCTTCGGCGTGGAAATCCCCGACGACGCGGCCGAGAAGATCCAGACCGTCAAGGACGCGATCGAGTTCATCGAGAAGCAACAGGCCGCGGCCTGAGCTTTCTCCGCGGGGTTTCATAACGTGTTTGCGCCAGGATTCGCGCCGCGGCGCGTCGTTGTCACCGGCATGGGAATCACGGGCCCGCTCGGGCTCGGGGTGGAGCGCTTCTGGCGCCGGCTGGTCAATGGCGAAAGCGGCATCTCCGCCATCCAGTCCTTCGACGTGAAGGACCTGCCGGCCAAGATCGCGGGCCAGGTTCCCCCCGGAACCCGCGCCGAGGGCGGCCTGGACCTCAACGAATGGATCCCCGTCAAGGAACAGAAGAAGATGGGCCGCTTCATCCAGCTCGCCTGGGTGGCCGCGGCCGAGGCCATCGAGGACAGCGGATGGGCCCCCGAGGATGAAGCGGGTCGTTGCGCCACCGGCGTGATGATCGGCTCCGGCATCGGCGGCCTGGAAGTGATCCAGGAGGCGGGCGGCCTGGTCGCCGCCGGCAAGTCCCGGCGCCTCTCGCCCTTCTTCATTCCCTCCGCGCTGGTGAACCTCGCCTCCGGGCAGGTCTCCATCCGCTACGGTTTCAAGGGCCCGAACCATTCGGCCGTGACGGCCTGCGCCACGGGCGTGCACGCCATCGGTGACGCCGCGCGCCTCATCGCGCTGGGCGATGCCGATGTGATGGTGGCCGGCGGCGCCGAGGCCGCCATCTGCGAACTGGGCATCGGCGGCTTCTGCGCCGCGCGCGCCCTGTCCACCAGCTACAACGACACGCCGGCCGAGGCCTCCCGCCCCTGGGACAAGGGCCGCGACGGCTTCGTGATGGGTGAGGGTGCCGGCGTGGTCGTGCTCGAGGAATATGAGCACGCCAAGGCGCGCGGCGCGAAGATCTACGCCGAGGTCATCGGCTATGGGATGAGCGGCGACGCCTACCACATCACCTCCCCCACCGAGGATGGCGAGGGCGGCTACCGCGCCATGAAGGCGGCCCTGGCCTCGGCCGGGATTACGCCCGAGCAGGTGCAGTATGTGAACGCGCACGGCACCTCGACGCCGATGGGCGACGACATCGAGCTTTCGGCCGTGGAGCGCCTCTGGGGCGACGCGGCCAAGGGCCTCGCCATGTCCTCGACCAAGTCGGCCACGGGGCATCTGCTGGGTGCGGCCGGCGCGGTGGAGGCGATCTTCTCCATCCTCGCCATCCGCGACAACGTGGCCCCGCCCACGCTGAATCTGGAAGAGCCTTCGCGCCCGTCGCCGATCGATCGGGTGGCCAAGACCGCGCAGGAACGCAAGATCGAGGTGGCGCTGTCCAACAGCTTCGGCTTTGGCGGCACCAACGCCTCGGTGGTGTTCCGGGCGGCGCCTTGACGCGGGCTTCCGGGCGCCCCTCGCGGCGGCGCCCGGGCTCTTTCCTGCCGGTCAACTTCTGATGTTGCGCGTGCTGCGCCTGCTGGGGTCGCTTGTGCTCGCGCTGGCCGTGCTGGCCGGCATCCTGGCCTTCATGGCCTGGCGCGAAGTGGATGCGCCCGGCCCCCTGGCCGAGCCCGCCCAGGTGGTGATCCCGCGCGGCGGCACGGGCGCCATCGCCGACACATTGGCCGAGCGTGGGGTGATTTCCGACCCCCGCCTCTTCACCGCCGCCGCCGTGCTGACCCGCAACGAAGGCCCGCTGCGCGCCGCCGAATTCGCCTTCCCCGCCCGCGCCTCCATCCGCCAGGTGCTGACGGTGCTGCGCGAGGGGAGGCCCGTGCAGCGCCGCCTGACCATTGCCGAGGGGCTGACGGCGCGGCAGATCACCCAACTCATTGACGACATGGAAGGCCTGACCGGCGAGACGCCCCCCATCGCGGAGGGCGCCCTGCTGCCGGAGACCTATGCCTTCACCCTGGGTGACAGCCGTGCCTCCATCGTGCGCCGCGCCACCGCGGCCATGGAGCAGGCGGTGGAGGAGGCCTGGGCCGCCCGCGCGCCCAATCTGCCGCTGGCCTCTCCGCGCGAGGCGGTGATCCTGGCCTCCATCATCGAGCGGGAGACGGGTGTGGCGGGGGAGCGTGGGCTGGTGGGCGGCGTCTTCATCAACCGGCTGCGGCGCGGGATGATGCTGCAATCGGACCCGACGGTGGCCTATGGGGCGGGGCAGGGCATGCCGCTGGACCGGGCGCTGACGCGGGCGGACCTGAACGAGGACCACCCCTTCAACACCTACCGCATCCGTGGCCTGCCGCCGGGGCCCATCGCCTCGCCGGGCCGCGAATCCCTGCGCGCCGCCACCCAGCCGGAGACCACGGACTACCTGTATTTCGTGGCGGATGGCACGGGCGGCCACGCCTTCGGCCGCACGCTGGAGGAACATAACCGGAATGTCGCGCGCTGGCGCGCGCTGCGCCGGGCGCAATAAGGTCGCGCTGGCGCGCGCTGCGCAGGGCGCAGTAACACCGCCGAAAAAGAAAAGGGGGCGCGAAGCCCCCCATCCCTCAGCCCGGCTGTTCTTCCTGCTGCTGCGGCGCGGCCCGGCGGGATTGCGGCATGGGCAGGGATTCCGCCTCGCCGGCCAGCTCGGCCTCCAGCGGGTGACTGCCGCCATTGGCGCCGTCCTGGGCCTCGCCCTCGCCCTCCTGCGGGGAGGAATCGGGGGCCTCGCGCTGGCGACGTTCCTGCGGCGGGGGCTGCTGCTGGGCCGCGGCCATGGCGCCCAGGATGCGGAAATAATGTTCCGCGTGCTGGAAATAGCCCTCGGCCGCCACCCGGTCGCCGGCGCTGGTCGCGTCCCGGCCGAGCTGGAGGTATTTCTCGAAGAGTTGCTGGGCGGTGCCGCGAAGCCGGACATCAGGCCCGCTGGAATCGAAGACGTGATTCCGATTGAGAGGCTGGTTTCCGCTATTGCCGCCGCCCGTGTGCCGGAACTGACCGCCACCGCCGCCGCCACCACCGCCGCCATGGCGATGGCCACGGCGCATGCGCTTCATGTTCATCCGCTGCTGTGCTTTTGCTGTCTCATGAAGGCGGGCCGGACGGGCCGGTCACGCCATTCGCTGCACTTCACCGAGGCCCCGCGGGCCCGAGCGTTGTTCACCGGCCTTCCGACCCCTGTGAACATTCCAACCTTAGCCCCTGTCCGCGTCGCCGCCAATGGCTTTCTGCCCGGATTCCAGAAGGATTGCGCGGGGAATGCCCGAAAGATCGGCGCGCAGCCCCGCAACCGACAGCCCGGCGGCCTGGGCCAAGGCCCCAACGGCTTCCGCCTGGCCCTGGCCAAGCTCCAGCACCGCCACCCCGCCGGGGGAAAGCAGGTGGGGCAGGGCGGTGGCGAGGGCCCGGTAGGCGTCCAGCCCATCCGCCCCGCCATCCAGCGCCGAGGCCGGTTCGTGCCGCGCCACCTCGGGCATCAGCGCCGGGATTTCGTCCGCGACGATGTAGGGCGGGTTGGACAGCACCAGGTCGAAGCGGGCGTTGAGCGCCGTGGCCCAATCCCCTGCCAAAAAGGCGGCGCGGTCCGAAAGCCCCAGCCGCGCCGCGTTGCGCGCGGCCAGCGCCGCCGCCTCGGGCTTCAGGTCCACGCCCACGCCGGTGGCCGCCGGGAATTCCGACAGCACGGCCAGCAGCAACGCCCCCGTGCCGGTCCCGAGGTCCAGCACCCGGCGCGGCGCCACGCCGCGCGCCAGCACGGCCTCCACCAAAGTCTCGGTGTCGGCGCGCGGGATCAGGGTGTGCGGGGCGACTTCCAGCTCCAGCGTCCAGAAGCCGGCGCGGCCGGTGATGAAGGCCAGCGGCTCCCGCGCCGCGCGGCGGGTCAGGGCCGCCTGGAAGCGGGCGGCGGTCTCCTGCGGCACTTCCGCATGCGGGTCGCGCAGCAGGGCCTCGGGCGTGGCGTCCAGCGCATGGGCCAGCAGCCAGCGCGCCTCCATGCGCGCATTCTCGATGCCCGCCGCGCGCAGCGCCGCCCCGCCCTGGCAGAGCAGGGCGCCCACGCTGGGCATCAGGCCTCCGCGGCCAGGCGCTGGGCTTCGTCCTCGCTGATGAGGGCGTCGAAGATGTCGTCGAACTCGCCCATCATCACCCGGTCCACCTTGTGCAGCGTCAGGCCGATGCGGTGATCCGTCACGCGGCCTTGCGGGAAATTGTAGGTGCGGATGCGCTCGCTGCGATCGCCGGTGCCGACCTGGCTGCGGCGGTCGGCGGCGCGGGCGGAATCCGCGGCCTGGCGCTGCGCGTCGAAGATGCGCGCGCGCAGCACCTTCATGGCCTTGGCGCGGTTCTTGTGCTGGGACTTCTCCTCCTGCATCGCGACCACGATGCCGGTGGGGAGGTGCGTGATGCGCACCGCGCTGTCCGTCTTGTTCACATGCTGCCCGCCGGCGCCGGAGGCGCGGTAGGTGTCAATCCGAAGGTCCTTGTCCTCGACCTTCACATCCACCTCCTCCGCCTCGGGCAGCACGGCCACGGTGATGGTGGAGGTGTGGATGCGCCCCTGGGTTTCGGTGGCGGGCACGCGCTGGACGCGGTGGACGCCGCTTTCGAACTTCAGGCGGGCGAAGACGCCCTTTCCCTCGATCTCGGCCGTGGCGCCCTTCACGCCGCCCAGCTCGTTCTCGTCATAATCCAGCACGGAGAAGCGCCAGCCGCGCCCCTCGGCGTATTTCTGGTAGGCGCGGAACAGCTCGCCGGCGAAAAGCCCCGCCTCGTCGCCGCCCGCGGCGGGGCGGATTTCCAGGATGGCGCTGCGCTCATCCGCCGCGTCCTTGGGCAGCAGCATCAGGCGGATTTCGCGTTCCAGCAAAGGCAGGCGGGCCTTGGCGTCGTGGAACTCGGCCTCGGCCAGCTCGCGCATCTCGGGGTCGGAGAGGAGGGCCTCGGCCTCGGCCTGGGCGTTTTCCAGGGCGCGGTATTGGGCCACCTTCTCGACCAGCGGCTCCAGCGTCGAAAGCTCCTTGGAGAGGGCGCCGAATTGCGAACCGTCGGCGGTCTCCAGCTCCGCGCGGAGTTCGGCGGCGCGCGTCATCAGGCGGTCGAGGCTTTCAGGGAGAGGCATGGCAGGGGCGATGCCCCACGCGGCGCGTCAGCGCAAGCCTCTCGCCGCGCGCCTTCAGCGCGACCCTGCGGCCGCGATGAGCTGCTCCGCCGTCACGAAGCCCAGGAATTCCCAATCCGCGCCGCGCGGGCGGAAGAGGCCCATGGAGCCCTCGGGAAATTCCGCCTGCGCGAGGCCGCGGCCCAGGATCATGCCCAGCGGCACGATATGCCCGACCATGACGCGGTTCCCGCCGGCCGTTTCATTCCGAACAGATTCACGCAGTGGCGGATTCCCGCCATGTGCGATCTGCCCTACCGGCTGCGCCAGCCGGCGCGAGACGGCCCGGGCATCCTCGCTGGCGCTGCCCGGGGTGTAGTCGTCGGCGATCAGGTCCCGCTCCACCCGCGCCTGGCCGAAGGCGAGTTCGGCCGTGTCGGCGGCGCGGAAGACCTCGCTGGTCAGCACCTCGGCGACGGGAATGCCCAGCGCGCGGAAGGCACGGCCCAAGGCGCGGGCCTGTTCGCGCCCGGCCTCGCTCAGGTTGCGCTGCCCCGCGCGGTCGCCGCGGCGGCCGGTGTCCACCTGGGTCCGGTCCGTGATGGCATGGCGGAGGTAGAGGTTCAGCCCGCCCGCGCGCAGCAGGGAAAGGGCCTGCCCGTCCGGCAGGAAGGCGGGCTGGGCGGCGGCGGGCGCGGCCAGCAGGGGCAGGGCAAGGAGGGCGCGGCGGTGCAACATGAGGTGGCAGATGGGCCTCACGCCCGCCCGAACAAGCGCGCCATCTCCCCCGCGCCCAGGCGCAGATAGGTGGGCCGGCCATGGCTGCAGGTGGCGGCGCGGGGCGTGCGCTCCATGGCGCGCAGCAGCGCGTCCATCTCGGCCGGCGTCAGGCGGCGCCCGGCGCGGACCGAGCCATGGCAGGCCAGCCGCGCCACGGCGGCATCGAGCCGCAAGGCGAGGGCCTGGCCCTCGCCGCCCTCGGCCAGTTCTTCCGCCAGGTCGCGCAGCATGGGCGCGGGGTCGGCGGTGCCGAGCAGGGCGGGCAGGGCGCGCACCAGCACCGCACCCTGGCCGAAGCCCTCCACCTCCAGCCCGAGGCGGGCGAGGTCGGGCGCCGCTTCCACCAGCCGCGCCGCACCCGGCAATTCCACCACGGCGGGGATCAGCAGGGGCTGGGACCGTACCCCGCCCTCCAGCAATTCGGCATTCAGCCGTTCATGGGTCAGCCGTTCATGCGCGGCGTGCTGGTCCACCAGGATCAGGGCGCCATCGGGCGCCTCGGCCAGGATGTAGGTGTCCATCACCTGCGCCACCGCCCGGCCGAGCGGGTGGTCCTGCGGCACGGGTTCGGGGGGCGCGGCCTCGACCGGCGCGGGCGGGGCGAAGGCGAGCGGCAGGCGGGCCTCCGCGAAGCCGGTCAGCGGCGGCGGGGGCGTGGAAAAGCGCAGGCCGGACGGACCCGCATAGCCGAGCGAGCCGCCCACCACCCCCTGGCCCAGGGCGCGCCGCAGCGCCGAGATCACCGCCCCCCGCACCCCGGCCGAATCGCGGAAGCGCAGTTCGGTCTTCATGGGGTGGACGTTCACATCCACCTCGGCGGGCGGCACCTCCAGGAAGAGGGCCGCCACCGGGTGCCGCCCCGGCGCGCTCACGTCGCGATAGGCGGCGCGCAGCGCCATGCGCAGCATGGGGTCCTTCACCGGGCGGCCATTCACCACGAAATGCTGCTCGGCCGAGGTGGCGCGGGTGAAGGCCGGCCCGCCCGCGAGGCCCGTGATGCCCGGCCCCTCCACCGGCCGCGCGGCCGCGGCGAATTCCGCGCCCAGCAGCGCCTCGATGCGCGCCTCGCGGCTGGCGGGCGAGAGGTTCAGCACGCGTCGCCCGTCCAGGCTGGCCTCGAAGCCCACCTGGGGCCAGGCCAGGGCCAGGCGCCGCAGCGCGTCCATGGCCGCCTCACCTTCGCTCCGGGCGGAGCGCAGGAATTTCCGCCGGGCGGGCGTGGCGAAGAAGAGGTCCGTCACCTCGACGCGCGTGCCCGGCGCGCCGGAGGCCGGCTGCACCAGCCCCTTGCGCCCGCCCTCCACGGTGATGCGGTGGGCGGCGCCGTCGCGGGGTGCGGTCGTGATGGACAGCCGCGCCACCGCGCCGATGGAGGGCAGCGCCTCCCCCCGGAAGCCCAGCGTGCCGATGGCGAACAGGGTCGCTTCCTCGGGCAGCTTGGAGGTGGCGTGGCGCTCCACACAGAGGTCCAGATCCTCGGGCGACATGCCATGCCCGTCATCCTCGACCAGCACGCGGCCGATGCCGCCTTCCTCCAGCTCCACGCGGATATGCCTGGCGCCGGCATCCAGCGCGTTCTCCACCAGCTCCTTCACCACGGCGGCGGGGCGCTCCACCACCTCGCCGGCGGCGATGCGGTTGGCGGTGGCGTCGGGGAGGAGGCGGATCATCCCCCGCGCAGCCGCAGCAATTCTGTCAGCAGCCCCGCCGTGCTGGAATCATGCGCGCCCACCTCGCCCGTTTCCAATTCGCGGACGATGGGGGTCGCCATCACCTTGCCCAGCTCCACCCCCCATTGGTCGAAGGGGTTGATGCCCCAGAGCGCGCCCAGCACGAAGACCTTGTGCTCATACAGCGCGATCAGCGCGCCCAGCGCCGCCTCGTCCATGCGCGGCATCAGGATGGTGTTGGAGGGCCGGTCGCCGCCGAAGACGCGGTGCGGCAGCAGGCGTGTGATCTCGGCCTCGGCCACGCCCGCGGCTTCCATCTCGGCCCGCACGGCCTCCGCGTCGCGGCCCATCAGCAGCGCCTCGGCCTGCGCCAATCCGTTGGCCAGCAGGATGTTGTGGTTGTCCGCATGGGTGTGGTCGGGGCGGGCCACCAGGATGAAGTCCACCGGCACGTGGCGCGGCCCCTGGTGCACCAGCTGCATGAAGCTGTGCTGGGCATTGGTGCCGGGCTCGCCGAAGACCACGGGGCCGGTGGCACGGGGCACGGGCGCGCCCTCCACGGTCACGCCCTTGCCGAGGCTTTCCATCTCCAACTGCTGCAGATGCGCCGGCAGGCGGCGCAGGCGTTCGTCATAGGGCAGCACGGCGCGGCGGTGCAGACCGAGGCCGTTCACATGCCAGGCCTCCACCAGCGCCAGCAGCACGGGCAGGTTGGATTCCAGCGGCGCGTCCAGGAAATGCCGGTCCATCGCCCGCGCGCCGGCCAGCAGCGCCGCGAAACGGTCCCAGCCCAGCGACAGCGCCAGCGACAGCCCGATGGCCGACCAGAGCGAGAACCGCCCCCCACCCAGTCCCGGAAGGGAAAGACCCGGTCCTCGCCGATGCCGAATTCCGCGGTGGCCTTCAGGTTGGTGGAGAGCGCCACGAAATGCGAGGCCGCGCCGTTGGGCCCCACGCTGGCTTCCATCCAGCGCTTCACCAGATGGGCGTTGGCCATGGTCTCCTGGGTGGTGAAGGTCTTGGAGGCCACCAACACCAGGGTCCGCCGCGCATCGAGCTGCGGCAGCACCGTCTCCCATCCATGCCCGTCCACATTGCCGAGATGGATGGGCCGCATCGGGTCACCCGCCCGCCACAGGGCGCGGCCCACCATGACCGGCCCCAGGTCGCTGCCGCCGATGCCGATGTTCAGCACCGTGTCGAAGCGCTGGTTGGTGGCGCCGCGGATCTCGCCGCGGTGGATGGCGGTGGTGAAGGCCTCCATGCGGGCCAGCACCTCGGCGGCTTCCCGGTGGGCCTCGCCGCCCGCGCCGGGCAAATCCCCGCGCAGCGCCATGTGCAGGGCGGCGCGGCGCTCCGTGCTGTTCACCACCTCGCCGCGCGCCATGGCGTCCCGTTGGCCAGCCACATCGGCCGCGCGGGCGAGATCCAGCAGCGCCGCCAGCACCTGGTCCGAGACCGAGGTCTTGGAGATGTCCAGCAGCAGCCCGCCGCCCTTGTGGTGGAAGCGGGCGAAGCGGTCCGGATCGGCCGCGAAGAGCGGGCGGATGCGGGCCGCCCCGGGCGACGCCGCCAATGCCTCGACCTTCGCCCATGCCGCTGACATCGCTGCCGCCATCCTGGCCTCTCCTGAAAACCTTTGCCGGACGGAAGGTTACAGCCCTTGCGGCTGCCCCGCCACTGCAAGGGCCAGGGTGTTCGCGCGCAGGAAGCGCCGCCCCGCGCGCATCACATCCTCGCGGGTCAGCGCCGCCAGCCGCGCCGGCCGCCCGGCCAGCCATTCCGGCGTGCGGCCCGTCTGGCGCAGCCCCAGCAGCAGCGAGGCGCTGCGCCGGCTGTCGGTGAACTGTAAGGGCAGCGAGCCGGCCAGGAAGGCCACCGCGTCGCGCAGCTCCTCCTCCGTGGGGCCGTCCTGCGCCATCTCGGCCCAGCCCTCGCGCACCAGGCGCCAGACCTCGCTGGCCCGGGCGTTCTCGGTGGAGACGACGCCCTGCACCAGCGCCTGGCCGAAGGCGACGGACAGGCCGGCACCAATGCCATAGGTCAGCCCGCGCTGCTCGCGGATGGTCCGCATCAGGCGCGAACTGAAGCCACCACCGGCCAGGATGCGCAGCGCCACCTGGCTCGCCTCCCAATCCGGGTCGGTGGGCGGCAGGGCGTCCTGGCCGAAGACCATGTGGGATTGCGGGCCCGGCATGGGGCGCAGCACCTTGCCGAACATCTCCATGGGGCCGGGCGGGGTCAGCTCGGGCGGGGTGCCGGCCGGCAGGGCGCCGAACAGCTCACCCAACACGGCGCGCAGCCCGGCCGCGTCCAGCGCGCCGGCGGCCACCACCTGCACGCCGCCGCGATGGAGCTGGGCTTCCAGCGCGGTGCGGATGTCGCCGGTGGTGATGGTCTCGATGGTCTCGGGGGTCGCGGCCCGGCCCAGGCTGGAGCGGGGGAAGGCGGCCTCCCAGAAGGCGCGGCGGGCCACGGCGCCGGGGCTTTCCGTCTGCTGCCGCGCGGCCAGCAGGGCGCGGGCGCGCACCCGGGCCACGGCGTCCTCGTCCAGCCTGGGCGAGGTCATGGCCAGCCGCGCCAGCGGCACGGCCTGCGGCAGCGCGTCGGTCAGCGTGCGGAAGCTGCCCTCGAAGACATCGGCCCGGGCGGAGAAGCCGAGGCCGATCCCCTCATCGGACAGCGCATCGGAGAAATCCGTGGCGCGCAGGTCGCCCGCGCCCTCGGTGAGCAAGGAGGCCGCCATGCCGGCCAGCCCCTCGCGCCCCTCGGGCTCCAGCGCCTGCCCGCCGGCCCAGGACCAGGCGACGGAGACGACGGGCACCGAATGGTCCTCGACGAGCCAGGCGGTGACGCCGCCTGCCTCGATGATCTGGATGGGCACGGAGAAGCCGCGCCGCGCCGGCAGCGTCACGCCGAACTGGGTCTCGGACATCAGGCGTCTCCGGGCAGCAGCCAGCCGGCCATGTTGGCGCCCGGCGCGCCAAGGACCTGGCGCGCGGCGGCATTGACCTGTTCGAGGGTGACGGAGGCGAGGCGCTGCGGCCAGAACTCCACGGCGTCCAGCGGCAGGCCGATGGACAGAGCGCCGCCCAGCATGCGGGGTGCGGCGCCCAGCCCGTCCAGCGCCAGCAGGGCGCCGGCCGTCTCCTGGCGGATGGAGCGGCGCAGTTCCGCCTCCGTCGCGCCCGAGTCGAGCAGCTCGGACAGCACGGTGTTCAACGCCTGCTCGATCCGCTCGGGCGAGACGCCCGGGCGGGGCGTGGCGTAGAGGAAGAAGCTTCCCACCCCCAGCACCTGCCCCGAATAGGAAGCTCCGGCGCCGACGGCCAGCCCTTCCTCCACCAGCGCCTTGTGGATGCGCGAGCCCGCGCCCCCGCCCAGCAGATGCGCCAGCACGTCCAGCGCGTCATGCCGCGACCGGTCGCCCCAGGTGGCGGAGGGGGCGGCGAAGGCGCGCAGGAAGGAGGGTTCGCGCACGCCCGGGTCGCGGCGGATGAGCCGCGCCTCGCCGGCCGCCGCGGGCGGGGCCGCGCGGTCGCGCGTCACCTCGGGGCGGGAGGGGACGGGGCCGTAGAATTCCTCGGCCCAGCGGCGCAGATCGGCCTCGCGCACATCGCCCGCCACCACCAGCGTGCAGTTGGAGGGGGCGTAGAAGCGGGCGTGGAAATCAATCATGTCCTGCCGGGTGATGGCGCGGATTTCATCTTCCCAGCCGATGATGGGGCGGCCGCGCCAATGCTGCGGGCCCCACATGATGGCGTCGAATTCCTCGCGGAAGCGGCTGCGCGGGTTGGATTCCACCACCTGGCGCCGTTCCTCCAGCACCACCGCGCGCTCGGCCTCGTATTCGTCGGGCGGCATGAGGGGGGCGGCCAGGCGGTCCGCCTCCAGGCGCATCATCAACGGCAGGCGCGAGGCCTCGACCGTCTGGAAATAGGCCGTCATGTCGCGGCTGGTGAAGGCATTGTCCTGCCCGCCCTCGCGCGCCACCACGCGGCTGAAGGCGCCGGAGGGCACGTTGGGGCTGCCCTTGAACATCATGTGCTCAAGGTAGTGGGCGATGCCGGACTTGCCCGCCGGGTCCTCGCCCGAGCCCGCGGCCACATAGAGGTAATGGGCGGCCACGGGCGCGCGGCGGTTCTCGGCCAGGACCACGCGCAGCCCGTTGTCGAGCGTCCAGCTCACGGCGCCGAAGAGCGGCTGGTCCGGCCCGCGGCGGGCGGTGCGGAGCGGGGGGGTGGCCGCCTGCGCCAGTCCCTCGCGCGGGGTGGCGAGGGCGGGCAGGGCCAGGCTGGCGGCGGCGCCCTTCAGCGCGGTGCGGCGGGTCAATGCGATCATCCGCCGCATGTGGGGAGGCGGGGGCGGCTTCGCCAGAATGCCGCCACGCTTCCCATGGCCAGGATCACCAGAAGCGCAGGCGATCCAGGCTGAGGCTTTCCAGCACCCCGCGTCGCTCGGGCTGGATGATGGGCGTCTCGCCCTCCGCCACCGGGCGGCCCAGGGCGGCGTTCTCGCGCAGGCGCTGGGCCTCGCGGTTCGGGTCCACCGGCACGCCGGGGGCGGCGGGTCGCGCCAGAACAGGGCGCGGTCCACCAGCGTCCGGTTTACATTCTCCGTCCGGGTGGCTTCCTGGTCGAGGGTGGAGCGGATGTCCTGCGGCACGGGGGTGCCGGTCTGGGCCAGCAGGGCGGCCTCGCCCGGGGTGGGGGCGGCGGGGCGGCCGGGCACGCCGCCGGTCAGCAGCGCCTCGGCCTGTTCGCGCGCGGCGCGTTCCTGCGGGCGGGTGCTGCCCGGGCGCGGCGGCGGCAGCTGCCCCAGCGAGGGCGGCATGGAGAGCGGCGCGCGCGTCATCACCTGGAATTCATCCGGCGCGTCGCGCGTCAGGCCGAGCGTGCGGGCGGTGTCCTGGCCGCAGCCGGCCAGGAGGCCCGCTGCGAGCACGGCGCCCAGCAGGGGGCGATATTGAGAGGCAAGCTTCATGACGCTTCCTTGCGCTTGCTTTCCGGCCGGATCAAGGCGTCCCCCACCAGGGCGACGACCCCGCACACGATGGCCGCGTCCGCGACGTTGAACACATACCAGTGCCAGCCCCAGGCGTGAACGTCCACGAAGTCCACCACCGCGCCAAATCGCAGCCGGTCAATGACATTGCCAATGGCCCCGCCGATGACGGCGCCGAGTGCCAGCGCCACCCACCGCGTGTCGGCGCGGCTGAGCCAGCGCAGCAGGAACCCCGCGACCACCAGGGCGATGACGGCCAGGATGACGTGGTTCCACGGCCCGTCACCCGAGAACAACCCGAAGGTGACCCCCCGGTTCCAGACCATGGTGAGGTCCAGCCCCACCGGGCCCAGTGCCAGCAGCGGGATGTGCTGGCGCAGCGGCAGTTCCACCACCTCCAGGATCCACCACTTGCTGGCCTGGTCGGCCAGCAGCAGCAGGGCGGCGAAGACGAGGCCGGTGCGGAGGGGGTTCGTCACGACCCGACCACGGCCTCGCAGCGGCGGCAGAGGGTGGGGTGGGCGGCGGATTGGCCGACCTCTTCCAGCACCTTCCAGCAGCGGTCGCATTTGTGGCCGGGGGCCAGCGCCACGTCGAGGCTGGTCTCCGCCCCCTCCGCCAGCGTGACCTTCGAGACGATGAGCGTCTCCGCCCAGGTCGCGGCGTCCAGCGTGGCGGCCGCGTCGGCCGGCGCCAGGGTCAGGGTGACGGCGGCCTGGAGCGAGGAGCCGAAGGTGCCATCGCGCCGATGGTCCTCCAGGCTGCCCGTGACGAGCTTCCGCAGGCGGCGGATATCGGCCCATTTCGCCGCCAGCGCGTCATCCCGCCAATTCTCGGGCAGTTCGGGGAAAAGCTGGAGATGCACGCTGCCGGCTTCCTCGCCGAAGCGGGCCGTCCAGGCTTCCTCCGCCGTGAAGACCAGCACGGGCGCCAGCCAGGCGCAGAGGCAGCGGTGCAGGCTGTCCAGCACCGTGCGCGCGCTGCGGCGGCGGAGACTGTCCTTGGCGTCGCAGTAGAGGCTGTCCTTGCGGATGTCGAAATAGAAGGCGCTGAGGTCCGTCGCGCAGAAATTGTGGATGTCCGGCAGCACGCCGTTCCAGTCATGCGTGGCCACGGCGCGGCGCACGCGCGCATCCAGCTCCGTCAGCCGGTGCAGCACCCAGCGTTCGAGTTCCGGCATCTCGGCCACCGGCACGCGCTCCGTGCCGTCGAAGCCGGCGAGGTTGCCCAGCAGCCAGCGCAGCGTGTTGCGGATGCGGCGATAGAGTTCCGCCTGCTGCTCCAGGATGTTCTTGCCGATGCGCAGGTCCTCGGCCGTGTCGGAATTCATCACCCACAGGCGCAGGATGTCGGCGCCGTATTTGGCGATGACCTCCTGCGGCGCGGTGACGTTGCCGAGCGACTTGGACATCTTCCGCCCGCTCTCATCCAGCACGAAGCCATGCGTCAGCACGGCCTTGAAGGGCGCCACCCCGCGCGTGCCCACGGATTCGAGCAGCGAGGACTGGAACCAGCCGCGATGCTGGTCGCTGCCTTCCAGGTAGAGATCGGCCGGGAAGGGCAGGTTTCGCGGGGGCAGGACGAAGGCGTGGGTGGAGCCGGATTCGAACCAGACATCCACGATGTCCATGACCTGTTCGTAGTCGTCCGGGTTGCGCGTGGGTCCCAGGAAGCGCGCGGCGGCGCCGGGCTGGTACCACGCATCGGCGCCCTCCTCGCGGAAGGCGTCCACGATGGACTGCATCACGGCAGGGTCGCGCAGCACCTCGCCCGTGCGCTTCTCGACGAAGACGGCGATGGGCACGCCCCAGGCGCGCTGGCGGCTGATGCACCAGTCGGGCCGCGAGGCCACCATGCCGCCGATGCGGTTGCGGCCGACATCGGGGATGAAGGTGGTGGCGGCGATGGCGTCCAGCGACTTTTGCCGGATGGCATTGCTGTCATCCATCGCGATGAACCATTGCGGCGTCGCGCGGAAGATGACGGGCTTCTTGGAGCGCCAGCTGTGCGGATAGCTGTGCGTCAGCTTGCCCTTGGCGACGAGGGTGCCGGCGGCTTCGCAGGCGGCATAGACGGCGTCATGCGCCTTGAAGACGTGCAGGCCTTCGAAGCCCGGCGCGTGGTGGGTGAAGGTGCCGTCATCATTCACCGTCTCGGGCACCGGCAGGCCATGGGCGCGGCCGAGGTTGAAGTCGTCCTCGCCATGGCCGGGGGCAATGTGGACGAAGCCCGTGCCGGCCTCGGTGGTGACGAAGTCGCCGGGCAGGAGGGGCACGTCGAAGTCGTATCCGGCCCCACGCAGCGGGTGGGCGGCGATGGCGCCGGCCAGTTCCACGCCCTTCAACACGCGGTGCAAGCTGTGCGCCCCAAGCCCCGCATCCTCGGCGAATTTCGGCAGCAGGGGCAGGGCGACCAGCAGCGTCTCGCCGACGCGCAGATGGCTGCCCTCGGCCACGCCCTCCACATGCACCAGCGCGTAATCAATCTCAGGCCCATAGGCCACGGCGCGGTTGCCGGGGATGGTCCAGGGCGTGGTGGTCCAGATCACCACCGAGGCGCCGGCCTCCGGCCCGCTCACGATCGGGAAGCGCGCCCACAGCGTCGGGCTCACATGGTCGTGATACTCGATCTCCGCCTCGGCCAGCGCCGTCTTTTCCACCGGACTCCACATCACCGGCCGCAGCCCGCGATAGAGCGAGCCATTCATCAGGAACCGCCCGATCTCCTCGACGATCACGCTCTCGGACGGAAAATCCATCGTCGCATAGCGGTTCGCCCAATCGCCAGCCACGCCGAGGCGCGAAAACTCCTCGCGCTGCACCTCCAGCCAATGCGCGGCATAGGCGCGGCATTCGGCGCGGAACTCCAGAACGGGCACCTCGTCCTTGTTCTTCTTCTTCGCGCGATATTCCTCCTCGACCTTCCACTCGATGGGCAGGCCGTGGCAGTCCCAGCCGGGCACGTAGTCGGCGTCATAGCCCGACATCTGCGCCGCGCGGTTGATGACGTCCTTCAAAATCTTGTTCAGCGCGTGCCCGATGTGCAGCGGGCCGTTGGCGTAGGGCGGGCCGTCATGCAGCACGAATTTCGGCCGCGCGGCCGAGGCGTCCCGCAGCTTCCGCCAGAGGTCCTGCTGCGCCCAGCGGGCCAGCATGGCGGGCTCGCGCTTGGGCAGGTCGCCCTTCATGGGGAATTGGGTCTGCGGCAGGAAGACCGTCTGCCGGTAGTCGCGCGGGGAGGGGCGTCGTTCATGGAATGTCTCATCCCCGCCGGGGCGGGGCGTCAGGGGTGGCGCGCGAAAGGGTCCCGGCCCTCAGCGGAGGACCGGGCCGGGAATTCGGAAAGGCCGCGCCGGGTGCATGCGTGGGATATGCGTGCCCCCCGGCCCCCTGGTCAAGCCAGCAGGGCCCGGGCGGCCGCCGCATCGGCCGCGATCTGGGTGGTGAGTTCCTGGAAGCTCGCGAACTTCCGCTCGTCGCGGAGGAAGGCTAGCAGCGCCACCTCCACCTCCTGCCCGTAGAGGTCGCCCTGGAAATCAAACAGATGCGCCTCCAGCCGCGAAACGGGGTCGCCCCCCAGCGTCGGCCGGCGGCCCAGATTGGCCACGCCGGGCACCACGCGGCCATCCGCCAGCGTCGCGCGCACGGCATAGACGCCCCGCGCCGGCTCCAGGTGCCGCCCCAGCGGGATGTTGGCGGTGGGAAAACCGATGGTCCGCCCCCGCGCATCCCCGTGCGTGACGGGGCCATGAATGGCCCAGGGCCGGCCCAGCAGCCCCGCCGCGCGCTCCGGGTACCCGTCCTGCAACTGCCGGCGGATGCGGGTGGAGCTGATGGGCCCCTCCGCATCGGCCAGATGCGGCACGATGGAGAGGCCGATGCCCCGCGCCTCCGCCGCCGCCTGCAGCACGCCGATATTGCCGCCGCGCCGGTGCCCGAAGGCGAAGTCCCCGCCGCAGGCCAGGTGCCTGGCGCCAAGGCCCTGGTGCAGCACCTCCTCCACGAAAGCCTCGGCCGACATGGCGCTGAACGCCCCGTCGAAGGGCACGGCCACCACCGCGCGCACGCCGAGTGCGGCCAGCGCCGTCGCCTTGGCGGGCAGCAGGGTCAGGCGGAAGGGCGGGTCGTCGGGCCGGAAATGCTCGCGCGGGTGGGGCTCGAAGGTTAGCGCCACCAAAGGCAGGTCGGGCCGGGCCTGGTGGGCGGCGGCCAGCACCGCCGCATGGCCGCGATGCACCCCGTCGAAATTGCCGAGCGCCACCGTCCCGCCGCGCGCCTCGGGCGGCAGGGCGCGCCAATCGGTGTGGATCATGTCTCGGTCTTCGTCATCCAGCGGGTGATGGCGGGCGGGGACCAGGCTTCCAGCGCGTCCAGCGCGGCCTCGGGCGTGTCGGCTCGCAGGGCGAGGCCCGCATGGCGCGGCTGCACGAAGCCGCCCTCCACCATCCGGTCCAGCAGGGCGAAGAAGGGCGTCCAGTAGCCATCCGTGTCGAGATAGACCAACCCCTTCCCATGGATGCCGAGCTGCGCCCAGGACTGGATTTCCACGCTCTCCTCCAGCGTGCCGATGCCACCGGGCAGCACCACGAAGCCGTCGGAGAGCTCGTTCATCATCTGCTTGCGGACATGCATGGAGGGAACGACGCGAAGCTCGGTCACCCCGCCATGGCCGAGCTCGCGGTCCATCAGCGCCTCGGGGATGACGCCGATGACCTCCGCGCCGGCCTTGATGGCGGCATCGGCCACGATGCCCATCAGCCCCACCTTGCCCCCGCCATAGACGAGGCCGAGCCCCCGCGCCGCGATGGCCCGGCCGAGTGCCGTGGCCAGTTCGGCATGGCGCGGATCGGCGCCGGGCTGGGCGCCGCAGAAGACGCAGACGCGGCGGAAGGGCGCGTCAGCCACGGGCGGGCACCATGACGGTCGCTTCGCCCTCGATCACGGGCTTGCCGCCGACGAGGCAGGTGGTGGACAGCGTGGCGCGGCGCTTCGCGGGGTCCAGCGCCGTCACCTCCACCACCGCCGTCACCGTGTCGCCGATCTTCACGGGCGCGCGGAACTTCAGCGTCTGGCCCATATAGATGGTGCCCGGCCCCGGCAGCCTGGTGCCCAGCACGGCCGAGATCAGCCCCGCCGAAAGCATCCCATGCGCGATGCGCTGCTTGAACATGGTGCCGGCCGCGTGCTCGGCATCAATATGGACGGGGTTGGTGTCGCCCGAGACGGCGGCGAACATCAGGATGTCCGCTTCCGTGATGGTCTTGGAAAACCGCGCCGTCTGGCCGAGGCTGAGGTCCTCGAAGGCGAAACCGTCCATGTTGCCATTGCCCATTCTGTCCGGGGCCAGGGTGTAGCCGCTCAGGCGGGGCGCGCAACAGGCATCAGCGGCGGGTCTCGGTGCGGCCCACCTGCCGGCTCTGGGCGTCGTAGTGGCGCGTGACGCCATCCCGCGTCTCGGACCGGCCGGTCATGCGGCCCTGGGCGTCGTAGTGGCGCTGGGTGTCGCCCCGCGTCTCGGTGCGGCCCGCGGCACGGCCCTGGGCGTCATAGAGGCGGGTGGTGTCGCCCCGCACCTCCGCCCGGCCCACGGCGCGGCCCTGCGCGTCATAGTCGCGCCGGGTGTCGCCGCGGAATTCGCTGCGGCCGATGGCGCGCCCCTGCGCGTCATATTGCCGCAGCGTGTCCCCGCGCCGTTCCTCGCGCCCCAGGCTGCGCCCCTGGGCGTCGAATTCGCGCTTGGTCTGCCCCGACGCGTCGAGCGCCGGCAGCGAGAGGAGGAGGGCGGTGAGGAAGGCGGGCCACATGATCGGAAGCCTTCCCTGCCCTCATGGCGTCAAGAAGGCAGCAATCGGGCGATGGTGACTTCGCGCAATGTGCGATCCTCCAGTTCCAGGGAGGTCGGCACGGCGTGGCGGGAGAGCGCCTCCAGCCCCTCGCGCGGGAGGTAGGCGCGCCCGGGATCGGCCAGCCAGACCTCGACGCCCGCCGCCGCCATGGCGCGCAGCCAGGGGAGGATATGGGCGGTCATCGGCGCCTCGTAGCAGACATCCCCGGCCAGGATGACGTCCCAGCGGGGCGGGCTGTCCACCACATCGGCGGCCAGCGCCGTGACGGAAACGCCGTTCAGCGCGGCGTTGAGGCGGATGGCGGCGACCGCCATGGGGTCTATCTCGGCGGCCTCGACCAAGGCGGCACCGGATTGCGCGGCGGCGATGGCCGCGATGCCGCAGCCCGCCGCGAAATCCAGCACGCGGCGGCCGCGCACGAGGCCGGGCGCGTCCAGGATGCTGCGCGCCAGGGCCTGCCCGCCCGGCCAGGCGAAGGCCCAGAAGGGGGGTTCGATGCCCTTCCGCGCCAGGAATTCCTCGCTGGCGTGCCAGATGGGGGTGATCTCGCTGGCCAAATGCAGCCGGATTTCCGGCACCAGCGGCGCCGTGCCGATGGCGGTCTGCGCCGTGATGAAGCCCTCGGCGTTCAAACCCGGCCGACCAGCATGGCCAGCGCCACCACGAAGCCCACCTCGCGGTTGAACTTGAACAGGGCGAGGCAGCGCGCGGGGTCATGGATGTCCAGCGCCCGGACCTGCCAGGCCAGCATCCCCGCCGGCACCAGCAGAGCCAGGTAATACCAGGCCGAAAGCCCCGCCACCGCGCCCGTCACAGCCAGCAGCGCCACCGTCCCGGCATAGCAGGCGGCGAGGAAGGGCCGCGTGCGCTCGCCGAATTTCAGCGCGGTGGAGCCGATGCCCAGCATCGCGTCGTCCTCGCGGTCCTGGTGGGCGTAGATGGTGTCGTAGCCGAGAATCCAGAGGATGGTGGCGGCGTAGAGGGGCAGCACCTCCCACCCCAGCGCGCCCGCGGCCGCCGCCGGCCCCATCACCGCGCCCCAGCCGAAGGTGAAGCCCAGCACCAGCTGCGGGTAGTCCGTCACGCGCTTGGCCGCCGGGTAGAGCAGGATGGGCAGCAGCGACAGCACGCCCAGCCAGATGGCCGTGGCCGAGAGTTGCAGCAGCACCGCGAGGCCGATGGTGCAGAGAAGGACCAGGAAGGCCACCGCCTGCCGCGGCGTGACGGCGCCGGACGCCAGCGGCCTTCCCCGCGTGCGCTCCACCTTCGCGTCAATGTCGCGGTCCCAGAGGTCGTTCACCACGCAGCCCGCGCCCCGCATCACGAAGGCGCCCAGCAGGAACAGGAAGGTCAGCCACAGCCCGAAGCCCCAGGAGGGCGCCAGCAGCGCGATTCCCCACAGCCCGGGCAGGAAGAGCAGCCAGGTGCCGATGGGCCGGTCCGCGCGCATCAGCAGCGCATAGGGCCGCCAGGAGGCGGGCAGATGCGCCACCCAACCCTGGGTTCGTATGTCGGTGTAGCCTTGCACGGCGCCATGCAGCACGGCACATCGGGCCATGTCCATCCCTCGGGTCCATATGGAACAGGCGCTGGCGGAGGGGGCGGAATGCGCCCTCACCCCCGCCCAGGCGCATCATCTGGGCGTGGTGCTGCGCCGCGCCCCCGGCGCCGCCCTGCGCGCCTTCAACGCCACCGATGGCGAGTTCGACGCCGAACTCACCGCCCTGCGGAAGGAGCGCGGCGCGGTGCGGATCGGCCCCCGCCGGCGCGAACCCGTGGTGGAGCCCGAATTGCGCGCCCTCATCGCGGGCCTCAAGCGCGACGCCATGGGCTGGGCGGTGGAAAAGGCCACCGAACTCGGCGCCACCCGCATCATCCCCGTGCTGACGCGCCGTTGCGTGGCCGAGGGCGGCAAGACCGAACGCCTCGCCGCCATCGCCCGGGGTGCGGCCGAGCAGTGCGAGCGCCTGTCGGTGCCGGTGGTGGACTCCGCCCGCCCGCTCCACGCCGTGCTGGACGCTTGGGACGGTGCGCCCCTGTATGTCGCCGCCGAACGGCGCGAGGCCCGCCCCCTGCTGGAATTTTTGCCAGTATTGTCAGCGCCTTGTGCCTTCCTGGTCGGCCCCGAGGGCGGCTTCGAGCGTGCCGAACTTGACGATCTCGCCCGGCGGCCCTTTGTTTCACTGGCCTCGCTCGGGCCGCGCATCCTCCGCGCGGAGACGGCGCTGGTGGCGGGTCTGTCGGCGATGTCCCTCTCGCTCGACCACCCGCCTGACGCATCAGGAACACGAGCACCGCATGTCCAACCCCGGCCAGGCTGACCCGACGCCGATCACCCACGCGCGTCAGTTGGCGGAGTGGTTCGCCGCCGGCTGCAAGCCGCGCGAGGCCTGGCGCATCGGCACGGAGCACGAGAAGTTCGGCTTCCGCCGCGCGGACGGCACGCCGCCGAGCTACGAGCACCAGGGCATCCAGGCCATGCTGGAGGGCATCCAGGCCAAGGGCTGGGCGCCCATCACGGATGCCGGGAACGTCATCGGCCTGACGCGCGGGGGCGAATCGGTCAGCCTGGAGCCGGGCGGGCAGTTCGAACTGTCAGGCGCGCCCACCCAGACCCTGCACGAGACGCGCCTGGAACTGGCCGCGCATCTGCGCGACGTGCATGAGGTGGCGGCCCCGCTCGGCCTCGGCTTCGCCGGCATGGGCTTCCACCCGGTGGCGACGCGCGAGGCGATGCCCTGGATGCCCAAATCCCGCTACAAGATCATGCGCCGCTACATGCCGCTGAAGGGCGGGCTCGGCCTCGACATGATGCTGCGGACCTGCACCGTGCAGGTGAACCTCGACTTCGGCGACGAGGCCGACATGGTGGAGAAGCTGCGCGTCTCGCTCGCCTTGCAGCCGCTGGCCACCGCGCTGTTCGCCTCCTCGCCGCTGCTGGAGGGCAAGCCCTCGGGCTTCAAGTCGCTGCGCGGCCGCGTCTGGACCGACACGGACCCGGACCGCACCGGCATTCCCGCCTGCGTCTTCGAGGAGGGCTTCGGCTTCGAGCGCTTCGCGGAATATGTGCTGGACGTGCCCATGTATTTCGTGGCGCGGGACGGCGTGCTGCACGACGTGGCGGGTGCGAGCTTCCGCGACTTCATGGCGGGCCGCGTGGAGGCCCTGCGCGGCATCCCCGCCACCATGGGCGATGTGGCGGACCATGTGACCACGGTCTTCACCGAGGTGCGCCTCAAGAAATTCCTGGAGATGCGCGGCGCCGATTCCGGAAGTGCCGCCATGATCCTGGCCAAGCCTGCCTTCTGGGTGGGGCTGCTCTATGACGACGCCGCGCAGAAGGCCGCGCGCGCGCTGACGCGGGCCTGGACGCTGGACGAGATCATGGCCATGCGCGCCGAGGTGCCGCAACAGGCCCTCCAGGCGCGCATCGCCGGGCGCGAGTTGCGTGACGTGGCGCGCGAGGTGCTGGCCATCAGCGCCGGCGGGCTGCGCGCGCGCGGGTTGGGCGAGGAGGCTTATCTCGCACCGCTCTGGGAGATCGCGGAAAGCGGCATGACGCAGGCGGACCGCATCCTCCAGCTCTACCACGGCCCCTGGGCGGGCGATGCCGCCCAGGCCCTCACCTTCTGCGAGATGTGACCATGCTGCACGGCCGCCGGATCCTGCTGGTCGTCTCGGGCAGCGTGGCGGGGTTCAAGGCGCTGATGCTGGCGCGGCTGCTGCGCGCGGAGGGGGCCACGGTGCGCGCCGTGCTGACGGCGGCTGGGGCGCGCTTCGTCACGAAGGAATCGCTGGCCGCCATCACGGGCGAGGCGGTGCAGGATGACCTCTGGGCCGCCGAGGCCGAGATCGGCCATATCCGCCTGGCGCGCTGGGCGGACATGGTGGCCGTGGTGCCGGCCTCGGCCAACCGGCTGGCGCAGATGGCGCATGGGCTGGCGGACGACCTGGCGGGGTGCATTCTGCTCGCGACCCGCGCCCCGGTGCTGGTGGCGCCGGCGATGAACCCCGCCATGTGGGAACACCCGGCCACGCGCGCCAATGTCGCGCTGCTCGCTTCGCGCGGCGTGCGTTTCGCCGGCCCCGTGGAAGGCGCGATGGCCGAGCCGGAGAGCGGCGCCGGACGCCTGATGGAACCGGACGCGATCCTCGCCGAGATCCGCGCGGTGCTCTCGGGCGGGCCTTTGAACGGCCGCCATGTGCTCGTCACCAGCGGGCCCACGCATGAGCCGATAGACCCCGTGCGCTACATCGCCAACCGCAGCAGCGGAAAGCAGGGGCACGCCATCGCGGCCGCACTTGCCCGGCTGGGCGCGCGCGTCACGCTGGTCAGCGGCCCGGTGCAGGTGCCGGACCCGGCGGGTGTGCAAGTGGTCCGCGTGCAGACGGCGCGCGAGATGCTGGCGGCCTGCGAGGCCGCACTCCCCGCCGACGCCGCCATCTGCGCCGCCGCCGTCGCCGATTGGCGCGTGGCCGCCGCGGCCGGGCAGAAGATGAAGAAGGAACCGGGGGCCGATGCGCCGACGCTCGCCATGGCGCTGAACCCTGACATCCTCGCCACGCTCTCGCGCCATGCGCGCCGCCCGCGCCTGGTGGTGGGTTTCGCCGCCGAGACCGAGAAGGTGGTCGCCCACGCCCGGGACAAGCTGGCGCGGAAGGGCTGTGACTGGATCGTGGCCAATGATGTCTCGGGCGATGTGATGGGGGGGGCGGAGAATGCCGTCCACCTCGTCACCGCCTCGGGCGTCGAGGATTGGCCGCGCGCGCCGAAGGAGGAGGTGGCGGCGCGCCTCGCCGCGCGGGTCGCGGAGGCGCTGGCATGATCCGGGTTCTGGTGCAGCGCCTGCCGCATGGCGCCGACCTGCCCCTGCCCGCCTATGCCACCGAGGGCGCGGCCGGCATGGACCTGCTGGCCGCGCGCGACCTGACGCTGCCGCCCGGCGGCCGCGCCTTGGTGCCGACCGGCCTCGCCATCGCGCTGCCGGAGGGTTACGAGATGCAAGTGCGCCCGCGCTCCGGCCTCGCGCTCAAGCATGGCGTGACGGTGCTGAACGCGCCGGGCACGGTGGATGCCGATTATCGGGGCGAGGTGGGCGTCATCCTGCTCAACACCGGGGACGCCCCCTTCGCCATCGCCCGCGGTGACCGCATCGCCCAGGCCGTCTTCGCGCCCGTGACGCGCGCGGGCTTCGAGGAGGTGGTGGTGCTGCCCGAAACACGGCGCGGCGCCGGCGGCTTCGGTTCCACGGGCTGACACCCCATATCCGCCGCCATGGACCTCGATTTCACCGAAGACGAACTCCAGCGCTACTCGCGGCACATCCTGCTGCGCGAGGTGGGCGCCATCGGCCAGGCGAAGCTGCGCGCGGCGCGCGTGCTGGTCGTGGGCGCGGGGGGGCTGGGCTCGCCGCTGGCCCTGTATCTGGCGGCGGCCGGGGTGGGCACGCTGGGGCTGGTGGACCATGACGTGCTGGAACTCTCCAACCTGCAAAGGCAGGTGGCGCACGCCACCGCGCGCATCGGCCAGCGCAAGGTGGACAGCGCGGCGGAGGCGCTGCGGGGCCTGAACCCCGAGGTGAAGCTGGAGCTCCATCCCCGCCGCATGGACGCCGCCGCGGCGCGGGAGCTGATCCCGCAATACGACGTCATCTGCGACGGCACCGACAACTTCCCCACCCGCTTCCTGCTGGGCGATGCCTGCCATCTGCTGGGTAAGCCCTTGGTGAGTGCGGCCGTGCTGCGCTTCGAGGGCCAGCTTTCGGTGTTCCGCGCGCATGAGGGCGCGCCGCACCCCTGCCACCGCTGCCTGAACCCCGAACCCCCGCCGCCCGGCCTCGTGCCGAGCTGCTCCGAGGCGGGTGTGCTGGGCGCGGTGGTGGGCGTCATGGGCACCTTGCAGGCCACCGAGGTGCTGAAGCTGGTCATGAACATCGGCGAGGGCATGTCCGGCCGCCTGCTGCTGTGGGACGCGCTGGATGCGCGCTTCCGCACCGTGCGCCTCCGGCGCGACCCGGCCTGTGCGCTGTGCGGCGAGCATGCCACCATCCATGACCTTTCGGCGCACGGGGCGTGAGCGCGCCCCCTATCCAGACAAGCTTGGGCGTGCTGCTGATCTCGGGCGGGCATGAACGCGCGCATTACGCGCTGATGGTCGCCACCGCCGCCGCCGCCATCGGGCGCAAGGTGACGCTCTTCGCCACCAATGCCGGATGCAGCGCGCTTCTCGCCGACAACCCCTTGTTGCTTGATGCGCGCGAGGCGAGGCTGGCCGCCGCCGGCATCGCCACCCTCGCCGAATTGCTGGAGGCCGCCGAAGCCTTGTCCCTGCGCCGCATCGCCTGCGAGGCCGGGCTGCGCGCCGAGGGCCTGCACGAGGCGCCGCTCGCGCCCGGCGTGGAGGTGGCGGGAATCGTGACCTTTCTCGCCGCCGTGGGCACGGGCCAGGTCGTGACGCTGTAATCCGAGGCTTGCGCCGTCATGCTTCGATGCGGCAGCCTTCCCGGAACGATGACCGGGGAGAATGAAGCTTGGCCTATGCGCTGCAGCAGCTGATCAACGGCGTGGCCCTGGGGATGATCTACGGCCTCATCGCCGTGGGCTACACCATGGTCTACGGCATCATCGGCATGATCAACTTCGCCCATGGCGACATCTTCATGGTGGGCGCCTTCGTGGCCCTCATCACCATCGTGCTGCTGCTCTCGGGCGGGATCATGGAGGGGCCGGGCGCCATCATGCTGGTGCTGCTGGTCTCCATGTGCGTCACCGCCCTCTATGGCTGGACGGTGGAGCGCGTGGCCTATCGCCCGCTGCGCGGTTCCTTCCGCCTGGCGCCGCTGATTTCCGCCATCGGCATGTCCATCGTGCTGCAGAACTATGTGCAGGTGGCGCAGGGGGCGCGGGTAAAGCCGCTGGAGCCCATCGTCCCCGGCGGCTTCACGGTGATGACCGAGGGCACCTTCGTCGTGCAGGTCAGCTGGATGCAGCTGGTCATCGTGCTGGTGACGCTCGCGGTGCTCGCGGTCTTCACCTGGCTGGTGACGCGCACGGCACTCGGCCGATCCATGCGCGCCTGCGAGCAGGATAGGCGCATGGCGCAGCTTCTCGGCATCAACACGGACCGCGTCATCAGCATCACCTTCGTCATCGGCGCCTCGCTCGCGGCCGTGGCGGGCATGATGTACCTGCTGCGCTATGGCGTGATCGATTTCTACATCGGCTTCCTCGCGGGGGTGAAAGCCTTCACGGCGGCCGTTCTCGGCGGCATCGGCTCGCTGCCTGGGGCGGTGCTGGGCGGGCTGCTGATCGGGCTGATCGAGACCTTCTGGTCCGCCTATTTCAGCGTGGCCTACAAGGACGTGGCCACCTTCGCCATCCTCGCCATCGTGCTGATCTTCATGCCGACCGGCCTGCTCGGCCGCGCCGAGGTCGAGAAGGTATGAAGGGCCTCGACGCCCAGGCCGCGCTCAAGGACATGCTGCTCGCCGGGCTGGTGGCACTGGGTCTCTTCGCGCCGCTGGTGGGGCTGCGGACGGATGTCTCGCCCACCGGCGCGCTGTTCATCCGCACGCGCTGGACGGATGTGGCCATCATCGTGGGCCTCGTCATGGCGGGGCGGCTTGCCATGCACGTCTTCCTCGCGCGGCGTGAGGCGCGGGCAGCCATGGCGGACCTTTCCAGGCCCGGCCGCTTCGCCACCCAGGCCGCCTTCCTCGCGCGCATCCTGGGGCCGGTGCTGCTGGGCGTGGCGCTGCTGCTGCCGGCCATTCCCGGCGTGGGGCGCTATGAGCTCGACCTCGGTATCCTGGTGCTGACCTATGTGATGCTGGGCTGGGGGCTGAACATCGTGGTCGGCCTCGCTGGCCTGCTCGACCTCGGCTACGTCGCCTTCTACGCGGTCGGCGCCTATTCCTATGCGCTGCTGGCGCAGTATTTCGGCTTCTCCTTCTGGCTGTGCCTGCCGCTGGCGGGCATCCTGGCGGCCTTCTGGGGCATCCTGCTGGGCTTTCCCGTGCTGCGGCTGCGCGGCGACTACCTCGCGATCGTGACGCTGGCCTTCGGCGAGATCATCCGCATCGTCCTGCTCAACTGGGTCTCGCTGACGGGCGGATCGAACGGCATCTCGGGCATTCCGCGCCCTTCCTTCTTCGGCCTGCCCTTCTCCATGGAGGGCGGCCCGGGCACCTTCGCGGGCTTCTTCGGCATCGAGCCCTCGCCGGTGCACCGCGTGATCTTCCTGTATTACCTGATCCTGGCGTTGGCGATGCTGACCAACTGGGTCTCCATCCGCATCCGCAAGCAGCCGCTCGGCCGTGCCTGGGAGGCGATGCGCGAGGACGAGATCGCCTGCCGCAGCCTCGGCATCAACATCCGCAACACGAAGCTCTCGGCCTTCATGATCGGCGCGATGTTCGGCGGCTTCGCCGGCGCCTTCTTCGCCACGCGCCAGGGCTTCATCAGCCCCGAAAGCTTCACCTTCATCGAGAGCGCCATCATCCTCGCCATCGTCGTGCTGGGGGGCCTCGGCAGCCAGATCGGCGTCGCCATCGCGGCCATCGTCATGATCGGCGGCTTCGAGCTGTTCCGCGACCTGGAAGAGTGGCGGATGCTCGTCTTCGGCGCCGCCATGGTGCTCATCATGGTCTGGCGCCCGCGCGGCCTGGTGGGCAGCCGCCAGCCCACCGTGGTGCTGCGCGAACGCCGCCGCATCGGCAGCGAGCATGTGGCCGAGGGCCGCGGCTGATGGCGCCGCCCATCCTGGAGGTGGACGCGCTCTCCATGCGCTTCGGCGGGCTGAAGGCGGTGGACGAGGTCAGCTTCACGGCGCGTGCGGGCGACATCACCGCCGTCATCGGCCCCAATGGCGCGGGCAAGACCACGGTGTTCAACTGCATCACGGGCTTCTATCGCCCCACCTCCGGTCGGCTGCGCCTGCACCGCGACGGCCGCGCCACGGAATTGCAGAAGCTCCAGGGCCATGACATCGCGCGGGCGGGCATTGCACGCACCTTCCAGAACATCCGCCTCTTTCCCGGCATGACGGCGCTGGAGAATTTGCTGGTGGCGCAGCACCGGCCGCTGATGCGCGCCTCGGGCTTCGCCATCGGTGCCATCCTGGGCCTTTCGGGCTATCCGGCCGCCGAGCGCGCGGCCATCGCGCGCGCCACGCGCTGGCTGGAGGCAACGGGCCTGATCGAGCGCGCCGATGATCCGGCCGGCGCGCTGCCCTATGGCCAGCAAAGGCGGCTGGAGATCGCGCGGGCCATGTGCACCTCGCCCCTGCTGCTGTGCCTCGACGAGCCCGCGGCGGGGCTGAACCCGCGCGAATCCGTGGACCTCGCGCGGCTGCTGCGCGCCATCCGCGACGGCGAGGCCGCCGAGGGCGAGCCGCCCTGTTCCCTGCTGCTGATCGAGCATGACATGGGCGTGGTGATGGGCATCTCCGACCGCGTGGTGGTGCTGGACCATGGCAAGAAGATCGCCGACGGCACGCCCGCCGAGGTGCGCGCCGACCCGCGCGTCATCGCGGCCTATCTGGGCGAGGGGGAGGAGGATGAAGCCCCCTCCGAGGCCGCGCCATGACCATGCTGCACCTGGACAATGTCACCGCCGGCTATGGCGCGGTGCAGGCGCTGAAGGGCGTGACCATCGAGGTCCATCCCGGCGAGATCGTGACGCTGATCGGCGCCAATGGCGCGGGCAAATCCACCCTGCTGATGACGCTCTGCGGCGACCCCCGCGCGCGTTCGGGCCGCATCACCTTCGAGGGGCGCGACATCACGCAGATGCCCACCCACGAGATCATGCAGCTCGGCCTCGCCCAGGCGCCGGAGGGGCGGCGCATCTTCCCGCGCATGACGGTGCGCGAGAACCTGCTGATCGGCGCGCAGGTGGCGGGCCACGACCCTGCGCCGGAGCTGGAGCGTGTCTTCGCCATCTTCCCCCGCCTGCACGAGCGCCAGGCGCAGCGCGGCGGCACGCTGTCGGGCGGGGAGCAGCAGATGCTCGCCATCGGCCGCGCGTTGATGTCGCGCCCGCGCCTCTTGCTGCTGGACGAGCCCTCGCTCGGCCTCGCGCCGCTCATCGTGCGCATGATCTTCGACACCATCCGCCGCCTGAACGAGGAGGAGGGGCTGACCGTGCTGCTGGTGGAGCAGAACGCGAACCAGGCGCTGCGCCTGGCCCATCGTGGCTATGTGCTCGTCACCGGCCAGATCACCATGGCGGGGACGGGCGCGGAATTGCTGGCGCGGCCCGAGGTGCGCGAGGCCTATCTGGGCGGGCATTAGCTTTTGTTGGGGAGGGCGCTTCACCGCTCCGGCGATTCCGCCTTCGCGGATCGCACTCCGTTGCCGGGAGGGCGATTCACCGCTCCGGCGATTTCGCCTTCGCGGATCGCACTCCCGAAGCTTTCCTGTTCCCCCGCGCGCCGCGCTTCGACTAGCCTTTTCCCACGGCCGTCACGGCCCCATCCAGGAGGAACAGAATGTTCAACAGACGTGTCCTGCTCGGCGCCACGGGGGCCGCCGCGCTCTCGGCGCCCTCCCTCGTCCAGGCGCAGTCCGGCCCCATCCGGGTGGCGTCGGTGGGCCCGATGACGGGCCAGTACGCCGCCTTCGGCACGCAGCTTCGCGTGGGCGCCGAGGCCGCGGTGGCCGACATCAACGCCGCCGGCGGCGTGATGGGACGGCAACTGGCGCTCGAGATCGGCGACGATGCCTGCGACCCGCGCCAGGCCGTGAGCGTGGCGAACCAGCTCGCCTCGCGCCGGGTGCGCTTCATCGCGGGGCATTTCTGCTCCGGCTCCTCCATCCCGGCGCGCGACGTCTATGCGGAGGAGGGCGTGCTGATGATGAGCCCCGCCTCCACCAACCCGCGCTTCACCGAGGAAGGGAAGTGGAACACCTTCCGCGTCTGCGGCCGCGACGACCAGCAGGGCCAGGTGGCGGGCAACCACATCGCGCGGCAGATGGGCGACCGGCGCGTCGCCATCCTGCACGACAACTCCGCCTATGGCCGTGGCCTCGCGGAGGAAACCAAGAAGGCGATGAACGCGGCCGGCAAGCAGGAGGAGATCTTCGCCGCCTACACGCCCGGTGAGCGCGACTACAACGCCATCGTCTCGCGCCTGCAGGCGGCGAACATCCAGGTGCTCTACATCGGCGGCTACCACACCGAGAGCGGGCTGATCCTGCGCCAGGCGCGCGAGCGTGGGCTGAATTTGACGCTCATCGGCGGCGACGCGCTCGTGACCAACGAGTTCTGGCAGATCGCGGGCCCGGCGGGCGAGGGCACGCTGATGACCTTCGCCTCCGACCCCCGCCGGCGCTCCACGGCGGCCGAGGTGGTGGCCCGCTTCCGCGCCCGCAACGTGGACCCCGAGGGCTATGTCCTCTACACCTACGCCGCGCTGCAGATCTGGGCCGCGGCCATGGCGCGCACCAATGCCGATGACCCGCGCCGCATCGCCGCCACGCTGAAATCGGGCGGGCCGTGGCAATCGGTGCTGGGCCCCATCAGCTTCACCGACAAGGGCGACCCGACCGAGCCCGACTACGTCTTCTACCGCTGGAGCAACGGGGCCTACGCGGAGATCAGCTGAAGCTTGTCAGGCCGGGGGCAGCGCCCCCGGCTCCGCCCGCAGGCGGATGGTGAAGACCGCGCCGCCGCCCGGATTGTCCGCGATCTCGATGCCGCCGCCATGGGCGCGGGCGATGGCCTCCGCGATGGACAGGCCCAGCCCCAGCCCACGCTTTTGCGCGCCCGGCTTGCGCCAGTTCCGCCGGAAGATGAGGGCGCGGTCCTCCGGCGCCACGCCGGGGCCGCGATCGGCGATGGCCACCGCCGCCTCCGGCCCCGCCCGCAGCGACACCGTGATCGTGGCGCCGGGGGGCGAATGGGACAGTGCGTTCTCGATCAGGTTCCGCAGCGCGCGGCCCACCGCCTCGCGGTTGCCGCGCACCGGGATGGGCGCCGCGGCCTCGGGCAAGTCCAGGCGCTGGTCGCGCTGCGCCGCGATGGAAGCGAGGCGCCGCCCGCTGCCCAGGGCCAGCGCGGCCAGGTCGAACACCTCCTGCCCGGACTGGGGCGCGCCGCGCGTCTCCGCCAGTTCCAGCAGGTCATCCACCAGGCGCGCCAGTTCCTGCACATCCTGCCGCAGCCGCTCGCGCGCGGGGCTGGGGTCGAGCAGGTCCAGCTCCGCCTGCATGACGGCCAGCGGCGTGCGAAGCTCATGCGCCACCTCCTCGGAAAAGCCGCGCTGCCAGGCCAGCGCCTCGTCCAGCCGGTCCAGCCCGGCATTCACCGCGCGCAGCAGGGGCGCGACCTCGACGGGCACGCCCGCCTCCTCCAGCCGCGCGGGCCCGTCCTGGCCGATCAGCGCCGCCTCCCGCGCCGCCTTGCGCAGCGGGCGCAGGCTCAGCACCACCAGCGCGGTGTTGGCGGCGAAGAGCATCAGCGCCCCCAGCGCCAGCACCAGCAGCAGCGGCCCCAGCGCGGCCGGCGCCACATCGTCCAGCACGACATATTGCCGGTCCATGTCCTGGGCGATCTGCACCTCCAGCCGGCCCTGCGGCGTGGGCACGGCGCGGGTGATGCCCCAGAGGCTCGACCCGTCGCTGCCCTCGCGGAAATCGGCGGGCAGCGAGCCATCCTCGCGCCGGCGCGGCAGCACGCCCAGCGCGCCCGGCGAGGCCGCGAGCACCTCGCCCTCCCGCCCCAGCACGGCGAAGCGCATGGAGCCCTGCGCCGCGTCGAAGCGGCGCGCGACGCCGGGCGGCAGCGGCCGCGCCAGGCCGGCCACGCCCTCGCGCTGGAGGCGTTGCAGCACCTCCTCCGCCGAGGCGAGGATGCTGCGCCGGTGCTGCTCCCAGACGATGATGGCGATGGTCTGGTGAAACGCGACGGCGCCCACCAGCACCGCCAGCAGGCCGATGGCGGCGTGCAGCAGGGCGATGCGGCGGATCAGGCTGCTGGGCTTGGACGGGGGCATCGCGTCAGGCTAGCGCGAGGCCCGCACGGACGATATCAGGCCCCATGCGCGTCCTTCTCGTGGAAGACAATGCCCGGCTGGCGGCCCTGCTGTCGGAAGGGCTGCGCCGTTCCGGCTGGTTGGCCGAGAGCGTGGGCTCGCTGGAGGAGGCCGAGGCCGCGGTGGCCCTGGGCGAGTTCGACGCGGTGGTGCTGGATCGCGGCCTGCCGGATGGCGACGGGCTGGACCTGATCCGCCGCCTGCGCGCCCGCCCGGCCGCGCCGCCCGTGCTGGTGATGACGGCGCGCGGCGGGGTGGCGGAGGTGTGCCATGGCCTGGACCTCGGCGCCGATGACTACATCGTGAAGCCCTTCTCGCTGGCCGAGCTGGTGTCGCGGCTGAACGCGGCCAGCCGGCGCGGCGGCCGCGCCATGGCGCCGCTGCGCCTGGGCGAGCTGGCCTATGACCCCGTCTCGCGCGAGGTCACGGTGCGGGGCGCGCCCTTCGACCCGCCCCCGCGCGAACGCGCCCTGCTGGAGGCGCTGCTGCGCGCGGCCCCCCGCCCCGTCTCGAAGGAGGCGCTGGAGGCCAGGCTGGGCGGGCAGGACCGCCTGGCCCAGCCCAATGCCATCGAGGTCTCCGTGCACCGGCTGCGGACGCGCCTCGCCACGGCCCAGGCGGGCGCGGCCATCCAGACGGTGCGCGGGCTGGGCTACCGCCTGGCGGCCGCCGGGGAAGCCCCGCCGGAAGGCTGAGGCGGTCAATCCATCGCCGCCGCGCGGTCCACGAAGAGCGCGCCGCCGCTGACCACCCGCGCCCCCGGCGCCAGGCCCTCCAGCACCTGCACCTGGCCGCCGCTGTTCAGCCCGGTGCGGACGGGGCGCAGGATGAAGCGCGTGTCCTCCAGCGCCTCCCACACCGCGGCATCGGCGCCGCGCCGGATCAGCGCGGTGGCGGGCACGGCCAGCCCCTCCGCCGCGCCGCCCACGGCGATGCGGAAGGAGGCGAACATCTCGGGCTTCAGCAGCCGCTCGGGGTCCTGCACCGAGGCGCGCACGGCCAGCCGGCGCGTGGTGGCGTCGAGGCCCGTGGCCACATGCTCGATGCGCGCGGGAAAGCTCTGGCCGGGCAGGGCGTCCACCGTCACCCGCACCTCCTGCCCCACGCGGACCAGGGCGGCGTCCAGCTCGCGCACGGCGGCCACCAGCCACATCTCGTCGAGGTCCGCGATGGTGAAGACGGCCTCGGCCCCGCCGGCGTTCAGCCATTGCCCGGGGCCCACGCGCCGCTGCACCACCGTGCCCGCGATGGGCGCGGTGACGGCGATGACGGCGTTCACCCGCCGCGTGCGCTCGATCTCCGCGATGGCCTCGGCGTCGCGGCCCAGCACGCGCAGCCGGTCGCGCGCGGCGGCGAGCGCGGCTTCGGCGGTGTTGAGGTCGGCCAGCGCGTTGGCGAGTTCCGCCTCCGCCTGCTCCAGGTCGCGCCGGGCGGCGGCGCGGGCGGCGAAGAGTTCACGCTGCCGCGCCTCGTTGCGGCGGGCCAGGGTGGCGAGGTTGCGGGCGCGCGCCACGCCGTCGAGGCCGGCCAGCAATTCCTGCGCGGCGCCGGTCAGGTCCGTGGTCTCGATCTCGAAGAGCACCGCGCCCGCGCGCACCTCCTGGCCGGCCTCGGCGGCCACGCGCACCACGCGGCCGGTGTAGGGCGGGAAGACGGGGGTGGCGCGCATCTCATTGTAGGCGATGCGCCCCTCGGCCACGCGCTCGGGCCGGAAGTCGCGCAGGGTGGCGGGCTCGATGCGGAGCAGGCCGGTCTCGGCCGGCGAGAGGCGGAAGCTGCCATCGGGCAGGCGGCCGGACATGCTGGCGGCACTCGGCCGCACCAGGGCCACGGGCGGGGCCTCCATCGCGTGCCATGCGAGGCCGCCGCCGACGGCGAGCACGCCCGCGACAGCCCAGAGCAGCCGCCGGCGGCCGGGGCGCGGCGGGGCGGAGGACATGGGCGGGGCGGCGGGGGCGGTCTCGGCCGGGGGGTTCACATGCATGCGTCGTGCGGTCCTGCGTCGGCTCCCGCGCGCCGGCCCGCCCGGCGCGGCATGGCCGGCGCATGCTGTGTCGCACGCCCGGCTTACAGCCGGCTTACAGCCGCGCGCGGCGCTATCTGCGCGCCGCGGCGGCGCTGTATAGCCGCGAAAGCCCTCCCTCCTGCCCTCCATCGGAACCGCCCGTTTGCGCCACATCGTCGCCATGTCGCTGGAGCGCCGTTCGCTGGTGCTTTTGCTCTTCGCCGTGTTCCTGGTCGTGGGCGGCTTCGCCTTCACCCGGCTCAACATCGAGGCCTATCCGGACCCGGTGCCGCCCACCGTCGTCATCATCACGCAGAATGCCGGGCAGAACGCGGAGGAGATCGAGCGCACCATCACCATCCCGATCGAGGTGGCGATGTCGGGGCTGCCCAACCTCACCACCGTGCGCTCCACCTCGCTGTTCGGCCTGTCGGACGTGCGGGTGCAGTTCAACTTCAACTACACCTATGACCAGGCGGTGCAGCAGGTGCTGAACCGGCTGGGCCAGCTCTCCAGCCTGCCGGAGGGGGCGGCGCCCGCCATCTCGCCCACCTCGCCCATCGGCGAGATCATGCGCTACCGCCTGGTGGGGCCGCCGGGCTACCCGCTGTCGGACCTGAACACGCTGCAGGAATTCGTGCTGGACCGCCGCTTCAAGCGCGTGCCGGGCGTGATTGACGTCACCACCTTCGGGGGCCTGACCAAGGCCTACACCGTGCAGGCCGATCTCGGCCGGCTGGCCGCGCATGGGCTCAGCCTGGACGGGGTGGTGGAGGCGGTGCGCCGCGCCTCGGTGAATGTGGGCGCGGGCACCATGAACCTCGGTCCGCAATCCGTCGTGGTGCAGGGCATCGGGCTGATCCGCTCGGCGGAGGATCTGCGCGACGTGGTGCTGGGCAGCCAGGGCGGCGTGCCGGTGCTGCTCTCGGACGTGGCGACGGTCGAGATCGGCAACCGCCCGCGCCTGGGCATCGCGGGCCATGACACCGAGGATGACGTGGTGCTGGGCGTGGTGCTGATGCGCCGCGGCGAGCAGACGCTGCCCACCATCCGCGGCGTGCAGCAGGCGGTGGCCGAGATCAACGCGGGCGGGCTGCTGCCGCCCGGCGTGCGCCTCGTGCCGCTCTATGACCGCGAGGAGCTGGTCTCCACCACCACGGCCAAGGTGGTGAAGAACATCATCGAGGGCGTGCTGCTCATCCTCGTCATCCAGTGGCTTTTCCTGGGTGATCTGCGCGGGGCGCTGGTCATCGCGGCCACCATCCCCTTCGCCTTCTTCTTCGCCGTGCTGATGATGCTGGCGCGGGGGGAGAGCGCCAATCTGCTCTCGGTCGGCGCGCTGGATTTCGGGCTGCTGGTGGATGCGACCGTCATCATGGTCGAGAACATCTTCCGCCACCTGGCCATGGCGCGCCGCGCGCCGGGCGGGCCGCACCCCGTCGCCAAGACCGTGCTGCGCGCGGCGAATGAGGTGGCGCCGGCCATCTTCTTCTCGGCGCTGATCATCATCGCGGCCTTCCTGCCGCTCTTCACCATGGGCGGCATCGAGGGGCGCATCTTCGGCCCCATGGCCAAGACCTACGCCTATGCCATCGCGGGCGCGCTGCTCGCCACCTTCACCATCACGCCGGTCCTCGCCGCCACCCTGTTCCGCGCCGACACGGAGGAGCGCGACACCGCCATCATGCGCGTGATCCGGCGCGGCTTCGACGTGGTCGCGGCGGCGGGGCTGCGGCGGCGCGTGCTGGCGCTGGGCCTGGCGGGCGCCATGGTCGTGGGCTCCATGGGCGTGCTGACGCGGCTCGGCGCCGAATTCCTGCCGACGCTGGAGGAGGGCTCCATCTGGCTGCGCGCCACCATGCCCAGCACCATCTCGCTGGAGGACGGCAACCCGGTGGTGAACCGCATCCGCGCCGCGCTGCTGGAATTCCCCGAGGTCATCACCGTCACCTCGCAACAGGGCCGTCCCGACGACGGCACGGACAGCGCGGGCTTCTTCAACGCGGAATTCTTCGTGCCCCTGGTGCCGCAGGAACGCTGGACCACGGCGCGCGACCGCGACGGGATGGTGGCCGCGGTGAACCGCCGCCTGTCGGCGCAATTCCCGGGCGTGGAGTTCTCCTTCTCCCAGACCATTTCGGACAATGTGCAGGAGGCGGCCTCGGGCGTGAAGGGCGCCAATGCGGTGAAGGTGGTGGGGCCCGACCCCGCTGTCGCCTCGCGCATCGCGGACGCCGTGCGGCGCGAACTCGCGCAGGTGCAGGGCGTGGCCGACCTCGGCGTGCTGCTCTCGGTGGGGCAGCAGACGCTCTCCATCACGGTGGACCGCGGCCGCGCCGCGCGCCAGGGGCTGACCGTCGCCGACGTCAACACCGCACTCGCCGCCGCCGTGGGCGGGCAGGAGGCGGGGCGCGTCTTCGAACCGGGCGGGGATCGCAACTTCCCCATCCTGGTGCGCCTCGCGCCGCGCTACCGTGACGGCATCGAGGCCATCGGCCGCGTGCCGGTGGGCCCGACCGCCACGCTGGCCGATGTGGCGCGGATCGAGCTGATCTCCGGCCCCTCCTACATCTACCGCGAGAACTCCGCGCGCTACGTCCCCGTGCGCTTCTCCGTGCGCGAACGCGACCCCGCCGGCGCGGTGCAGGAGGCGCAGCAGCGCGTGGCGCGCAACGTCACGCTGCCGCCCGGCTATCACCTCGAATGGGTGGGCGAGTTCCGCAACCTCCAGCTCGCCATGGCGCGGCTGATGGTGGTGGTGCCCATCGCGCTCGCCATCATCGGGGTGCTGCTCTACGTGGCCTTCGGGCGGCTGCGCGAGACGCTGCTGGTCTTCTCCATGCTGCCGCTGTCCATCTCGGGCGGCGTGCTGGCGCTGGCGGTGGCGGGGCTGAACTTCTCGGTGCCGGCCGCCATCGGCTTCCTGGCGCTGCTGGGCATCACGGTGATGGAGGCCATCATCTTCCTCACCCACTTCAACCACCTGCGCGACCATGAGGGCATGGCCTGGACGCCCGCGCTGGTGCAGTCCGGCGCGGACCGGCTGCGGCCGGTGATGATGACCTGCTTCGCCTCCTTCGCCGGCCTGCTGCCCATGGCGCTGGCGACGGGCATCGGCGCGGATGTCACGAAGCCGCTCGCCATCGTGGTGGTGGGCGGCATCGGCCTCGTGCCCTTGTTCATCCTGGTCGTGCTGCCGGCGGCGGTGGATCTGTTCGGCCGCCGCCAGGCCCGGGCCGAGGACGCGCCCGCCACCGCCCCCCGCCCCGCCCCGGCCGAATAGCCAGCACCCTGTTCCGAGCGACACCCGCCATGATCACCAAGCCCTTCGCCCTGCTGCTGGCCACCCTCGCGCTGGCCCCCGTCCTGCCCGCCCTGGCCAGCGAGCCGGCCCGCCCGGCCGCCGCCAGCCGCGTGACGCCCCCCGCGCTCACGCTGGCGGAGGCCGAGACGCTGCTGGTGGAACGCAACCTCGCCTTGGTCGCCGCCCGGCGCGGCGTGGACATCGCCCGCGCGCAGGTGCTGGTGGCCGACACCTCGCCCGCGCCCGAACTGGGCTATGGCCAGACGGTGGGGCAGGTGGCGGAATCGCGGCGCCTCGGCGGCTTCCACGGCGCGCGCGGCTACACGCCCTTGCAGAATGCGAGCGTGACGCTCTCCGTCGTCATCGAGCGTGGCGGCCGGCGGGAATTGCGGACGCGCGTGGCGCAGGAGGGCGTCTCGGTCGCCGAGGCGCAGCTTCTGGACACGCTGCGCCAGCAGGTCTTCGCGCTGCGCCGCGCCTTCATCCAGGGCCTCCAGGCGCGGGCGGATTTGGACGTGGCGCTGGCCAACCGCGCCACCCTCGACCGCACCGAGGCGCTGCTGCGCCGCCAGGTGCGCGAGGGCCAGGTGCCGGAGGTGGATCTGCTGCGCTTCCAGGCCAGCCGCCTCGCCTTCGCGCAGGAATTGGCGGCGGCGGTGCAGACGCATGCGGCCGCGGTGGCCACCGTGGCGGCGCTGGTGGGCGGCGACGCGATGCAGTCCGGCGCCGCCCCCGCGCGCACGCCCCTGCTGGAGGGCCTGCCCTTCGCGCTGCGTGGCAGCCTCGCCGCCCGCGCGCCGGAGCCCGCGCCCCGCGACACCCTCGCCGCCGCCCTGCCCAACCGGCCCGACGTGCTGGCGGCCACGCGCAACGTCTCGGTGGCGCAGGCCAATACGCGCCTCGCCGAGGCGGGCCGTTCGCGCGACGTGACGGTGGGCGGCAGCCTGACGCGCACCGAACTGGCGCAGGACCTGCCCGGCGGCAGCCGCCCGGTGCGGGCGAGCGACACGGTGGGCATCACCCTCTCCATCCCGATCTTCACGCAACGCCTGACGAACGGGAACATCGCGGTCGCCACCGCGCAGCAGGGCCAGGCGGCGGCGCAGGCGCAGGGCGCGCTGGCCACCGCCCAGGCCGAGCTGCTGACCGCCTGGGCCAGCCACCGCCAAGCCCGCGCTTTGGTGGAGCTGACCGCGGGCGCCACGCTGCGCCGCGCGGAGGAGGCCTTCGCCTCCACCGAGGCCGCCTACCGCGCCGGCGGGCGCTCGCTGCTGGATGTGCTGGACGCGCTGCGGACGCTGAACGCCACGCGCGTCTCGGCCAATGCGGCGCGGGCCGCGCTGTTGCTGGCGCTGGCGGAGCTGGAGCAGGCCAGCGGGGTGGGCGGGCTGGTGCCGCGGCTGTAGCCCCGCGCCTAGAAGGCCGCCCGCAGCCGCAGCGCCATCAGGTGCACCGGCCCCCGGTCCGCGTTGTAGCCGGGGTTCACCGCCAGCTGGTAGTTCAGCGCCGCGTTCAGCCCGGGGCCGAGCCGCGCGTCGTAGTAGAGTTCCGACACCCATTCCGGCCGGTAGCGCAGCCGCCCATCGCCCGTGATGAAGCCGATGCCGCCCGCCTCCAGGAAGGCCCGCCGCCCGGCCGAGATCCAGCCGATATTGGTGCCGAGGCCCACCGTATCCTCCGGCCGGTTCCAGCGCAGGCCGCGCAGCGAAAGCCCGCCCGAGACGGCACGGTCCATCTCCGTGAACATCCAGTTCTGGGTGCGGCCGTCATTCCAGGAGAGGCGGGCGAAGGCGCCGAGCCCGTCCGCGATCTCCTGCTCCCAGCCCAGGGTCAGGTTGTGCTTGAGGCGCCAGCCGGGCTGGTTGCGCCCGAAGCTGTCCACGCCCTCGGCCAGCAGGGCGCCCCAGCCCGCCTGCCGCGTGCGTGAGGCGCCATAAACGAGGCGCACCGCGCCCGGCCGGTCACGGAGGGTATAGAAGCGGTCCACCTGGCCCAGCACCTGCCAGGCGCGGGTGAGGGCGGGGTCGAGCGGCAGGCCGTTGACCTCGCGCGCCACGCGGAAGGCGCCTGCCCGCAGCCCCCAGCTTCCATTGTCGTATTCGACGGCCACGCCCTGCGTCCAGCCGCGCGCGTCGGCCGCGTAGTCGAAGGCGCCCCCGCCCACCAGGCCCCAGCCGAGGAATTGCGAGCGCGGGTCATGGGCGTAGCGGTTGTCGTCGAAGATGTCCCAGACCGACATCTTGCCGGCCGTGATCGTGATCCGTTCGCGCGGGAGGCGGCGGTCGAAGCGCAGCGGGTCGTCCTCGGCCTCCACCATGTCGGCCGAAAGCGCCAGCGTCTGCCGGAACAGGATGCGCGGGGTGTAGATGTGCGGCGTGGCGGAGCCGAGGCGGAAGGCCTCGTTGTTCGGATAGGAGGCGAGGCCGGTGGAGTTCGACACGCCGAAGCCGCGCGTCAGCGAGGTGACGAGGATGAACTCCGCCCCCTCCCACAACCGCCGGCCGAGGATCAGGTCCGCCGAAAGCGTGTTCCGCGCCTGTGCCGCCGGCCGCAGGCTGCCCGCATCGCGGTAGGGCGAGCGGAAGGCCGGGTGGCCCTGCAGCACGAAGGTGGCCTCGCCCCGCAGCAGCCAACCCTGCTGCGCGAGGCGGGACTGGAGGGCGGCGGCGTCGGGGAAAGGGGCGGGGGCCTCGGCCCTGACACCGGCAGGGCCAAGGGTGGCGGCCAGCACGGCCGCGATCAACGTCCTTCGCATGGCGCCGGGCCTCCGCTTGCCGTGCGGACGATAGACCGGAATGCGGCACCTGGCACCTGCCGCCGGCGTTCAGCCCGCCGCCGTCCGCCGCGGCAACGCGATCAGGATTCCCCCCGCCGCGATGACCGCCGCGCCCACCAGGGTGAACAGGTCCGGCCAGTCGGCGAAGACCAGGATGCCCGCCAGCATGGCCCAGATGAGCTGGCTGTAGGAGAGCGGCGCCAGCAGGCTGGCCGGCGCCCGCGCATAGGCCAGCACCAGCAGCCCGTGGCTGAGCGCGCCCAGCAGCCCCACCATCACCAGCCCCACCCATTCCACCGGCGCGGGGGGCATGAAGACGAAGGGCTGCAACAGGCTCGCCGCCACGGCGGCGGCCAGGGCGGTGTGCATGATGGTGGTGCGCGGATCGTCCAGCTTGGCCAGGCGTCGCGTCAGGATCTGGTAGAAGGCGAACATGGTGGCGGTGCAGAGCGGCAGCAGATAGGCCCAGTGCAGCGCCTCGCCCGTCAGGAAGGGCGGCCGCACTGCGATCATCACGCCCGCGAAGCCGATGGCCACCCCCGCCCAGCGCCGCCAGCCCACGGGTTCGCGCAGCAGCAGCGCGGCGAGTGCGACGGTGATGAGCGGCGAGGCGAAGCCGACCGCCGTGGCGTCCGCGATGGGGATATGCGCCAGCGCCTCGGTGAAGGTCAGCGTGCAGCCCAGCAGCAGCAGCGAGCGCAGCACCTGCAAGCCCGGCGCGCGGGAGCGCCAGGGCAGGCGGCCCATCACCAGCCGCAGCGTGACGGCGACCGCGAGCGCCGAGAAGGTGAAGCGGGCCCAGGCCAGCTGCACGGCGTGGAAGTCGGACAGCAGCTTGAACAGCGTGTCCATCACCACGAAGAGCATGAGCGCTGCGAGTTGCAGCGCCACGCCGTGAAGGGGCCGGTCCATCAGGAACCCTTATCCGGCGCGACCCGCGCGCCGGACCATGAAGCCTGGCGTGTTACGCCGCGTCCTCGCGCCGGTCCTTCACGCGGACATAGGCGACGGCCGCGTGCTCGGCGCAGTAGGGCTTTCCGTTCATGGATTCCGCCGTGCAGAAGCGGAAGCCGGGCGTGCCGGGCTCGCCGATCGGCCAGCAGCAGCTGCGCGCGCTGGCGCGGGCGAAGGGCCGCAGCACATGGGCGGGCTTGGGCGCGCCGAGGGCGGCGGGCATCTCGGCCACGCGCGGCTCGGGCCGGCGGGCCTCCGGGCGCGGGGGCATGGGCGGGGCGGCGGGCGCGGCCATCACGGCGGCCGGCACCGGCGCCGCGGGCGGGGCGGCGGCCACCACGCGCAGCGGCGGCAGCGTCGGCCGGCGGCCGGCCGCGACGGGGCGCGGGGCGGCGGGGTCGCGCCGGATGGGGCTGGGCCGCGCGGGCAGTTGCAGGCGGTGCGCCTTACCCACAACGGAATTTTTCGAGACGCCCATGCGACGCCCGATCTCCGCGGTGGAATGTCCTTCGGACCACAACGCCCGCAGGCGCTCGATCGCTTCCGACGTCCAATCCATCTGGATGCCCCTTGGCTGAATACCAGATGATGTAGCAAAACGGGCTATTGACCTACAAGCGCTGGATTGTCCCGAGTCGGCAGAAACTTGTGGAAAAGCCTTGTCACTCCACTTCGGGTGGTGGCCGAATCCTTCGGGACTCATTGGGAATCATTAACTCATTGCCATTTTATGGCGATGCCGCTGAATTTTAACGGAATGCAAATCTTTCAGCGCGTGCCCAGCAGCACCAGCACCACGCCCGCCACCAGGATCAGCGCGCCCAGCACGTCCTTGCCCTTGAGCCGCTCGCCCAGGAAGAAGCGGCTGAACAGCAGGGTGAACAGGATTTCCACCTGGCCCACCGCGCGCACCAGGGCCACCGGCGCCAGCGCGAAGCCCATGAACCAGCAGGAGGAGCCGGCGGCGGACAGCGCCCCCACCTTCGCGCTGTCCCGCCAGGTGCGGAACACGGCCGAAAGCTGCCCCGGCTCCCGCCACAGCAGCCAGCCGCCCTGCATGACCGTCTGCATCGCATTGGTCAGCACCACGGCGAAGAGCGCCTTCAGCAGCACGTCCTCGCCCGGCAATTCGGCATTGGCGGTGCGGATGCAGATGGCCGTCAGCGCGAAGCAGAAGCCCGAGGACATGCCCCGCAACGCCGCCGGCTGGGTGGTGGCCCGCAGGATTTCGGCGGGGCTCAGCCCGCGGCCCGCCAGGGTCAGGTACATCACGCCCGCCACGCTGATCGCGATGCCGGCCCAGGAGGTCAGCGACAGCACCTCGCCCAGCACCACCACCGCGATGATGGAGGCCTGCACCGCCTCGGTCTTGGAATAGGCCGTCCCCACCGCGAAGCCGCGCGGCCCGAAGGAGGAGATCAGCAGGTTCGTGCCGAAGATCTGCATCAGGCCGGCCATGGCGCAGAGCGCCAGGAACCAGAGCGTCGGCGTGCCGAAGCCGCCGCCGAAGATGAGCCAATAGGTGCCCAGGATCATCAGCCCGAAGGGCACGCCATAGAGGTAGCGCACCACCGCCGCGCCATTGAGGGAGAGCTGCCCGCGCAACCGCTGCTGCAAGGCCGTGCGCCAGGTCTGGAACAGCGCGGCGCAGAGCGTGATCAGAACCCAAAGCGACAAGTTGCGGCCCCCGAAGTGCGGAAAGGCTAGACCCGGCGCCGCGCCGCGTCAGCCCCCTGGAGCATGCTGCGTTCACATGCGTTCACGCAGCCCGCTCCAGCCTTCGTTGAGAGCGGGATTCAGCGTTTTCGGTGATTCCACCTCAACGCATCCCGCTCTAGCCAGCGTGCCAGGCGCGCGGGCACCTCGGTCATCTCGGCCTCGACGCCGCAATAGCTGAAGCGCAGGAAGCGGGCGCCGCGCGCGCGGTCGAAATCCACGCCGGGCGTGGCGGCGATGCCGGCGCCCTCCAGCATGCGGGTGCAGAATTCGAGGCTGTCATTCGTGAGGTGCCCCACATCGCACCAGAGGTAGAAGGCGCCATCGGCGGCGGCGATGCGGTCCAGCCCCGCGCGCGGCAGCCCTTCCAGCAGCAGGGCGCGGCTGCGGGCATAGCCGGCCTTGATGGCCTCCAGCTCCTCCCCGCAATCCATCGCCGCCTCGGCGGCCAGCTGCGCGATGTGCGGCGGGCTGATGAACATGTTCTGCGCCACGCATTCCGCTGGCCGCACCAGATCCTCGGGCAGCACCATCCAGCCGATGCGCCAGCCCGTCATGCACCAGTATTTGGAGAAGCTGTTCACGACGATGGCGCTGTCGCTGAAGGCAGCGGCGCTGGCTTCGGCCACCGTGCCCCAGGAGAGGCCGTGGTAGATCTCGTCCGACACCAGCCGCACCCCGTTCGCGTGGCACCAGCGCGCGATGGCTTCCAGCTCGCCGGGCGGCAGCATGGTGCCGGCGGGGTTGCAGGGGCTCGCGATGACCAGCCCGTCGGGGCGCGGGTCCATGGATTCCAGCAGGGCGAGGGTGGGCTGGAAGCGCGTCTCGGGGCCGCATTCCAGCAGCACCGCCTCCATGCCCAGGCTCTCCAGGATGTTGGCATAGGGCGGGTAGAAGGGGGTGGCCATGGCGATGCGGTCGCCCCGGTCGAACGCCGCCAGGAAGGCCAGCGGAAAGGCGCCCGAGGCCCCCACCGTCACCGCGATGCGCGACGGCGGCACCACCAGCCCATAATGGTCCACATAGTGCCGCGCGATGCGCGCGCGCAGCGAGGGCAGGCCGAAGGCTTCCGTGTAACCCAGCGCATGGCCCGAGCGCATGGCGCGCGTGGCGGCCTCGACCGCGCCCCGCGGCGCGCCATGGCCGGGCTGGCCGACCTCCATGCGGAGAATGCCCGGCGCGCCGGGCGGCAGGGTCGCGGCGCGGGCATTGGCGGCCGCGATCACGTCCATGACCAGGAAGGGCGGGGATTGCGCCCCGCGCCCGACCTTCAGCACCTCAGCGGTCCGTGGCACCCAGCGCGACGCCGGCGCCGCGCGGGTCGGTCAGCGTGGTGCAGGCGCCTTGCAGCCCCGGCAGATAGCGCGCGCAGGCGCCGAGCTGCACGCGCCCGGGCTCCGGCACCGCGGCGAGCGTGGCGTCGGGCGCCGCGCCTTGCAGCATGATGGCGTGCGTGGGCGCGGCGACCGCCAGCGGCGCCGCGCCCTGGCCCGACCCCGCCGCCGCCATGCGGAAGGCGCGGATATTGGGCGACCAGCCGAGCGAGGCCGAAAGCAGCGGCGCGCGGCCCGGCTGCGGCGCGGCCGCCAGCAGGAAGCCCATGCCAGGCATGGTGCGGCCCGTGCCGAAGAGGTTGTTCATGGTGAAGGCGCAGCTGACCGCATTGCCGTTGCGGTCATAGACCATCAGCCCCGCGCTGGCCGGCAGCAGGGCCGGCTGCGGCGCGGGGGATTGCCCGGCGGCCAGCGCGCGGAAGGCCTGGGCCGCCGCCGCCTGGCCGCCATCGGCCTCGGCCGGCAGGAAGGCGATGCGGTCGCCGCCGCGGCCTTCCACCACCACGGGGTCCACCACGCGGGGCAAAGCGGGGCGGAGTTCCGCCACCGTGAAGGCGCCGCCGCCGGCCGCGCCGGAGAGTTCCTCCAGCCGCCGCGCCATCGCGCCCTGGTGCAGGTCGCCCACCCCGGCCGTGCGCAGCTGCGCGAGCGTGGCCGACAGCGCCGGGTTGCGGAAGCTGCCGCCCACCGGGATCACGTCGCCCGCCGGCGTGCCATAGACGGCGCGCGCCTCGGCATCGGCGAAGAGCGGGCCGCGCACCGCCGTCAGATCCTGGTGCAGGGCGCGCGACATGGGCGTGCCGAAACGGGCCAGCTGCTCGGCGGGGGAGATCAGCTCCTCGAAGGGCCGGCCGCCGCTGATGCGCGTGTGCAGGGCGAAGAGGCCGCGCGCCAGCATGGGCACCGCCGCCGGGCGGTCGCCGCCCGCCCCGGTGCGGGCGCCGGGCAGGAAGAGCAGGGCCTCGGTCGTGTTGCGCCGCGCGTCGAAGACGAGGCACGCCCCGCCGCCGCCCAGCCCCACGCGCGAGGGCAGGGTGTGCGCCATGGCGAAGCCCGCCGCCACCGCCGCATCCGCCGCGTTGCCGCCGGCCGAGAGCACGTTGCGCGCCACCGCGGCCGCCTGGGGTTCCTCGGCCGCGACCCCGCCCAGGAAGCCCTGGACGAAGCCGGGCGTGCCGGCGGGAATGCTGGGCTGCGCGCCCACCAGGTTGCGGGCGGTGCCGCAGCCCGCCAGCGCCAGCAGGGCGGCGCCCAGGACCAGGGGGCGAAGCGCCCGCGGGGCGGAGTGCGGAAAGGTGGCCGTGCTGGTCATGCTGGCGTCGTGCGTCCCCTGCGTCGGCGGCGCCCGGAAGGGGCCGCGCCTGCGGTATTCATGATGCTGCGGGCTTAGACGCCTTCCGGCCCAGCGGCAACCGCGCCCCTCCTTGGCCCCCTTTGGGGCGCGCCCCTCCCTGGCCCCCCTTGGCTCGGGGCGCGCCCCGGGGGAACATGCGCCCGCACCAAGGAGCCTGCCCCATGAACCGACGCCGCCTGATCGCGCTGGCCGGCGCCGCGCTGCTGCCCGGCACCGCCCTGGCCCAGGGCCTGAGCGAGGCGCAGCGGGCCGAGGTGCTGGACATCCTCCGCCGCGCCCTGCGCGAGGACCCCAGTATTCTCCGCGACGCCTTCGAAAGCCTGGAGCGCGCGGAGGAGGAAGCCCGCGCCACGTCCCGCGCCCAGGCCATCGCGCAGAACGCCCAGGCGCTGTTCCAGGACCCCGCCGCGCCCATCAAGGGCAACCCGCAGGGCCGCGTCGTGCTGGCCGAGTTCTTCGACGTGCGCTGTGGCTTCTGCAAGCAGCTGCACCCCGTCATGGACCAGCTGGTCCGGCGCGAGGGCGATGTGCGGGTGGTGCTGGTGGATTTGCCCATCCTGGGCCCGGCCTCGGTGCTGGGCGCCCGCGCGCTGCTGGCCGCGCAGCGTCAGGGCCGCTACGTGCCCCTCTATGACGCGCTGCTGCGCCTGCGCGAGGAGATCACCGAACCCGTGATCCGCCGCGAGGCCGAGCGCGCGGGCCTCGACTGGGCCCGGCTGCGGCGCGAGATGGACGAGGCCACGACCACCCAGCGCATCGAGCGGAACCTCGGCCTCGCCCGCGCGCTGGACATCCAGGGCACGCCCGCCATCCTGGGCGGCACCACCCTGCTGCCGGGCGCGGTGGACCTGGCCACCCTGCAACGCCTGACCGCGCAGCTGCGCGGCTGACCCACCCCCGGTAGACTGACTTCCTTGCTTGGGTAATCTGCGCCCCATGGGTCTGGACCTTCCCCCGCGATGAGCCCGCCGCAGCCCACGCCGCTGGCCGCGCTGCTGGACGAGGCCGGCGCGCCGCCGCGCAGCCTGGTGCTGCGCGCGCCCGATATCGGGCCCTGGCGGGCCGGCAACGGCATTCCCGGCGTCTGGAGCTTCGCGGCCGAGGCGCCTGGCCCGCATGTCTGCGTGATGGCGCTGACCCATGGCAACGAGATCGCGGGCGCCATCGTGCTGGACCGGCTGCTGCGCGCCGCAACACGGCCGGCGGCGGGGCGGCTGACGCTGGTCTTCGCCAATCTCGACGCCTTCTCCCGCTTCGACCCCGATGATCCCACCGCCTCGCGCTTCCTGGAGGAGGACATGAACCGCCTCTGGGACATCGAGGTGCTGGAAGGCCCCCGCCGCAGCGCGGAGCTGCGCCGCGCCCGCGCCCTGCGCCCGGTGCTGGACACGGCCGATGTGGTGCTGGACTTGCATTCCATGCTCTGGCCGGCGGACCCGCTTTTCCTCGTCAGCGGGCGGTCGCCGGCGGTGGAATTGGCCACCCGCATTGGCGTGCCACCCCTGGTGGTGAGCGACATGGGCCATGTGGCGGGCAGCCGCGTCATTGACTACGGCCCCTTCGGCCAGGCGGGCAGCGGGCGGCGCGGCCTGTTGCTGGAGGGCGGCTGGCATTGGGAGAAGGCCACGGTGGCGCGTATGGAGCGCGTGACGCGCCGCCTGCTGCACGAGACGGGCGTGCTGCCCGGCGCGCCCCTGTCTGCTGACGCGCCACCCTCCCGCCAGGCGCAGGTGACGCACACCGTCACCGCCCGCACGGCGGACTTCACCTTCACCCGCCCCTGGCGCGGCGGCGAGGTGGTGCCCCGCGCCGGCACCCTGATCGCGACCGATGGCGGGGCGGAAGTCCGCACCCCCTATGCGGATTGCCTTCTGGTCCTGCCCTCGCTGCTGCCGCAGCCGGGGCAGACGGCGGTGCGGCTGGCGCGGCTCGTTCCGCCCCCCGGTTGACGCGCCCCCGGTTGACGGTCTGCCGATCAGGCGGCGGAATGCGGGCAGATCAGTGAGGAAACCCCCATGAAGCTGCTGCGCCACGGCCCCAAGGGCCAGGAAAAGCCCGGGATGCTCGACGCCCAGGGCGTGATCCGCGACCTCTCTTCCGTGCTGAACGACATCAATGGCGACACGCTGGCGCCGGGCGTGCTGGCCAAGCTCGCCGCCATCAACCCGGCCGAACTGCCCGCGGTGCCGGCCGGCACGCGGCTCGGGCCGCCGGTCACGGGCATGACGAACCTGATCTGCATCGGGCTGAACTACGCCGACCACGCGGCCGAGACGGGGGCGGAGCCGCCCAAGGAGCCGATCGTCTTCCTGAAGTCGCTCGGCGCGCTGAACGGGCCTTTCGACGACATCATCATCCCGCCGCACAGCCGCAAGACCGATTGGGAATGCGAGCTCTGCGTCATCATCGGCACCACGGCGCGCTATGTCAGCGAGGCGGATGCGATGAACCATGTGGCCGGCTACGCCGTCGGCAACGATGTCAGCGAGCGCGAATGGCAGGCCGAGCGCGGCCCGACCTGGGACAAGGGCAAGGGCTTCGAGACCTTCGGCCCGCTTGGCCCTTATCTGGTCACCAAGGACGAGGTGCCGGACCCTCAGGCGCTGCGCATGTGGACCGATGTGGACGGCAAGCGCGAGCAGGATGGCAGCACCGCCACCATGATCTTCAACGTGCGGCAGCTGGTCAGCTATGTCAGCCAGTGCATCACCCTCCATCCGGGCGACGTGATCTTCACCGGCACGCCGCCGGGCGTGGGCCTCGGCAAGAAGCCGACGCCCTGGTTCCTCAAGGCCGGGCAGGAGCTGCGCGTGGGCATCGAGGGGCTGGGCGAGCAGCGCAGCCGCACCGTCGCGTATGCCGGCTGACACGCCGACGGTCATCCTGCAGATGGACTTCGCCTCGCCCCCGCCCTGGGGCGAGGCGCGGCGCGAGGCCCTGCGGGCGCTCGCCCATTCCATCGCGGCGGACACGCCCGGCCTCGCCTGGAAGATCTGGACCGAGGATGAGGCGGCGGGCCGCGCCGGCGGCCTCTACGCCTTCACGAGCCGCGAGGCCGCGCGCGCCTACCAGGAAATGCACACGGCGCGCGTGACGGCGCGCGGGGCCACCGACATCCAGGCCCGCATCTGGGACATCAACATGGAACTTTCGGCCATCACCCGGGGAATCCCGGCATGAGGCGGGTGCTGGTCACGGGTGCCTCCTCCGGCATCGGTGCCGCCGTGGCGCGCGCGCTGGCGGCCCCCGGCACCGCGCTGCTGCTGCACGCCCGTCACAACAGGGAGGGGCTGGAGGCCGTGGCCGCCCAGGTGCGCGAGAAGGGGGGCGAGGCGCATCTGCTGCTGGCGGACCTCGCCGAGCCCGACGCCCCCGCGCGGCTGGTCGAGGACACGGCGCGCTTGCTGGGCGGGCTGGACGTGCTGGTCTCCAACGCCGGCTTCGCGGACCGCACCCCCGTGGCCAAGCTGACCGATGAGGGCTTCGCCCGGAGCCTGGACGCCGTGCTCTGGGCCTTCCTGCGCCTGGCCCGCGCCGCGCAGCCGCATCTGGCGGCGGGCGAGGCGCCGCGGCTCATCGCCATCTCCTCCTTCGTCGCGCACATGTTCCGCAATGACGCGGCGACCTTCCCGGCCACCGCGGCCGCCAAGGGCGGCGTGGAGGCGCTGGTCCGGGCACTGGCCATCGAATGGGCGCCGCGCGTCACGGTGAACGCCATCGCTCCCGGCTACACCCGCAAGGACCCCGGCGCCCATGCGGCCATGACGCCCGAGCAGTGGCAGGCGACCATCGCGCGCATCCCCATGGCGCGGCTGGGCACGCCCGAGGACGTGGCCCATGCGGTGGCCTGGCTGGCGAGTCCGGGGGCCGGCTATGTCACGGGGCAACTCGTGCATGTGAATGGTGGGATCGCGCTTTAAAACCAAGCGCCCCACTCTCCATTGCGGCAATTTAAGCCCTTTACCATCCCCCAGATGGCGCAAGACAAGCAATAATCACCCTGTCGTTCCGCAGTTCGAAAGAATTGCCGGCAATGACAACGGCGGAGGCTATTTCCCGGCAAGCCGAAGCCATACTGGCCTTTGTGCCACGGGCCGGCCGAATTCATTTCGGTCGGCCCGCTTCTTTTTGCGGTGCAAGAAAAGCCTAACCGCCCATCTGCCGGATTTCCAACCGCCGCACCCGTTCCAGCATCTCGGCCCGCAGCGTCTCCAGCAGGTCATTGACATAGCCCACCGACAGCGCGGGCGAGAGCGCGGGGGCCGCCGGCAATTCGCCCGAAAGCCGTGCCTCGATGGCGGCCAGCCGCGCCTCCATCTCCCGCCGCAGCGCCGCCACGTCCTGGCGGAGCGCCATCACCTCCTCCAGCGTGGCGGGGTCATGGGTGGTGGCGGGGGCGGCGGCGTCGCGCCGGGCCAGCTCCTGGCGGAACCATTCGGTGCGCAGCCGCATCTGGGTGGCCAGCGCCTCATGCGGCGGCACGGCAACCAGGCTGGGGTCGAGCCTGGTGCCGCGCCGGCGCCCTTCCTCGCTGGCCATCATGGTCGCCAGCGCCTCGGCCCGGTGCTCGGGCCGGTTGGTGATGAATTCCAGGTAGTGGGCGAAGCCCTGCTCGTCCGGCCAGCGGCCGAGGATGCCGAGGTAGAGGTTCACCACCACATCCTCGTCGGAGCCATGCAGCAGGTCGGCGGCGCGGATGGTCATGCGGGGGGCTCCGGCCAGGCCACGCCCAGCCGCGCATGCAGCGCGGCCAGCCGCGCCGTGTGGCGCTCAGGGGTGAAGAGGGCGGCGCGGGCGGGGCCCTCGGCCTCCAGCCGCCGCCGCAGATCGTCATCGGTGTCGAGCGCGATCATCGCCTCGGTCAGGGCGCGCAGGTCCACGGGGTTCACCTTCAGCGCGGCATCGCCCACCACCTCCGGCATGCAGGAGGCGTTGGAGGTCAGCACCGCCGTTCCCGCCTGCATGGCCTCGATGGCGGGCAGGCCGAAGCCCTCATACAGGGTGGGGAAGCACAGGCTGCGCGCGTGGCGCAGCAGCACCTCCACATCGGTGCGCGGCAGGTAGCCCAGGTGGCGGATGCGCCCGTCGCGGGAGCGGGTGCCGCCCGCCTCCGTCAGCAGGCGCAGTTCGGGCTCGGCGTTGCCGCTTTTGCCGCCCACGATGATCATGGGCCGCGTGATGCCGGACGCCATGTAGGCGTCCAGCGCGCGGGCCAGGTTCTTGCGCGGGTCCACCGCCGAGAGGCAGAGGTGGTAGCCCCGGTCCTCCAGCCCGAAGACCGAGGCCAGCCGCTCCCGCGACATGCGCGGGTCGAGGCCGTGGGCGGGCGGGTAGACGGGCTGGTAGATGTTGCTGATCCGCTCCTCCGGGATGCCCAGCAGCGAGATCAGGTCCCGCCGCGAATGCTCGGAGACGGTGAGGATGTGGTCCGCCGTCGCGGCCACGGCGCGGGCGGTCCGCACCCAGGCGCCCTTGTGGTCCAGCGTGGCCCAGGGCAGGCGCAGCGGGATGGCGTCATGGATGGTGTAGATGTTGCGCGCGCCCTGCAGGCGCACGCCGTGCATGTGCGTCCAGTGCATCAGCGCCGGCGGCGGCGCGCCCTGCACCGAGACGCGCAGCAGGCGGCTTCGCACCCGCATGTTCACCACCGCGCGGCCGAAGATGTCATGCGCGTTCCACAGCGCGTCGCAGGGCGGGACATTGGCGGTGGAGAAGGTCTGGTGCAGCCCGGTCGAGGTCAGCCCGCGCTCCACCGCCCCCGCGACGGGCACGGGGATGGCCCGCTGCGGACCCCAGATGCCCGCCAGGCGGCGCGCCAGGCGGTAGTCCAGCTGGGTGCGGCTGTCGAAGAAGGCGATCTCACGGGCCATGGGCGGGCCGCCCGCCCCGATGGGCCTGCCATAGAGCAGCCCCAGTCCGAGCCCGGTTTCGCCCAAAGTGGCGGCCAAACCCCGTGAATAGGTCGCGATGCCCGTGCCACCCACGAGCGAGAGGCCGAAGCCATCCATCCAGACGCGGGGCGAACCCCGGGGCGCGTCGTTCGGCATGGGCGCAACTTGCCTCCGTCCCCCGATCGGGACAAGGTCAGCCCCGCCGCCGCCGCGCCCAGACCACAGGAAGTCACATTCGCATGAGCCTGAACGACATCGTGCCCGTCCTGCTCTCCGGTGGCACGGGAACGCGCCTGTGGCCCCTCTCGCGCGAGGGGTTTCCGAAGCAGTTCTGGCCGCTGGTCTCCTCCCGCAGCATGATCCAGGAGACGGCGCTGCGCGCGGTGGGCCAGGGCTTCGCCCCGGCCGTGGTGGTGGCGAATGAGGCGCACCGCTTCCTGATCGCGGAGCAGCTGCGCGAGGCTGGCATCCAGGCCCCCCGCATCCTGCTGGAGCCGGAGGGCCGCAACTCCGCCCCCGCCATCGCGGCCGCCGCCGCCCTGGTGGCCGAGGCCTCGCCGGGGGCCGTGCTCTGGATCATGGCCGCAGATGCCGCCATCGAGGACGTGCCGGCCCTGCACCGGGCGCTCGCGCAGGCCGCCCATGCGGCGCGCGAGACGGGGCGCATCGTCACCTTCGGCATGCGCCCCACCGCGCCCGAGACGAGCTTCGGCTACATCGAGATGGGCGCGCCACTCGCCGACGCGCCCGGCGTCCATGCCGTGGCCCGCTTCACCGAGAAGCCCGACGCCGCCACCGCCGCCACCCTGCTGGCCGATGGCAAGCATGTCTGGAACAGCGGCATGTTCGTGGCCACCGCCGCCACCCTGGTGACGGAGCTGGAGCGCCACGCGCCCGAGGTCATCGCCGCCGCCCGCGCCGCCCTGGCCGCGGCCACGCGCGACCTGGACTTCATCCGCCTGGGTGCCGAGGCCTTCCGGGCCGCGCCCTCCATCTCCATTGACTATGCCGTGATGGAGCGCACGGGCCATGCCGCCGTCATCCCGGCCGAACTCGGCTGGTCGGATGTGGGCAGCTGGGACGCGCTCTGGACCATCGCGGAGAAGGACGGGGCGGGCAATGCGCTGCAAGGCCCCGTCACCGCCGTGGATTCCACGAACTGCCTGGTCCGCAGCGAGGGCATCCGCACCGCCGTGCTGGGGCTGGAGGATGTGGTGGTGGTCGTCACCGAGGACGCCGTGCTGGCCATGCCGCGCCACCGCGCGCAGGATGTGAAGAAGGTGGTGGAGACGCTGCGCGCCGAGGGCGTGGCCGAGGCCGGCACGCATCGCCGCGTCTATCGCCCCTGGGGCCATTATTCGGGCCTGATCATGGGCGACCGCTTCCAGGTGAAGGAGATCGTGGTGCGGCCCGGCGGCAAGCTGTCCTTGCAGAAGCACCACCACCGCGCCGAGCATTGGGTGGTGGTGAAGGGCACGGCCCAGGTGCAGCGCGACGCCGACAGCATCCTGCTGGCCGAGAACCAGTCGGTCTACCTGCCGCTCGGCTGCGTCCACCGCCTGGAGAACCCGGGCATGATCCCCCTGCACCTGATCGAGGTCCAGGTCGGCTCCTATCTCGGCGAGGACGACATCGTCCGGATCGAGGACACCTACGGGCGCAGCTGAGGCATGGCGCGCCTCCTCGCCGACCTGACGGACCTGCTGCACTATTTCCGGATCAACCGGCTGCCGCTCGGCGTGCCGCGGGTCCAGATGGCACTGACCGAGGCGGCGCTGGCGGCGCCCGAACCCCTGCTGCAGCCCATGGCCTTCGACCCGGCCAGCGGCCGCTTCCGCGCCCTGCCGGCCGAGGAATTGCTGGCCCTGCTGGCCACCGCCCGCCGGGGCGCCGACATCGAGGCGCCCGACTGGGTGGCGGCCCGCGCCACCATGGCCGAGGCGCACCGGAAGGCCCGCGAGATCGGCTTCGCCGCCGGCGACCGCGTCTTCACCCCTGGCCTGCCCTTCCTGGTGCCCGGCCAGATGCACCGCCTGCGGGAGTTGCGGCAGGCGCATGGCGTGGCGCTCTGCGCCCTGTTCCATGACGCCATCCCGCTGGTGGTGCCCGAGCATTGCACGCCCGAGCTCACTTCGGGCTTCGCGGACAATTTGCTCTCCATCTGCCTGCAGACCGACCGCGTGGTGGCCACCAGCGCCTGCGCGGCGCGGGATTTCCGCGAATGGCAGCGCCGCCTGCTGCCGGAGCTGGACATCCCGGTGGTGGCCATGCCGCTCGACGCGCCGCTGCCGCCGGTGGGTGGGGGGACGAGGACGCGCCCTGGCCGGAGGCGCTGGCCGATGGGCGGCCCTATGTGCTCTGCGTCTCGACCCTGGAGAGCCGCAAGAACCACGTCCTGCTGCTGCACGCCTGGCTGACCCTGCTGCGCCGCCATGGCGAGCATGCGCTGCCGCGCCTGGTGCTGGTGGGGCGCCAGGGCTTCGGCGCCGAAGCCGCGCTGCGCCTGCTGGAACACGCGCCCGAGCTGCGCCGCAACGTGGTCTGGCTGCGCGACGTGTCGGACGCGCAGCTGGCGCGGCTCTACAAGGGCTGCCTCTTCACCATCTTCAACAGCTTCTACGAGGGCTGGGGCCTGCCGGTGACCGAGGCGCTGTCGCATGGCAAGCTCGTGATCGCCCCCGACCATTCCAGCCTGCGCGAGGCCGGCGGCACCGCCGCCCTCTACTTCACCCCGCAGAGCGAGCCGGAACTGGCGGAACTCGCCTGGGGCCTCATCCGCGACCCCGCGCGCCGCGCGGCGCTGGAGGCGGCGCTGCCCGGACGCGTGCGGCTGCGCAGCTGGCGCGAGGTGGTGGAAGGGCTGGCGCGGGAATTGGCGGCGCCGCTGGTGGCCCTGCCGGGACCCTTCGCCCGCGCGGGCGCCATCACCGGGCGGCGCATCGGCTTCGAGATCCAGCCCGCCATGCCGCCGGCCGCCATGCGCGCCGCCCATGTGGGCAACGCCCTGATCCTGGAGGGGGATGGCTGGAGCATCCCCGAGGCCTATGGCGTCTGGCTGACCCAGGGCCGGGCGCGGCTGCGCCTGCCCGCGCTGGAGCGCAGCGGCATGCGCCTCTTCCTCGAGGTCAGCGGCCCGCCCGTCGCCACGGAGACGGGGCTGCGCCTGCATCTGCCCGATGGCACCACCGGGCCGTGGCTCAGCCTGCGGCTGGCCGCGCAGGAGCGCCGGCACCTGGAAATGACCCTGCCCGCCGGCCCGGCGGGGGTTGTCGTGGTGGAGTTCGACACCTCGGGCGCGCGGCCCATCGCCGATGACGACCGCCTGTTCTCCCTCATGCTGCACGGGCTGATGCTGATCGCCGACCACGACCTGCAGCGCACCTATGAATATCTGGGGGATCGCCTGCACCTGTCGCGCCTGGGCTGACGCCCCACAGCGCGGCCAGCTTTCGTGGACCACGCCGTGGCCTAGCCGGGCGGCTGCTTCACGGCCTGGCGATTCCGCCGACACTGATCAGGCGCTATCGCCTGGACGGCGGGTGCGATACTTCTTGAGACAATGAGGCTGGTCTGGGTGATTTTCGGCATCCTGGTCGGCGCCGTGGGCATCGGCGCCTCCGGGGCGGGACAGGCGCAGCCGCAGCGCGGCGGCGCCGTGGAACCCCTGTTGCCCCTGCCGCCGCCGCCCACGCCCACCGCGCCCCCGATGCGGGCCGCACCGCCCATGGCGCAGCCCGTGCCGACCGCGCCGCCGCCCCCCGCCCCCACCGCCCAGCGCGGCGCGCAGACGCCGGTGGTCTGGGCCACCATCTATGCCGCGGCGCCCCCGTCGCGCGCCTATGGCATCAGCCCCGCCACGCGCGACCGGCTCATCGCCCACCAGCGGGCCGAGGCGCAATGCCGCGCAGGGGCCGGCGGCAACACCTGCCGGCGCCTCGTGGAAATCCAGCAGGGCTGCGCCGTGCTGGTGCAGGGCGCGCGCGACGACCGGCTGCTGCCCTTCACCACGCCCGACCCCAACCAGCCGGTGATGGTCGTGCTGGCCGGCGCGGGCTTCACCGTGGAGGACGCGACGCGCGACGGCATGGACCAGTGCCAACGCCGCCAGCGCGGCGCCATCTGCCGCGTCATCGCCTCGATCTGCGCGCGGTGAGGGCTTTTCTGGGGCGACTGATTCACCGCTCCGGCGATATCGCCTTCGCGGATCAGGCGCCCTCCTCCTCCCGCGCCGCGGCCACCAGCCACTCGGCGAAGAGGGCGAGCGGTGCGGAGACCCGCCCCGGCGGCAGCACCAGCCAATAGGCGTCGCCCGCCGGCAGCGCCGCGCGCGCCAGCGGGACGAGGCGCCGCGCCCGCACCTCCTCCCGCACGAAGGCCGGCGGGCAGATGACGGTGCCCAGCCCCTCCAGCGCCGCCTGGATGGCGAGCGTGGTGCTTTCGTAGAGCAAGGGCGGCGGGGCCTCGGGCAGGCCCGCGCCTTGCCGCCACCGCGCCCAATCACCGGGCCGCACGCGGCTGCCCAACATGCGCCCCGGGATGGGGGTTTCACGCCCCCGCTGCGCCGCCAGGGCGGGGGCCGCGAAGGGCGCGATGGTGACGGGCTGCAGCGCCCGCGCCGTGGGGGTGGGGGGCGCGCCGAGCGGGGCGGTGCGGACGGCCGCATCCACGCCCTCGCGGGCGAAATCCACGGGGGCGATGGAGGTGCTGACCTCCACATCCAGCCCCGGATGGCGCTGCTTGAAGGCCGAGAGGCGCGGAATCAGCCAGCGCAGCGCCCAGGTGGTGTAGGCGCGGATGCGCAAGGGCGCCGTCTCCGCCCGCATCTCCCGCGCCGCTGCCTCGATGCGCGCGAAGCCCTCGCGCAGCCCGGTGGCGAGGCGCGCCCCCGCCTCGGTCAGGCGCAGCGCGTTGGGGCTGCGGTGCACCAGGGCGCAGCCCAGCGCCGCCTCCAGCTCCCGCAGGCGGCGGCTGATGGCGGGCTGCGTCACCCCCAGCGCGGCGGCGGCGCGCGTCACGCTGCCCGTCTCGGCGATGAGGTGGAAGGCCCGCAGGCTGTCCAGCGGGGGCAGGGCGCTCGGCATGGCGCAGCATAACACAGGGTTGGGGCAGGGTGCGAAACTCTGCGGCTTCCCGTGCCGTGCGCGATGGTGCTTTGAATGCCGCGTGCCGGCCAAGACCGGCGCGACGGAGGAACACCCAGAATGAACCGACGCACCGCCCTGCGGCTCGCCCCCGCGCTGGGCCTTGGGCTGCCCGCCCTGGCCAGCGCGCAGCCCGCCTTCCCCGACCGCGCGCTCCGCCTGGTCATTCCCTTCACCCCGGGCGGCAGCAACGACATCGTGGGCCGCCTGATCGCGGAGGGCATGTCGGCCCGCCTCGGCAAGCCCATCGTGGTCGAGAATCGCGGCGGCGCGGGCGGGCTGATCGGCAATGATCTGGTGGCCAAGGCGCCGGCCGATGGCCACACCCTGCTGCTGGCGGGCAGCGGCAGCTTCCTCATCTCCTCGCTGGTGCAGCCGCGCCTGCCCTATGACCCGGTGCGGGATTTCGCGCCGGTGGGGTATATCGGCGCCGCGCCCAACGTCATCACCGTCCATCCCTCGGTCGAGGCGCGCAACCTCGCGGACCTCCAGCGCGTGGCCCGCGCCGCGCGCACGCCGCTGCGCTTCGGCACGCCCGGCGTGGGCACCACCGGCCATGCGCTGGGGGCCATGATCGGCGTGGTGCTGGGGGTGGAGCTGGACGCCATCCATTACCGCGGCACCGGGCCTTCCATGGCGGATGCCATCGCGGGGCGGATTGATATCCTGACCAACGCCTCGGCGCCGCTGCTGCCGCCCATCGCGGCGGGGCAGCTGCGGCCGCTGGCCATCGCCGGCCGCACGCGCAGCGCCGCCCTGCCGGACCTGTCCACCAGCGTGGAGCAGGGCTTCCCGGACCTCGATTCCGCCACCTGGTATGCCATCCTGACCACGGCCGGCACGCCGCCCGACCGCATCGCCACGCTGCACGCCGCGCTGAACGCCGTGCTGGCCGAACCCGAGGTGCGCCGCCGCCTGGTGGAGAGCGGCGTGGACGAGATCGCCCCCAGCGCCAACCCCGCCGACCTGACGCGCTTCCTGGCGCAGGACCGCACGCGCTGGACGCAGGTGGTGGAGCGCGCGCGGCTGCGCGTCGAATAAGGAACACCGAGCATGACCGAAGACAGCGCCATCCTTCTCACCACCACCGACGGCGTGGCCACGCTGCGCCTCAACCGCCCCGCGCGCCGCAACGCGATTGATGACGCGACGCGCGCCCTGATGATCGAGGCGCTGGAGGCGGCGGCGGTGGACCCGGCCGTGCGCGCCCTGGTCGTCACCGGCACGGGCAGCGCCTTCTGCGCGGGGGGTGATGTGCGCGGCATGCAGCAGCGCCTCGCGGCCCCGCCCGAGGAGGTGGCCTTCAATGGCTGGCGCCGCCAGGGCCGCACCCACCGCGCCGTCGCCTTGCTGCACAACTTCCCCAAGCCCACCATCGCCGCGGTGAACGGCGCGGCGGCGGGGCTGGGCTGCGACGTGGCCCTGTGCTGCGACTTCATCATGGCCGCCGAGAGCGCCCATTTCACCATGAGCTTCATCGCCCGCGGGCTGATCCCCGATGGCGGCGGCATGTATTTCCTGCCCCGCCGCGTGGGCCTGGCCCGCGCGAAGGAGCTGGTGTTCAGCGGCCGCCGCGTGGGCGCGGCCGAGGCGCTCTCCATGGGCATGATCGAGCGCGTGGTGCCCGATGACGCGCTGCTGCAGGGCGCCGAGGAATGGGCGCGGGAACTCTCCGGCGGGTCGCTGGCCGCGCTGGCGCTGGCGAAGTCGGTCATGGACCGCTCGCTGGAGATGAGCTTCGAGGATGTGCTGGCCGAAGGCTCCAAGGCCCAGGCCCTATGCTACACGACGGGCGAGCACCGTGCCTCGGTGGCGGAATTCCTGGCGAAGTCCAAGCGATGAGCGCGCTGGGCCAGTTGCTGCGGCCGCGCAGCGTCGCCGTCATCGGCGCCTCGGCCGATGCGTCCAAGATGACCGGCCGGCCGGTGGGCTACCTCCAGCGCCACGGCTTCCCGGGCGAGATCTGGCCCGTGAATCCGCGCGCCGAGACCATCGCGGGCCTGCCCTGCTTCCCTGAGGTCGCGGCGCTGCCCGGCGCGCCGGACGCCGCCATCGTGCTGCTCGGCCCCGAGCGCGCCGAGGCCGCGGTGCGCGACCTGGCCGCGCGCGGCTGCGCCGCCGCCATCGTGCTGGCCAGCGGCTATGGCGAGGCCAATGCGGAAGGCGCGGCGCGGCAGGAGGCGCTGAAGCGCGCCGCCGGCCCCATGCGGCTGCTGGGCCCCAACACCATCGGCCTCGTGAACCTGACCGATGGCATCATGCTCTCGGCCACCGGGGCGCTGGAGGTGGGCGACCTGCCGGCCGGCGCCATTTCCGTCGTCTCGCAATCCGGCGGCATATTGGGCGCGCTGCTCTCCCGCGCCGCCGACCGGGGCATCGGCTTCGCCAAGCTGGTCTCCACCGGCAATGAGGCGGATCTCGACAGCAGCGACCTCATCGCGGAGCTGGTCGAGGACGAGGCGACCCGCGTCATCGCCGTCTACATGGAGGGGCTGCGCCGGCCCCAGGCCTTCCGCGCCGCCGCCCGCCGCGCGGCCGAGCTCGGCAAGCCCATCGTGGTCTACAAGGTGGGGCGCTCGGAATCCGGGGCGCGGGCGGCCACCTCCCACACCGGGGCGCTGGCCGGGGCGGACCGGGTCTATGACGCGCTGTTCCGCCAATCGGGCGTGATCCGCGCCGAGAGCTTCAATGATCTGCTGGACATTCCGGCCGCGCTGGCCAAGGGGCGGCGGGCGGCGGGGAACCGCGTTGCCATCCTGACCTCCACGGGCGGGGCGGGCACGCTGTTGGCCGACAATTGCGGGCTGGCGGGCATCGAGGTGCCCCCGCCCGATGCCGAGACCACCCAGCGCCTCGCCACCCTGCTGGACGAAGACCAGGCGACGGTCGGCCGCAACCCCGTGGACGTGACGCTGGCCGGGCTGCGGCCCGACCTGTTCCGCGGCGCCATCACGGCGCTGCTGGACAGCCCGCTCTATGACGCGGTGGCGGTGGTGATCGGCTCCTCCGCGCTGGCGGCGCCGGACATCGTGGCGGGCGCCATCGTCGAGTGCCAGGCGCGGAGCGACAAGCCCATCCTGGCCTATGTCAGCCCGCACGCGCCGCATCTGGTGCGGCTGCTGAACGGCAAAGGCATCGCGGCCTTCGCCACGCCGGAAAGCTGCCCGACCGTGCTGCGCGCCCTGCGGGCGCCCGCGCTGCCGGCGGTGGTGGGGGCCCCTGCGGTGAACCCCTCGGCGCTGTCCGGCCTGCCCGCCGGCAACCTCAACGAGGCGGAGAGCAAGGCGCTCTTCGCCCGCTTCGGCCTGCCCGTGACGCGGGAGGTGGCGGCGCCCGACGCCGCCGCCGCGCAAGCCGCCGCGGAGGCGATGGGCGGCGAGGTGGTGCTGAAGATCCTCTCCCGCGCCATCGCCCATAAGAGCGAGCTGGGCGGGGTGCGGCTGGGCCTCAGCCCCGCCGAGATCCCCGCCGCCTGCGCCGACATGTTGGCCCGTGTGCAAGCGGCCGGCGCCCCCGCGCCCGAGGGCTTTCTGGTGCAGGAACGCCTGCGCGGCGGGGTCGAGATGATCCTGGGCTTCCACCGTGACCCGCAGCTCGGCCCCGTGCTGCTGCTGGGCGCGGGCGGCGTGGCGGCGGAACTCTGGGAGGACACGGCGCTGCGCCTGCTGCCCCTGACCCGCGCCGATGCCGAAGCCATGCTGGAGGAGCTGAAATCCGCCCGGCTGCTGCGCGGCTTCCGCGGCGCCCCACCTGCCGATGTGCCCGCCCTGCTGGACGCCATCATGGCGTTCGCCGCCATGGCGGGCGCGGCGGGGGAGCGGCTGGTGGAGGCGGAGATCAACCCGCTCTTCGTCCTGCCGGAGGGGCAGGGGGTCCGGGCGGTGGATGGGTTGGTCGTTTTGCGGTGACGCTCAGGCCCGCCGCCAGGTCAGCACCAGCACATCCCGGCTGGAGGGCAGGGCAGGGTCGGCGGGTTCCACCGGCGTCACGCCATGCATCACCCGCCGGTCATCCATCACGGCCAGGTCGAGCAGCCCGTCCAGGGTGAAGCGGGCGAGTTCGGTGCCCTTGGGGTCCGTCACCCGCGTCTCGCCGCCGCGCAAATTGCGGCGGGCCAGCATGGCGATGAGCACCACATCCACCCCGTCATGGTGCACGCCTTCGGGCGTGGGCAGGCCGGGGGTGCCGGCGGCGGCCTCGATGCGGAACTGGTGCATCTCGACGAACCAGGCGGTGTCGGGGTGGAGGTTGTCCGCCACCTCGCGCCCCAGGGCCAGCAGGCCCGCGCAGGCGGGGTGGGCGATGGTGGCGTCCTCGACGGGCGCGAACCATCGGTCCACGCCGCCATTCAGCGTGTTGTGGACCACCGCCTGGAAATGCGGCCGGTGCAGGCCGCGCACATGGTCCGCGCGGCCGGGCAGGGCCAGGAAGTTGGCGATGCGCCGGCGGCGATAGCGCCCGCCATCGGCCATGAAGGCGTCGGTTTCCAGCCGCTGCCAGCTCGCCGCGAAATCGGCCAGCAGGGGGGCGGGCAGGCGCAGGCGGGCTAGGCTTTCCTCCGGCCGCAGCCGCGCGAAGCCGCGGGTGCGGACCTCGTCCAGAAGCGCGGTCACGGCGCGTCTCCGATGGGGGGCGCCTCATGCGTCATGTCGGCGAGCACCTCGGCCACATGGCGCACGCGCACGGGGCTGCCCTCGCGCTTCAGGCGGCCGGCCATGTTCAGCAGGCAGCCCATGTCGCCCGCCAGCAGCGTGTCGGCGCCGGTGGCGGTGATGTCGGCCGTCTTGTCGCTGACCATGCGCGTCGAGATCTCGGGGTATTTCACGCAGAAGGTGCCGCCGAAGCCGCAGCAGATCTCGGGCTCACGCATTTCCGTCAGCGTCAGCCCCGCCACGGAGCCGAGCAGGGCGCGCGGCTGGGCCTTCACCCCCAGCTCCCGCAGGCCGGAGCAGCTGTCGTGATAGGTCGCGCGGCCGTCATAGCGCGCCGCCACCCCCTTCACGCCGAGCACATCGGTCAGGAAGGAAACCAGTTCATGCGTCTTGGCGCCCAGGCGCTCGGCGCGGGCGCGCCATTCGGGGTCCCCCGCCGCGAAGAGGCCCTGATAGTGATGCGAGATCATGGCCGCGCAAGAACCCGAGGGCGCCACGGTGAAGTCATAGGGCAGGAAGGCGTCAATCACCTGGCGGGCGATGTCCTGCGTCGTGCGCCGGTCGCCGGAATTGTAGGCGGGCTGGCCGCAGCAGGTCTGGACGGCGGGCACCTCCACTTGGCAGCCGGCCTCCTCCAGCAGCTTGATCGCGCTGAAACCGACCGCGGGGCGGTGCAGATCCACCAGGCAGGTGACGAAGAGGGCGACGCGGGGCTTGGCCATGCGGTCAAATTAGGGGTGAACCGGGCGGCCGGGAATGGAGGGGATGCGCGATTTCCGCGCATGCCAGCCCCTCAGATGAACTCGCCCCTGAGGAAGCCCAAGGCCGGCAGGGGGCGCCATTTCCTTGGCAGGTCCGACCGGCGGATGGGTGTCACGGAATAATGCGGCACCGGCCGCTGGGAGCGGCGGAGGAAATCCTCATAGGCGCGCACCTGCTGGGCCCGCCAGGCGCGGTCTTCCAGGGCGGCGGCGCGGGAGCGGTAGATCTCGGCGACGCGATGCGCGCGGCCCACCGTGGCCACCACGGCCCACCAGCTGTCCTCATCGCCGCGCGGCACCGCCGCCAGATCGCGCATGGAACAATAGAAGGGAAGGCGGCCGCGCCGGGTCAAGCGGAAGCTTGAAAAAGAAAGGGCGCGCCGGAGTTCCCCCCGGCGCGCCCCATCCATCGCCCCGGGGGGCGTCAGCCCAGGCGTTCGCCGTGCTGCGTGACGTCGAGGCCCTCGCGCTCCTCTTCCTCGGTGACGCGCAGGCCCACGATCACGTCCACGATCTTGAAGAGAATGAAGCTCGCCACCGCGGTGAAGACGAAGGTCGCGGCCACGGCGTAGAACTGCTTCACCAGCTGCTCCATCGAGCCGCTGATGCCGGCCGGGTCCGCCGTGGTGGCCGACAGCGCGCCATAGGCCAGCACGCCGGTCAGCAGCGCGCCCACGATGCCGCAGACGCCGTGCACGCCGAAGGCGTCCAGGCTGTCATCGTAGCCCAGCGCCTTCTTGAGCGCGGTCGCACCCCAGAAGCCGAAGAGGCCGCCCACCACGCCGATGATCAGCGCGCCGTCCGGCAGCACGAAGCCGGCCGCCGGGGTGATGGCGACGAGGCCCGCCACCGCGCCCGAGATGGCGCCCAGCACCGACGGCTTGCCCTTGAACATCCACTCGGCCAGCAGCCAGGAGAGGGTGGCGGCGGCGGCGGCCAGATGCGTCACCAGCATGGCCATGCCCGCACGGCCACCGGCACCGACGGCCGAGCCCGCGTTGAAGCCGAACCAGCCCACCCACAGCAGCGCCGCGCCCACGACGGCGAGGCCCAGGTTGTGCGGCGACATGTTGTCCGTGCCGTAGCCCAGCCGCTTGCCGATCACGATGGCGCCCACCAGGCCGGCCACGCCGGCATTGATGTGAACGACCGTGCCGCCCGCGAAGTCGAGCGCGCCGAGGGCGAAGATCCAGCCATTCGGGTGCCACACCCAGTGCGCCACCGGCGCATAGACCAGCAGCGTCCAGAGCGAGACGAACACCAGCAGGGCGGAGAACTTGATGCGGTCCGCCAGCGCGCCCGTGATGAGGGCGGCCGTGATCACCGCGAAGGTCCCCTGGAAGGTGATGAAGACGCTTTCGGGGATGGTGGTGGCCACCGCGCCGTCGCCGCTGCCCAGGGTGAAGGGCGCGCTCCAGTTGGTGCCCACGCCCGCCAGCATGAAGCGCGACAGGTCGCCGATATAGGCGCCGCCCTCGCCGAAGGCGATGCTGTAGCCGGCCACGGCCCACAGCACCGACACCAGCGCGCACACCACGAAGGACTGCGCCAGCGTGGACAGCACGTTCTTCTTGCGGACCATGCCCGCATAGAACAGCGCGACGCCGGGGATGGTCATCATCAGCACGATGGCCGTCGAGATGAGCATCCAGGCGGTGTCGCCCGTGTCCACCGTCGCCTCCTGCGCGAAGGCGGGCGCGCCAGACAGCGCCAGCAGCGGTGCGGCCATGAGCGCGCCGCGCAACCAGGACTTCATGTTCGGAATTCTCCCAAGGTTGGGCGCGCGCATCACAGCGCCGCCGCGTCGGTTTCGCCGGTGCGGATGCGGAGCGCGCGGTCCACATCCAGCACGAAGATCTTGCCGTCACCGATCTTGCCGGTGCGGGCGGCGGCGGAGATGGCCTCGACCACCGCGTCCACCATCTCGGCCGGCACCGCGACCTCGATCTTGAGCTTCGGCAGGAAGCTCACCTGGTATTCGGCGCCACGGTAGATCTCGGTCTGGCCCTTCTGCCGCCCGAAACCCTTCACCTCTGTCACCGTCAGCCCCTGCACGCCGAGCGGGGTGAGCGCATCGCGCACCTCGTCCAGCTTGAAGGGCTTGATGATCGCCATCACGAGCTTCATCAGCCTGCCTCTCTCCCGATACGCGGCGGTGCCGCACCGCCGGTCAACCTACGGGTATCCAAATCCCGTGCCATTCGGTTCGGGCACGATTCATCGGGGGGTTGCGCGGGGGTTGCCTGTTTTGCGTGCAGAGTGACCCCATGCCACGGCGTCGGAACGCCCGACTCTTGCGCGTTCACGGAATCAACTAAGCTGTCGCTCATGAACCAGACGCTCGAAACCGAAGTCGCCATCCTGGGCGCCGGCCCCGTGGGGGCCACGCTCGCCGCCGCCCTCTCCGCCCGCGGCGTGCCCTGCGCCATCCTGGACGCGGCCCCGCTGCCGCCCATGGAATTGCAGGGTTTCGACGGGCGGGCCTATGCCATCGCGCTGGCCTCGCGCCGGGTGCTGGAGGCGGCGGGCATCTGGGACCGCCTGCCCACCACCCCTTGCCCCATCGAGGGCATCAAGGTGGCCGATGGGCGCATCGGCGAACGGCCCTCCTCGCTGGACCTCGACTTCGAGGCCGCCGAGGTCGCGGACGAACCCTTCGGCTGGATGGTGGAGGCGCGGGCCTTGCGCGTGGCGCTCAACGCCCGCCTGCCCGAGCTGCCCGGCGTGCAGGTCTTCGCGCCCATGACCGCCGAGGTGGCGCGCGACGCGGACGGCGCCACCCTCACCCTGCGCGACGGCAAGCGCCTGCGCGCGCGGCTGGTGGTGGGGGCGGAGGGCCGCAACTCGCCGCTGCGCGCCTCGGCCGGCATCGGAAGCGCGCGGCATAACTACGGGCAGATCGGCATGGTGGGCGCCTTCGCCCATGAGAAGCCGCACGACAACCGCGCGCTGGAACTCTTCCTCCCGGCCGGCCCCTTCGCGCAATTGCCGCTGAACGACCAGCACGAATTCGGCACCAGCCACCTGCCGCATGCCTCGGCCTTCGTGCTGGCCGAAAGCCGCGGCGTGGCGCAGCGCCTGCTGGCCATGGACGATGCCCGCTTCAAGCGCGAACTCCAGCGCCGCCTGGGTGACTGGCTGGGCGAGATCGAGCCCATCGGCCGCCGCTGGTCCTATCCGCTGACCGCCATGCACGCGCTGCGCTACACGGCCGAGCGCATGGCGCTGGCGGGGGATTCCGCCCATGGCATGCACCCCATCGCGGGGCAGGGGTTGAACATCGGCTTCCGCGACGTGGAATCCCTGGCCCGCCTGGTGGGCGACGCCCATGCCGCCGGCGAGGATGTGGGCAGCCAGGCCCTGCTGCGCCGCTACCAGGCCGAGCGCCGGCCGGATGCGCTGATGATGATCGGCGCGACCCATGCGCTGGAGAAGCTGTTCGGCAACGATGTGGGTGTGGTGCGGCTGGCGCGGCGCCTGGGCATCGCGGCGGTGGACCGCATCCCGGCGCTGAAGCGCGCCTTCGCGCGGCAGGCCATGGGGTTGCCCCTGCGCGCATGAAGCTGTCACGGAGATGACGTAAAAGTTTCATTCACACGGACTATGATGGCCGTTCGCGCCGCGAATTGGCGGTTTGGCGCGGCCTTCCCAGCTTCCTGGACAAGGGGACCACAGGGTCCCGCGGCCCGCGGGCCGTCATTTCGACAGGAGTTTGGTCATGACCGTGAATATCCGCACCCTCGCCGCCGGCGCCGCGCTGCTGCTGGCCCCCGCCTTCGCCGCGCCCGCCATGGCGGCCGACAGCGTGGTGGTGTCGCCCCAGTTCGGCACGCCGGCCTATGCCTCGGACAACCGCAACGTGGTGGGTGGTGGCGAGGCCCGCCTGGTCGGCTCGGGCGAGAGCCAGCGGGTGGTCCATATCGGCCCCACCCAGGCGCAGGAGCCGGTCTTCGCGCACATGGTCGGCAGCGGCGAGGATGCGCGCATCATCTACAGCGCCACGCCCGACCGCGCCCAGGCGCTGAGCGAGGCGGGCTACCTGCCCGACACGCGCGGCTGATCCAGGCAAGGCGCTGAAACAGGGGGCGGCGGGGCGAAGGCCTCGCCGCCCCTTCGTGTTGAGCCTTCCAGGCTCCGACAGGTGGCACCGGGCGCGGAGGATGCCCGCAGGCGCCACGGGCAAGTGGACGTCCATTGGCGATGGTGATGATGGTTCTTCACGGCCGTGACTTGAAAGATACCGACCGGTCACTCACATTAGGCGGCAACGGGATCGCCGATCCCATCGGCCCAAGGGCCACCCCGACAGGAGACCACCAATGACCATCAACTTCCGCACTCTCGCCGCCGGCGCCGCCCTTCTGCTGGCGCCCGCCTTCGCCCAGGCGCAGGACAGCGTCGCCTACCCCCGTGACTTCGGCACCCCGGCCTATCAGGCGCCGCAGGGCGCCAACGTGCTGGGCGGTGGCGAGGCCCGGCTGGTCGGCAATGGTGAGGACGCCCGCGTCGAATACACCGGCCCCGTCCGCGGCCAGGCGCCGATCTACTCGCACATCGTGGGCTCGGGCGAGGATGCGCGCATCATCTACAGCGCCTCCCCGGACCGCGCGACGGCATTGAGCGAGGCCGAGCGCGCGACGCGCGGCCAGCGCGGCTGACGCGCCGGGCCACCGGCTCAAGGGGGCGGCGGGGCGAAGGCCTCGCCGCCCCTTTCGCGTTCAGCCCTTGCTGACGCCCCAGAAGAAGGGCACCGGCGCGTTGACGATGCCCTGCACATTCCGCCGGAAGGCGGTGGGTTGGATGATGGTGCCCAGCGGCACGAAGGGCACGCTCTCGAAGGCCCGCGCCTGCAGCGCCATGGCGATGCGCTGGCCCTCGGCCGGGTCGGTGGCGGCGATGAACTGCGTGCGCAGGCTTTCGATCTCGGGGTCCGTCGGCCAGCCGGCCCAGGCGGGGGCGCCATGGGCGCGCAGCGGCAGGTGCAGCGCCGGCCCCGCGACATCCAGCCCCACCCAGGAGGTGTGGAAGATGCTCCACCCACCCCGGTCCGGCGGGTTGCGGTTGGCGCGGCGGGCCAGCAGGGCGGACCAGTCGGTCGCCACCAGCTCGACGTTCATGCCCATGCGGCGCAGCAGGTCGGCCGTCACCTGCGACATCTGGCTGTTGGCCGGGTTGTCCATGGCGGCCAGGATCACCACCGGCTCATTGTTGTAGCCGGCCTCGCGCAGCGCCGCGCGGCCGCGCTCCAGGTTGCCCGGCATCACCCCCGCGCCCTGGTCCGTGCCGAGCGGCGTGCCGCAGGCATACATGCTGCGGCACAGCGCCGAATATCGCGGGTTGCCCACCACCGCATCGAGATAGGCCTGCTGGTCCGTCGCCATCAGCACGGCGCGGCGGATGGCCGGGTTGTCGAAGGGCGGATGCAGCTGGTTGAAGCGGATCATCATCAGGGACCCCATCGGGTCCGTGATCTCGATGCGGATGTTGCGGTTGCGGGAGATGATGGGCAGCAGGTCGAAGCTGGGCTGCTCATACCAGTCCACCTCGCCCGTCTGCAGCGCATTGGCGGAGGTGGAGGCATCGGGGATGATGCGCCACTCCACCCGGTCCACCAGCACCTGCTTGCCGCCGGCCGCCCCGGAGGAGGGCTCGGCGCGCGGCACATAGCCCGCGAATTTCTCGAAGGCGGCCAGGCTGCCCGGCACCCATTCATTGCGCATGAAGCGGAAGGGGCCGGAGCCCACCGTCTCGTTGTTCGGCACCTGCGGGTCCGAATTGCCCACCCGCTCCGGCACCACGAACAGCGCCTGGGTGGAGAGCTTGCCCAAGGATTCCAGCATCAGCGGGAAGGGCTGCTTCAGGCGCATCTCGAAGTCGCGGTCCGAGGTGGCGCGCATCTCGTCCATCACGGTCATGAGCGTCTGGCCCATGGTGTCCCGCGCGCCCCAGCGCTTGATGGAGGCGATGGCGTCCACCGCGCGGACGGGCTCATTGTCGTGGAAGCGCAGGCCCTCGCGCAGGCGGAAGCGCCAGGTGCGGCCATCGGCCGAGGTCTCGTGGCTTTCCACCATCTGCGGCTGCACCTTGAAGTCGGTGTCCACCGCGAAGAGCGTGTCATAGACCATGAAGCCGTAGTTGCGGACGATGTAGCCGGAGGTCGCGACCGGATCCACGGCGCCCAGATTGGCGTGCGGGATGAAGCGCAGGGCCCGCGCGGCCGCGCCCTGGGAGAGCGCGGGGGTGGACAGGGCGGCGAGCCCGGTGCCGGCGAGGAAGGCGCGGCGGGAGGTGGCCATGGCGGGGTCTCCATCTGGGGTGCCCGGGGAGGGGACCACGCAGGAAACCGTCATCGCAAGGCGAAACTGACTCCTTTTGAGGCGAATCCCCGGGGTGGGATCATGTCTGCCCGATATGCGGGCAAGGCTCCCTTCAGCGCCCTGGCGGGTCCCGGCTCAAGCCCTTCGCCGCCAGCGCGGCCTCATAGGCAGGCCAGCGCATGGCCTGTTCCTCGCCCAGCTTGCGCAGCCAGGCCCAGGAGTAGATGCCGCTGTCGTGCAGATCGTCGAAATGCAGCCGCACGGCGTAATGCCCCACCGGCTCGATCTTCATGATGCCCACATGGCGCCGCCCGGCGATGAGGCGCTTCTGCTCGGGCGAATGCCCCTGCACCTCGGCGGAAGGGCTCTCCACGCGCAGATATTCCGCGCTGAGGGCGAAGCGCGCGCCGTCGTCGAAGGCGATGTGCAGCACACGGTCCGCCGCGCGGTAGCGCAGCTCCGTAACCTGCATCAGGGCAGCTTGCGCGCCTGGTCGGGCAGCATGATGGGAATGCCGTCGCGCACCGGATAGGCGAGGCCCGCGGCGTCGCTGATCAGCTCGCCCCGGTCGCGGTCATAGCGCAGCGGTTTCTTCGTGACCGGGCAGACCAGGATTTCCAGGAGCTGCGGGTCCACGGCGCCGCCGGCGGGAGGGGGGTCTGGTTCATGGGCAAGTTCTAGCTGGGCCGCGCATCGGGCGGAAGGTCGCCGCCATCATGGGCGTCCATGCGCAGCAGGGTGACGAGGGTGGCGGCGCGTTCCGTCAGCGTGGGTGCCTCCAGCAGCGCCTGCTTTTCCGGGATGGCGAAGGGGCAGACCATGGCGAGCGTGGTCACCAGCGTGGGCCCCGACATCTCCTCGATGGCGGACCAGTTGGCCTCGATGCCCTTGGCCGCGAAATAGGGGCGCAGCGCGTCCAGGATTTCGGCATGGGGCACCGGGTCCACCGGCGGATCGAGGTCAGCCAGATAGGCGCCGTAATCCGCCCGCACGCGACGATAGCCGCGCCGCATCTCGATTTCCTCGGCCACGCGGAAGCGCAGCACGCCGGTCAATGTCACCAGCAGCCGCCCATCCTCCGTCTCCGAGAAGGAGGAGACGCGGCCGAGGCACCCCACCCCATAGGTGACGCTGCCGCGCTCACCGCGCGGCTTGGACGGGTCGCCCTGGATCATCCCGAAGAGGCGCCCCTGGCCCAGGCTGTCCAGCGTCATCGCCAAATAGCGCGGCTCGAAGATGTTGAGCGGCAGCCGCCCGCCCGGCAGCAGCAGCGCGCCCGAGAGCGGAAAGATCGCGATCTCGGCGGGAAGCTGCTCCGGCGCGGGCTGGAAAGGGTCCATGCTCAGCGGAACAGGATGGTCGAGAGGCCGCGCCGGGCCTTCATGGTGGCGGGGTCGTCGAAGCCCCAGGCCTCGAAGAACTTCAGAAGCTGCTTGCGCGCGGCTTCCTCGTTCCAGGCGCGGTCGCGGCGGATGGCCTCCAGCAGGGCGTCGGCCGCTTCCTGCCGCTTGTTCATGCCGGCCAGCGCCACGGCCAGCTCGATGCGGGCCTCGTGGTCATCGGGGTTGGCGGCGAGGCGCTGCTCATACTGGCCCAGCATGCCCGCGGCCGCGCGGCCCTGGGCGGCAAGCTCCATGGCGGCGCGCACGGCCGAGATCTCGGGATGCGCCTTCAGCTTGTCGGAGAGGCTGTCCAGCATCTGCTGGGCCTGCTCCTCCTCCTCCAGCGCGATCAGGCAGCGGGCGAGGCCGGCCAGGGCCTCGGCATTCTCGGGTTCCTGCTGGGCGAGGCCCGCGAAGAGTTCCAGCGCGCCCTGGGCGTCACCGGCTTCCAGCAGCGCCTTGGCCTCGGCCAGCATCTCGGCGCTGGGCATCTGCCCGCCGGCCAGCTTGAGCAGGTTCTCGATGAACTTCTTCACCTCGCCCTCGGGCAGGGCGCCCTGGAAGAGGTCCGCGATCTGCCCCTTGTAGAAGGCGGCGACCGTCGGCACCGATTGCAGCGGCAGGCCCAGCTGCGCGAGCTGCTGGACGAGCGCCGTATTCTTGTCGATGTCGATCTTGACCAGCTTCACGCGCCCGCCGGCCGCGCGCACCACCTTCTCCAGCGTGGGCGTCAGCTGCTTGCAGGGCCCGCACCAGGTCGCCCAGAAATCCACCAGGACCGGCACCTCGCGCGAGGCGTTGATGACGTCCTGCATGAAGGTCTTCTGGTCGCCATCCGACACGGGGTCGGGGCGCTGGGACGGGTTCTGGGGGTCGAGGATCACTTCCATGGGAATTTCCTGGGGCCGCCTGTAGATGTTCCGGCGCAGGGATAAGGCAAGAGCGACATCTTGTCTTGTCCGGGCCGCGCGACAACCCGTCCGGACCATTGCGGCGGCGGGGCGGCCGGCACTAGCATCCCGGCATGGACAGCCCCGACCCCGATCGCCCCGCGACCCACGACCTCGGCGGAAACCCGCGCTTCCGCTGCACCCCCGTCGAGCCCGATGACGACGCGCCGCCCAGCGATTTCGACAAGCGGGTGGACGCCGTGCGCTCGGTCCTGCGGGAGAAGGGCTTGTTCACCGTGGACGAGATGCGCTTCAACATCGAGGCGCTGCATGAAACCGAATATTTCGGCCTGACCTATTACGAGAAATGGCTGCGTTCGGTGACGGCCGTGATGGTCCGCAAGGGTGTCATCACCTGGGAGGACATCAAGTGAGCCACGGCGTGCACGACACCGCCCAGGCCCGCTTCGCCCCCGGCGCGCGGGTGCGGGTGAAGCCTGGCCGGCCGGAGCGCATCGCGCCCATGCATCTGCGCACCCCGCATTACGTGCGCGGGCGCGAGGGGGTGGTGGCGCGCGCGCTGGGCCGCTTCCCCAACCCCGAGGATCTGGCCTTCGGCCGCCCGGGCGAGCCGCGCATCCTCTACCATGTCGAATTCGACCAACCCCCCGTCTGGGGCGAGGGCGAGGCCGGCGACACCGTGCTGATCGAGATCTTCGAACATTGGCTGGAGGAAGCCTGACATGGCCGGAACCCCGCTGCCCGAGAGCGTCGAACTCCTGGACAAGCTCGTCGCCGCGCTCAAGCGCCGCGGCGTGCTGGTGGAGGAGGACATCCAGCGCTGCCAGACCCAGGCCGAGCGCGCGAAGCCCGAGACCGGCGCCCGCATGGTGGCCCGCGCCTGGCTGGACCCCGAATTCCGCACCCTGATGCTGCGCGACGGCACCGCCGCCGCCGAGAGCTTCGGCGTGGCCATGAAGGGCGCGCCCCCGCTGGGCGTGCTGGAAGACACGGACCGGCTGCACCACCTGGTCGTGTGCACGCTGTGCTCCTGCTATCCGCGCGCGGTCATCGGCTACCCGCCGCATTGGTACAAATCCGCCGCCTATCGCGCGCGGGCGGTGCGTGAACCCCGCGCCGTGCTGGCCGAATTCGGCACGGTGCTGCCCGCCGGCGTGCAGGTGCGCGTGGTGGACAGCACGGCCGACTACCGCTGGATGGTCCTGCCCACCCGTCCCCCCGGCACCGAGGGATGGAGCGAGGAGGAACTTGCCGCCATCGTCACGCGGGATTGCCTGGTGGGGGTGACCCTGCCGCAGGCGGAGAAGCGTCAAGCCGCGGCGTGAGCAGTACCGATGCCGATGGCCTGCCCCCCGGACGGCGGGGGCTGGCCTCGGCCTGCATTGCCGCCGGCATCACCGTCACCGTGCTGGACGCGGCGATGCTCAACATCGCCCTGCCCTCGGCCGCCGCCGATCTCGGCCTGACGCCGGCCGAGGCGGTCTGGATCGTCAACGCCTATCAGATCGTGGTGGTGGGCACGCTGATCCCCATGGCGGCGCTGGGCGAGATCTTCGGCTTCCGCCGCGTCTGGGCCTGGGGGCTGCTGGTCTTCTCGCTGGCGGCCATGGTGTGCTCGGTCGCGCCCAGCTTCGAGGCGCTGCTGGCCGCGCGCATGGTGCAGGGGCTGGGCAGCGCCGCGGTGATGAGCCTGACGGCGGGGCTGGTCCGCCACACCTACCCGGCGGCGCAGCTGGGCCGTGCCATCGGGGTGAATTCCATGACGGTGGGGCTGGCCTCGGCCGCCGGGCCGTCGTTGGGGGCGGCCGTGCTGGCGGTGGCGCCCTGGCCGGCCGTGTTCATCGCGCACATCCCCATGGGGCTGGCGGCGCTGGTCTTCGGGCTGAAATTGCTGCCGCGCGTGCCGGGGCGGCGGCGGCCCTTCGACATCACGGCCGCCGCGCTGAACGTGGCCGCCTTCGGCCTGGTCTTCCTTGGCATGGATCTGCTGTTGCACGCGCCCTGGGTGGCGGTGCCGGCGCTGCTGGGGGGCATGCTCTGCGCCGCCGCGCTGGTACGGCTGGAGATGGCGCGGCCCGTGCCGCTGCTGCCGCTGGACCTGCTGCGGATCCGGGTGGTGCGGTTTGCCGTCTCGGCCTCGGTGCTGATGTTCGCGGCGCATATGCTGCTGGTGATCAGCCTGCCCTTCCACCTCTCGGCGGCGGGGTTCAGCCCGGTGCAGATCGGCATGATCATCACCCCCTATCCGCTGGCGGTGGGCTTGCTCGGCCCCATCGCGGGGCGCTGGGCGGACCGGGCCAATTCCACCCTGACCTGCGTGCTGGGCGGGGTGTTCCTGGCCACCGCGCTGGTGATCCTGGCCCTGGTGCCGCCGAGCATGGTCTGGGCCGTCTGCGGGGCGCTGCTGCTGGCGGGGGTGGGCTTCGCCGGTTTCCAGTCGCCCAACAACCGGGCGATGCTCTCAGCCGCCCCGCGCGCGCGGGCGGGCAGCGCGGGGGGCATGCAGGCCACGGCGCGGGTGCTGGGGCAGAGCACCGGCGCCGTCACCGCCGCCGCCTGCTTCACCCTGGCGGGGCCGTGGCTGGGCTTTCTCTGCGGGGTGGCGTTCGCGCTGGCGTCCAGCACGCTGAGCCTGGTGCGGGGGCGCGGTTAGCCGCTCAGAGAAGCCGCAGCGCGGCGAACCCCCCACCAGCAGCACCACAAACAGAGAAAACATCAGCCCCAGCCGCTTCTCGATGAATTGCTGGATGGGCGGGCCGAACTTCCACAGCAGCGCCGCCACCAGGAAGAAGCGCAGCCCCCTTGCGGCGATGCTCGCCACGATGAAGACCGGCAGCGACAGCGCCGTGGCGCCCGAGAGGATGGTGATGACCTTGTAGGGGAAGGGCGTCACCCCCGCGATCAGCACCGCCCAGGCGCCCCACTCATTGTAATGGCTGGAGAAGTCCTCGAAATACGCCGCCTTGCCGTAGAATTCCAGCACCGGCCGCCCCAGCGTCTCGAACATGCCGTAGCCGATGAAATACCCGGCCACACCCCCCAGCACCGAGGCCACCAGCGCCACCCCCGCGATCACGAAGGCGCGCGAGGGTCGGGCGATGATCATCGGGATCATCAGCACATCGGGCGGGATGGGAAAGACGGAGCTTTCCAGGAAGGACACCACCGCCAGCGCCCAGAGCGCATGCGGCGTGCGCGCGAGCGAAAGCGTCCAGTCGTAGAGGCTGCGAATCATCCCTGGGCCTTACCATTGAAGGCAGGCCGCACGCCATGCCGGGCGGCGCTGACAAATGCCCCGCGCCCGGCCTATCCTGCCCCCAACACAGGAGGACATGCCATGCTCGACGCCACCGCGAAGCTGCCGCTGAAGGACCCCTCGCTGTTCCGCGAGGCCAACCTCATCAACGGCGAATGGGTCCAGGCCGACAGCGGCAAGACCGTCGCCGTCCGCAACCCCGCCACGGGCGAGGTCATCGGCCATGTCCCCGCCATGGGCACCGCCGAGACGCGCCGCGCCATCGAGGCCGCGCACGCCGCCTTCGGCGCCTGGCGCAAGCTGCTGGCCAAGGAACGCGCCGCCATCCTGCGCCGCCTGCATGACCTGATGCACGCGAATGCCGATGACCTCGCCGCCATCATGACGGCCGAGCAGGGCAAGCCGCTGGCCGAGGCCAAGGGCGAGGTGGCCTATTCCGCGAGCTTCCTCGAATGGTTCGCCGAGGAAGCCAAGCGCGTCTATGGCGACACCATCCCCCACAACGCCCAGGGCCGCCGCGTGATCGTGCTGAAGGAGCCGATCGGCGTCTTCGCCGCCATCACGCCCTGGAATTTTCCGAGTGCGATGATCACCCGCAAGGCCGGCCCGGGCTGGGCCGCGGGCTGCACGGGCGTGATCCGGCCCGCCAGCCAGACGCCCTTCTCGGCGCTGGCGCTCGGCGTGCTGGCCGAGCGCGCGGGGATGCCGCCCGGGGTGTGCAACGTCATCACCGGCCCGGCCTCGGAGACGGGGAAGGAGCTGACCTCCAACCCGCTGGTGCGGAAGTTCAGCTTCACCGGCTCGACCGAGGTGGGGCGCACCCTGCTCGCGCAATGCGCCACCACGGTGAAGAAGACCAGCATGGAGCTGGGCGGCAACGCGCCCTTCCTGGTGTTCGACGATGCGGACCTGGATGCCGCGGTGCAGGGCGTGATGGCGTCCAAGTACCGCAACACCGGGCAGACCTGCGTCTGCGCCAACCGCATCCTGGTCCAGGCCGGCGTCTATGACGCCTTCGCGGCCAAGCTGAAGGTGGCGGTGGAAGGGCTGAAGGTCGGCAATGGGATGGAGCCGGGTGTCACGCAAGGCCCGCTCATCAACGCCGATGCGGTGGCGAAGGTGGAGGAACACATCAGCGACGCCACCTCCAAGGGCGCCAAGGTGCTGACCGGCGGCAAGCGTCACGGCAATGGCGGCAATTTCTTCGAGCCCACCATCCTGACCGGCGTGCCCGCCGGCGCGCTCTGCTTCCGCGAGGAAACCTTCGGCCCCGTGGCGCCGCTGTTCCGCTTCGAGACGGAGGAGGAGGGCATCGCACTCGCCAATGACAGCGAATTCGGCCTGGCCGCCTATTTCTACGCGCGCGATGTGGGCCGCATCTTCCGCGTGGCCGAGGCGCTGGAGAGCGGCATCATCGGCATCAACGAGGGCATCATCTCCACCGAGGTGGCGCCCTTCGGCGGCGTGAAGCAGTCCGGGCTGGGCCGCGAGGGCAGCAAATACGGCATCGAGGACTACCTCGAGATCAAGTACCTCGCGATGGGCGGCCTCTGACCCCCATGCGCGACTTCGACGAGGCCAGCATCACCGACGCGGTGCTGGCCCGCTTCGACCAGACGCCCGACCCGCGCCTGCGCCAGGTGATGCAGGCCCTGGTGCGCCATTTGCACGGCTTCGTGCGCGAGGTGGAGCCGAGCTTCGAGGAATGGCAGGCGGCCATCGCCTTCCTCACGCAGACCGGGCAGACATGCGACGACAAGCGGCAGGAATTCATCCTGCTGTCGGACACGCTGGGCGTGTCCATGCTGGTGGACGCCATCAACCACCGCCTGCCGGAGGGGGCCACGCCCACCACGGTCCTCGGCCCCTTCCATGTGGCGGGTGTGGCGGAGAAGCCGCTCGGCAGCGTGCTGGCGAATGGCGTGGACGGCGAGCGGCTGCACGTCTCGGGCCAGGTGACGAGCGCCGATGGCACGAAGCTGGCGGGCGCGCTGCTGGACATCTGGCATTCGGATGCGGAGGGCTTCTACGACGTGCAGCGCGCCGAGGGCCCGGTGCCGGAGCTGCGCGCCTGCTTCCGCACCGATGCCGAGGGGCGCTTCCACTTCTGGACCATCACCCCCACCGCCTATCCGGTGCCGACCGATGGGCCGGTGGGCGCCATGCTGCAGGCCACCGGCCGCCACCCCATGCGACCCGCCCATGTGCACTTCATGATCAGCGCGCCCGGCCACGAGACGCTGGTGACGCATGTCTTCGCCGAGGGCGATGAATACCTGGACAGCGACGCGGTCTTCGGCGTGAAGGACGCGCTGGTGGTGCCCTTCGCGCCGCAGCCGCCGGGTGTCGCGCCCGACGGCACGGTGTTGGACGCGCCCTGGCGTACCCTGCGCTACGATTTCGCGTTGAAACGAGTCTAGCCCACCAGCGCCGTCGCGATCGCCGGCACGAAGGCGATCAGCACGAGTGCCGCGCCCATCACCAGCACATAGGGCAGGGCGCCGGCGAAGATGGTCTCCACGCCCACCCTTGGGTCGCCCAATGTGGCTTTCACGGTGAAGACCGAGATGCCGAAGGGCGGCGTCAGCAGCCCCATCTCGACCGCGATGATGACCATGATGCCGAAATGGATCAGGTCGAACCCCATGGCCTGCGCGATGGGCGCGCCGATGGGCACCATGATCAGCAGGATGGAGGTGCTGTCCAGGATCATGCCCATCAGCAGCACGATGACCACGAAGGCGGCCAGGAAGCCGTAGGGGCCGAGGCCCATCGTTTCCACCATCTCGCCGATGGCCTGGGGCACGCCCGCCATGGAGAGCATGCGCGAATAGAGGCTCGCCGCGATCAGCAGGAAGAGGATGGAGGCCGAGACCAGCCCCGTCTCGCGCAGCACCCGCCAGAATTTCGGCCAATCGAGCTGCCGCCGCGCCAGCGCGATGACCAGCGCGCCGGCCGCACCCACCGCGCCGGCCTCGGTCGGCGTGAAGAAGCCGCTGTAGAGCCCGCCCAGGATCAGCACGACCAGCAGCAGGATGGGCACGGCCTTGGCCACCATCTCGCCCGCCGGCATGTCGCGCTCCGGCACCGCGGGCGCGGGGGCGGCGGCGGTCATGATCCGGTGCGGGAAGAAGGCGGCGCGCACCCAGATCAGCGCCACGAAGCCCAGCGCGATGATGATGCCGGGCAGGATGCCAGCCACGAACATGCGGCCGATGGAAACCTCGGCCAGCACGCCATAGACGATCATCAGCAGGGAGGGCGGGATCAGCATGCCCAGGATGGAGCTGCCCGCCACCGTGCCCGTGGCGAAGCGCATGGAATAGCCATGGCGCACCATCTCCGGCACCGCCACCTTGGTGAAGACGGCGGCGGAGGCGATGGACACCCCCGTCACCGCCGCGAAGATGGCGTTCGCCCCCACCGTCGCCATGCCAAGCCCGCCGCGCAGTCGGCGCAACAGGGCCTGCGCCACCTCGAAGGTGTCGCGCCCCACATTGGAGACGCTGACCAGCAGCCCCATCAGCACGAACAAGGGAATGGTGGCGAAGAGGTAGTCCTGGATGCCCGAATAGGTGGACATCGCCGTGAAGCGGAAGGCCAGGTCCGGATTGTCGCGGATGAGCCACACGCCCACCGCCCCCGTGCCGATCAGCGTGATGCCGATGGGCAGGCCCAGCATGATGAGGCCCACCATGACGCCGATCAGCGTGAAGCCCAGCGTGATGTCTTCCATGGCGTCAGCGTCCCCGGATGGCGCTGGGCAGCAGCGCGAGATGGGCGACGGCGCCGGCCGTCCCCCCCAGCACGATTAGCGCGCGGAAGGGCCAGGTGGGCACGGTGAAGAGGCCCTGCACGCCGAAGAATTCCCGCAGCGCCAGCGAATTCCATACGCCGGGCCAGGCCGCCCAGGCGATGAACGCCATGACGGCGGCCCCCACCAGCAGGAAGGTCACCTCCATGGCGCGGCCCAGCGCGGGTGCCGCGCGGGCGATGCGGTCTATCAGGAAGTCCGCCCGCGTCATGCGGCGCTGGTGGATGGTGGCGCCGATCTGCAGGAAGACGATGCCCACCACCGAATGCGCCGCGATCTCGGCCACGCCCGTGATGGGCGCGTTCAGGAAGGAACGCCCGATGACGTCCGCGCAGATCAGCAGCATCAGCCCGAAGGTCCAGATGGTGCCGATGGCGGCCAGCGCATCGAGCGCGATCCGCACCGGGTCGAAGCCGGTGCGTTCGGGCGCGGCGTCGAGCGCCGCCATGTTCGTCTCATCGGCCATGGCGGCACTCCTGTCCGTGGTTCAGGCGGTCACTTCGCGGTCCCAATCGCGGCCGGGCGTCTGGCCCGCGCCACGGATGGCGGCGAAATAGGCGTTGAGCACATCGCGCGAGGCGGGGCCCGAGCTGCGCGCCCAGGTCTGCGCGATGTTGGGCAAGCCGCTGATCCAGCGCTGGCGCTCGGCGGGCGCGAGGGTGGTGATGATGGCGCCCTTCTGCACCATCTCCGCCTCCGCGGCCGCGATGCGCGAGGACACGTCCTGGATGTGCGCGACGGTGGAGGCCTTGCCGGCGGCCGTCATCGCGCGGCGCACGGGCTCGGGGAAGCGGCCGAAGCGCTGGCGGTTGGCCGCGATGCCGCCCACATACATCGCGCCCACATCGCATTTGCAGATGTGCCGCGCGACCTCATAGACGCGCGTCGGCAGGATGCCCACGAAGAAGGAGAGCGCGCCCTCGGACACGCCGGTCTGGATGTCGGTGTAGTAGGTGGTCAGCGCGCCATCCACCGGCGTGGCCCCCGTGCCGGACAGCCAGTTCGCGCTGGTGCCGGGTGCGGAGATCTTGCGGTTCCGCAGGTCATCCAGCGTGCGCACCGGGAAGGTGGACCAGATGTGGTAGGTGTCCGTGATGAAGGAGGAGAGCGGCACCATGTTCAGCGAGGACCAGTTCTCGCGGATGGCCGGCACGTTCTCGTTCATCGCCTCGAAGGCGTTGGCCACCACCGCGTGGTCACCGGTGGCGAAGGGCGTGAAATAGGTGACGTTCTGGAGGGGCATGGTGCTGCCCTCCCACAGCGTGCCGACATAGCCGATGTCGGTGATGTTGTCGCGCACCGCCTCCATCGTGTCCTGGAAGCGGTAGAGCGTGCCGCCATAGGCCTCGCGCCAGTTGATGCGGTGGGTGTTGCCGTTGTCGCGCAGGAATTTTTCCGTCTCCGGCTGGAAGACGTTCTTCATCATGGACACCCAGAAGTTGGCCACCGGGTGGGATGAGGCGATGGTGACGTTCAGTGCCGTCTGCGCCTGCGAATGCACAGCGAAGAGGGGCAGGGCGGCGGCGCCGGCGGCCAGGCTGCGGCGATGGATGGACATGTTTCTTTCCTCCCGTTCCCGGCGTCAGAAGCGGCCCAGCGCGGCCAGGATTCGCGCGGGGGTGAAGGGCTGTTCCAGCACTTGCGCGCCCAGCGGCGCCAGCGCGTCATTGATGGCGTTCAGCAGCGCCCCGGGCGCGCCCGCCGTGCCGGCCTCGCCCGCGCCCTTGGCGCCGAGCAGGCTTTCCTTCGTCGGCGTCTCGACATGGCCCACATGGATGTCCGGCATCTCGGCCGACATGGGCACCAGGTAGTCAGCCATCGTCGTGGTCAGCAAATTGCCGCGCTCATCATAGACGCAGTGTTCGTAGAGCGCGCCGCCCAGCCCCTGCACCACGCCGCCGCGCACCTGTTCGTCCACCAGCAGCGGGTTCACGACGCGGCCGCAATCCTCGACCACCCAATGCTCCAGCAGCTTCACCATGCCGGTGTCGGTGTCCACCTCGGCCCAGCAGGCCTGGATGCCGTTGGTGAAGGCGAAGGGGTATTCCTTGGTGATGAAGTGGCGCGTCTGCACCAGCTCACGCGGCAGGTCACGTGGCAGGGTGTCGCCACGGAAATAGACGATGCGGCCGAGCTCGTGCAGCGTCATCCGCTCCGCCCCCGTCGCGCGGTCGGTGATGTGACCCATCACGATGTCGAGGCTCTCGGGTGGCGCCTGGAGCATGGCGCCCGCCACCTCCAGGATCTGCGCCTTCAGCGCCAGCGCCGATTGCAGCGCCGCCTCGCCGCCGATGCCCGCCCCGCGGCAGGCCCAGGTGCCGCCGCCATAGGGGGTGTTCAGCGTGTCGCCGGTGATGATCTTCACCCGCTCCACCGGCACGCCCACGCCATGCGCCACGATCTGCGCCAGGATGGCCTCGGTGCCCTGCCCCTGTTCCGTGACGCCGGAGGAGGCGACGACCGACCCGTCCGGGTCCATCCGCACCGTGCAGCCATCCTGCGCGGAAATCCGCGCGCCGCCGATGCCATACATGAAGGGCGAGGGGTTGGTGAGTTCAATGAAGGCCGCGAAGCCCAGGCCGCGATAGACGCCCTTCTTGCGCTGTTCGGCCTGATCGGCACGGATGCGCGCCACCGGCACCATCTCCAGCAGCTTGTCGAGCGAGGCGTGGTGCGACAGCCCCTCGAAGCGCATGCCCGGCGGCGAGGTGAAGGGGTAGGCGTCGTCGCGGATCATGTTGCGCCGGCGCAGTTCGATGGGGTCCATCCCCAGCGCGCGCGCCGCCATCTCCACCAAGCCTTCCGTCACCGCCGTCGCGATGGGGTGGCCCACGGCGCGATACTGGCAGGTGGGCGCCTTGTTCTGCAGCACCACGCGCGTGGTGCAGCGGTAATGCGCGAAGTCATAGGGCCCGCCCACCAGGTTCACCACCTGGTTGCCCTCCATGGCCGAGGTGCGCGGATAGACCGAATAGGGCCCGATGCCGGTCAGATCATCCACGTCGAAGCCGATGATGGTGCCATCCGCCTCCACCGCCATCCGCGCCTTGATGCGATGGTCGCGGGCATGGATGTCGGAGGCGAAGCTCTCGAAGCGGTCGGCGATGAACTTCACCGGCCGGCCGAGAATGCGCGCCATGGCGGCGACGGCGACCTCGTCCGGATAGACATGCACCTTGATGCCGAAGCTGCCGCCCACATCCTTGCAGATGACGCGGACCTGGCCTTCCTCCATCCGCAGATGCTTCGCATAGACGGTCTGCATCATGTGCGGGGCCTGGGTGGCCTGGTGCACCGTCAGCGTGCCATCCGCGCGGTTGTAGTCCGCGATGATGGAGCGTGGTTCGAGCGTCACGCCCGTATGTCGGCCCGTGACGAAGGTGGCCTCCACCACCTTGTGCGCGGCGGCGAAGGCCGCGTCCACATCGCCCTTGGTGGCGGTGCGGGTGAAGACGAGGTTGTCGCCCAGCTCGGGGTGGATGACGGTGGTGCCGGCATCCAGCGCCGTCTCCATGTCGGTCTGGGCGGGCAGGGGGTCCCAGTCCACTTCAAGGGCCGCCACGCCATCCTCGGCGGCGGCGCGGGTGTCGGCGAGCACGGCCACCACCGCCTCGCCCTGCCAGGTGGCGCGTTCCAGCGGCAGCGGGTGCTGCGGCGCGGATTTCATGCCCTTCAGATGGTCCAGCACCGCCACCCAGGGGTCGCAGACCTTGGCGAGGTCGGCGCCGGTGAAGACGCGCACCACGCCGGGCACCGCCAGCGCCGCCTCGGTGCGGATGGCGAGGATGCGCGCATGGGCGTGCGGGCTACGCAGGAAGGCCGCGTGCAGCATGCGCGGCAGCACCACATCATCCGTGTAGGTCGCGCGGCCCTGCACCAGCTTGGGCAGATTGGGCCGCGGCACCGAGCGGCCGATATAGGAGTTGGGCAAATCCTCGCGCGAAAGGCCGATGCTGGCGGGCGTTGGCATGTCGTTCACCGGCCGGCCTCCTGCGTGCGATCACCTCGGCCGGCATCGGCCGGGGTGTGAATCGCCCGCTCCGACAGCGTCGCGGCCACCGCGTCCACAATCGCCTGGTAGCCGGTGCAGCGGCAGTAATTGCCCGACAGATGCTCGCGGATCGCCGCACGGTCCGCATCGGCGTGGTGGCGCAGGATGTCGGCCGCCGCCATCACCATGCCCGGCGTGCAGAAGCCGCATTGCGCGGCGTTGCGGGCCACGAAGGCCTCCTGCAAATCCGCCACCTCGCCGCTGTCGGTCAGCCCCTCGATGGTGGTGACCTCGGCGCCGTCCAGGCTGGCGGCCAGCACGAGGCAGCCGCGCACGATCTCGCCATCCACCCGCACCGTGCAGGCGCCGCAGACGCCATGCTCGCACCCGGCGTGCGAGCCGGTGAGGCCGAGATCGAGCCGCAGGAAATCGATCAGATGGCGGCGCGGTTCGACATGGCGCGTCACACGCTCGCCATTGACGGTCAGGGTGATCATCATGCGGCCTGCTCCGTGGCGGGCGTGAAGGATTGCAGCGCGCGGCCCAGCAGCACGCGGCAGAGGTGGCGCTTCATGGCGGGCGGGCCGTGCAGGTCCGCGGGCGGGTCGAGGTCCCCCTCCAGCGCCGCCTGGGCGGCGGCGATGGCGGCAGCGTCCAGCACACGGCCTTCCAGGGCGGCATTGGCGTTCTTGGCCAGCACCGGGCCCTCGCCCACGCCGAAGAAGGTGAGGCGGGGCGAGGCGATGCGTCCATCGGCACCCAGGTCCAGCACCGCCGCCAGCCCGGCCATCGCGTAGTCGCCGCTGCGCCGCGCCACCTCCAGGATCGTGGCGCGCTGCGACGGCCCGGCCAGCGGGAATTCGACGGCGGCGATGATCTCGCCGGGTTCCAGCGCCGTGGTCAGCAGGCCGGTGAAGAATTCGGTGGCCTTGATGCGCCGCTCGCCGCCTGCGCGCGCCAGCACCAGCGTGGCATTCAGCGCCACGGCGCAGGCCGGCAATTCGGCGGCCGGATCGGCATAGGCCAGGCTGCCGCCGATGGTGCCGCGGTTGCGGATGGCGGGGTGCGCGATGTGCGGCACGGCCTGCGTCAGCAGCGGCGCGTGGCGGGCCACCAGCGCGTCCCGCCCCAGCTCCGCATGGCGCGTCAGCGCGCCCACGCGCAGCACGCCGCCGGTCACCGTGATGCCGCGCAATTCGGGAATGCGGGTGATATCCACGAGGGTGCCAGGCTCGGACAGGCGGAAGGCGAGGGTGGCCAGCAGCGTCTGCCCGCCCGCCAGGATTTGCGCCCCATCCCCCAGCGCGCGCCACAGCTCATCCAGGCTCGACGCGCGCAGATATCCCAGTGCGGGCCACTTCATGAACGCTGCTCCCTGCGCGAGACTGCACGCCCCGCGCCACTTGTTGATCAATTGATCAGCGGCGGGCAGCATGTTGTCAAGCGAGAGGAAGCAGAGGTTTGGACGGACCCCCGCCGCCATCGCCACGCCGCCGGCTGGAGCCCGAGGCGCGGCGCGAACAGATCCTGGACGCCGCCGTGGCGCATTTCGCCGAGGTGGGGCTGGGCGGCACCACGCGTGACCTCGCGCGGCGCGCGGGCGTGACCCAGGCGCTGGTCTACCAGTATTTCGGCAGCAAGGCGGAACTGACCGAGGCCGTCTTCGCCCGCGTCTATCTGGACCGGCTGGACCCGCGCTGGGTGGACGCCATCCGCGACCGCGCCACCCCCATCGAGGCCCGGCTCCGCGCCTTCTACGCCGCCTACACGCGCGCCATCTTCACCTATGAGTGGATGCGGATCTTCATGTGGGCGGGCCTGGCGGGCGAGGTGCTGAACCGCCGCTACCTCGACCATGTGGGCGAACGCCTGCTGGCCCCGCTGCGCGAGGAGATCGCGGCCAGCCCGGGCCTCGCGCCGCCTTCGATGGAGGATATGTGGAACCTCCATGGCGGCATCGTCTATATCGGCATCCGCCGCTTCATCTACCACCTGCCGACGCCGGAGGACCCCGCGCCGGCCATCGCGGCGGCCGTGGCGCGGTTCCTGGCGGGGCTGCGTCCGGCGGCCTAGAGCATGCTGCGTTCACATGCGTTCACGCAGCCTGCTCCAGCCTTCGTGGAGAGCGGGATTCAACGTTTTCGGTGATTCCACCTCAACGCATCCCGCTCTAGCCCTCCTCCTCCGGCGGCCGGCCGAGGGCGGCGAGCCCCTCGGACAGCAGCTCCCCCAGCAGCGGCATTTCGCCCAGGTAATGCGGCGCGGTGCCGTCGGCGTTGCGCTCGCGCGCCTGGCGCAGCACCTGCGTCCACTCCGTCGCGTCGAAATCACCGCGGCCGATCCAGGTCAGCGCGATCAGCGCGGCCTGCTCGTCCTCGTTGAGGTTCGCGATCATCCCCGCCACCGCGCGGCCCATCTCGCGCGGGCTGACATCCTCGGGGTTCTCGGGGTCCTGCACGGGCTCGTTCACCGCCTCCTCCTGCACCTCGTCGGCGGCGCGGGCGGCGGCGATGATGGCGACAAGGGTGGGCATGTCGAGGATGAGGTCCACCTCCCCCTCACGGTCGGGCAGGCCGCTCATGGGCGCCCCGCGGGCGGATGGGGTTTCGGTTCGGTCGCTGGGGTCATGGCCTTCCTCCGGGCGTGCCACGGAGAACGGGGGCCTGGCATGGCGGTTGCGAGCCGGCTTGAATCCTCGCCGCGCCCCGCGCATATCGCCGCCGCCCAAGACCTTTGTTGAGGACCAGATCATGACCGAATCCGTCGAACGGCACAGCTTCGGCGCCGAGGTGGGCCGGCTGCTGGACCTGGTGGTCCACGCCCTCTACTCCGAGCGCGAGATCTTCCTGCGCGAACTGGTGGCCAACGCCGCCGACGCGGTGGACCGCCGGCGCTTCGAGGCGCTGACCAACCCCGACCTCTCCCTGCCCGACGCGCCGCGCGTGCGCGTGGTGCCCGACAAGGCGGCCCGCACGCTCACCATCAGCGACAACGGCATCGGCATGGACAAGGCCGAGCTGGCGCAGCATTTGGGCACCATCGCGCGCTCGGGCACGCTGGCCTTCACGCGCGCCATGGCGGAGAGCCAGGCCAGCGACAAGCCCAGCCTCATCGGCCAGTTCGGCGTGGGCTTCTACTCGGCCTTCATGGTGGCGGAGCGGGTGGAAGTGACGTCGCGCCGCGCGGGCCAGCAGGAAGCCTGGGCCTGGGCCTCCGAAGGGCGCGGCGAATACACGCTGGCCCCCGCCACGCGCGAGGAGGCCGGCACCGACATCGTGCTGCACATGAAGTCCGACGCGGAGGAATTCCTGGAACCGCTGCGCCTGCAGACCATCATCCGCAAATGGGCGGACCACATCACCCTGCCCATCATGGTGGTGAAGGATGGTGAGGAGCAGGCGGCCAACGAGGGCACGGCGCTGTGGCGCAAGCCCAAGTCCGAGATCACCGAAGAGGCCTACGCGGAATTCCACCGCCATCTCGGCCATGTCTTCGACACGCCCTGGGCCACGCTGCATTGGCGCGCCGAGGGCACGCTGGAATTCACCGCGCTGCTCTTCATCCCCGGCATGAAGCCCTTCACGCCCGTGGAGGAAGCCCGCGAAAGCCGGCTGCGCCTGCATGTGCGGCGGATGTTCATCACCGATGAGGCGGCACTCCTGCCGCCCTGGCTGCGCTTCGTGAACGGCGTGGTGGACACGGAGGATTTGCCGCTGAACGTCTCGCGCGAGATGTTGCAGGCGACGCCGGTGCTGGCCCGCATCCGCCGCGCCGTCACCGCCCGCGTGCTGTCGGAACTCAAGACGCGCGCGAAGGATTCCGAGGGCTACACGCCCTTCTGGGAAAACTTCGGCGCCACGCTGAAGGAAGGCGTGTGGGAGGATGCCGAGCACCGCACGGAAATTGCCGCGCTGCTGCGCTTCCGTTCCTCCGCGCAGGAAGGCTGGACCTCGCTCGCCGACTACATCGCGCGCATGAAGGATGGCCAGCAGGAGATCTACTTCCTGGTGGGCGATGACGCGGCGGCCCTGGCGAAGTCGCCGCAGCTGGAGGGCTTCCGCGCGCGCGGGCTGGAAGTGCTGCTGCTCTCCGACCCCATTGACGCCTTCTGGCCGGAGCGCCTGGCGGGCTTCGAAGGCAAGGCGCTGCGCAGCATCACCCAGGGCCAGGTGGACCTCTCCGAACACAAGGTGGAAGGCGAGCCGGCGCCCGATCTCGCCGCGCTCCTGCCCCTGCTGCGCGAGGCGCTGAAGGAGGATGTCGCCGCCGTCGAGGAAACCGCGCAGCTGGTGGACAGCGCCGCCGTGCTGGCCGCCCAGGCCGGCGCGCCGGACCTCGCCATGCAGCGCATGATGCGCCGCGCCGGCCGCGCCTTCGGTCCGGACCGCGCCGTGCTGCGCCTCAACCCGCGCCACGCCTTGGTGCGGCGCCTGGCGGCGCAGGCCGAGGCGGGCGAGGACGTCACGGAGATGGCCGGGCTGCTGCTCGACCTCGCGCGCGTGCAGGATGGCGACGCCCCGCGTGCCCCCGCTGCCTTCGCGCGGCGCGTCACGGCGGCGCTGGCAGGCGTCCGATCGGCTTCGGCGGAATCGCCGGAGCCGTGAATCGGCCGAATGGCAGGCGTCCGATCGGCTTCGGCGGACGCGCCGGAGCCGTGAATCGGCCGCCCAGAAGGATCTGATCAGCCCAGCCGCGCCGAGCCCCGCCGCACCACCCGGGCGCCCAGCGTGATGGTCTCGTCGGGGGCGAAGGGGTTGGCGATGCGCGCCTCCAGCAGGTCCAGCGCGCGCGTCACCATGGCGGAGAGCGGCTGGGCCGCGGTGGTCAGCGCATAGGCGGGGCGGGCGGCCTCGGCGATGTCGTCGAAGCCGGTGACGGAGACATCCTCCGGCACGCGCAGCCCGCCGGCGCGCAGCGCGTCCATCACGCCCAGCGCGATGATGTCGCTGACGGCGAAGACCGCGTCGGGCCGCACATCCACCAGCCGCTGCCCGGCGGCGTAGCCCGCCTCGTAGGAGGAGACCGCCTCCTCCCGCGCCACGGGGGTGAGGCCGGCCTCGGCCAGGCGTTCCAGGAAGCCGTGCTCCCGCTCCAGCCCCGGGGAGCTGCGGCCCCCCACATGCACCACGGCGAAGCGCCGGTGCCCGGCCTCCAGCAGAAGGCTCGCCATCTCGCGCGCCCCGGCGCGATTGTCGCAGGTGACGGCGCTGGCGTGCAGCCGCGCCACGCGGCTGACCATGACGACGGGCACGCGATGCCGCGCGCAGATTTCCGCCGCGCGCGAGGACAGGTCCGCCGAGGTGATGAGGCAGCCATCGAGCTGATAGCCGAGGATGGCGCCCGCCGTGTCTTCGTCCACCGCGCCCTCACCCGCATGCATCACCAGGAAGCGCAACCCGCGCGTCGCGGCCTCCTGCACGGCCAGTTGCAGAAGCTGGGTGTAGAGCGGGTTCTCGGTCGGCCCCAGCGCCAGGCCGATCAGGCCGCTGCGCCCGGAGGCCAGGCCCCGCGCCACGGCATTGGGCAGGTAGCCCTCCTCCGCCGCCAGGGCCGCGATGCTGCGGCGCACGGATTTGGAGATGCGCGGATCACCCCGCAGCGCGCGCGAGACGGTGGAGGGTGAGACGCCGGCGCGGCGCGACAGGGTCACGATGGTCACGCGCGGGCCGTTGCTGTCGTCCATGCCTGTCTCTGTCCTCCACGCGGCGGGTGCGCGCAAGCGTCAGCACAACTTACCCCGAGATCGTGCCAGGAAGGCAGGCAAAACCTCAGAAAAAATTTGTGCGAACGTTTGCGCAAAACCGCTGGACGCCGCCCCGCCGTCCCGCCTAGGTTCGGACGAGAGGAAACACAAGGTGCGACGCCCCATGTCCATGAAAGATGGCCGCCAGATCGCCATGGTCGGCTTCCTGCAGGCGCAGAACTGCTCCATCGCGCCCGGCTCCTGGCGGCACCAGGCCAACCCCATGGACTTCCTGACGCCGGCCTATTTCCAGCGCATCGGCCGCGTGCTGGAGGAGGGGAAGTTCCACCTGGCCTTCTTCGACGATCGCCTGGCCATGCCCGACATCTATGGCCACGACCACCGCGAGGCGGTGGAGAACGGCATCCGCGTGGTGAAGATGGACCCTGCCACCATCCTGGTCTCCATCGCCGGGGCCACGAAGCATCTGGGCCTGGGCGCCACCTACTCCACCACCTATTACGAGCCCTTCCATGTGGCGCGTCTCTTCGCCACGCTCGACCTGATGACGGAGGGCCGGGCGGCCTGGAACATCGTCACCTCGCTGAATGATTCCGAGGCCGCGAATTTCGGCCGGGCCGAGCATCTGGAGCATGACCTCCGCTACGACCGTGCGGATGAATTCGTCGAAGTCGTCATGGGCCATTGGGACAGCTGGGAGGAGGGCGCCATCATCGGCGACAAGGCCAGCGGCCGCTTCGCCGATGGGTCCAAGGTCCATGCGCTGAACCACCAGGGCACCTATTTCCGCTCCAAGGGCCCGCTGCCGGTGACCCGCTCGCCGCAGGGGCATCCGGTGCTGATCCAGGCGGGGCAGAGCGGCCGTGGCCGCCGCTTCGCCGGCCGCTGGGGGGAGCTGATCTTCGTGGTCTACCCGACCATCGAGGCCGGCCGGAAGCAATATGCCGAGCTGAAGCAGGCCGTGGCCGATGCGGGGCGTGATCCGGACAAGGTGACCGTGGCGCCCGCCTGCTATGTCTGCGTGGCTGAGACGCGGGCGGCGGCCGAGGCGAAGCGCGACTATGTGCTGTCGCTGTCGAAGCCCATGGACGCGCTGGTGCTGCTGTCCGAGGTGACGAATTTCGACTTCGCCAGCAAGGACCTCGACTCCGAATTCACGGATGAGGAGCTGCGCAAGATGTCCTGGACCGGCTTCAAGGACCGCGTAGTGGCGCTCAGCGGCAAGCCCAACCCGACCGTGCGCGACTTCGTGCATTTCTCGGGCCGCGGCACCATCCGTGAATTCCCCATCTTCTGCGGCACGCCGACCGACGTGGCCGACCAGATGGAGGAATGGTTCACCAGCCGCGCCTGCGACGGCTTCGTGCTGGTGGCGACGCAGATGCCCGGCGCCTTCGAGGATTTCGCCCGGCTGGTGGTGCCGGAACTCCAGCGGCGTGGCCTTTATCACAAGGACTACGCCGGCAGCACGCTGCGCGAGAACCTTGGCCTGACCCGTCCGAACGCCGGGGATTGGAAGAAGACCGATCGCGGCCGCTGAACGCCGCGACGCCACAAGGGAGAAACGACACATGACACATGGCATCACCCGCCGCGCCGCACTGGGCGCGGGCCTCGCGCTGCCCGCGCTGGCCACGGCCGGCGCGCAGGAGGCATGGCCCGCGCGCCCCGTGCGCATCATCGTGCCCTATGCCGCGGGCGGCGGCACCGACATCACCACGCGCGCCATCGCCGAGGGCCTGGCCACCCGCTTCGGCCGCAACTTCGTGGTGGAGAACCGCCCCGGTGCGAACGGCATCGTGGGCACCGAGGCCGTGACCCGCAGCCCGCCCGATGGCTATGTGCTGGGCGCGCAGACCAGCACGCATGTCATGGCGAAGTATCTGGGCCCGCTGCCCTTCGACCCGCTGAATGACATCACGCCCATCGCGCTCACGGCACGCTACCCGCTGGTGCTGATGGCCTCCGCCCGCGCGCCCTTCACCGATGTGGCGGGGCTGCTGGAAGCCGCCCGCGCGCGGCCGGGCGTGGTGGCGCAGGCCAGTTCGGACGCGCAATCCTCCATCACCGCGCGGCTCTTCGCGGCGCGCGCCGGCGTGGACATCATCGAGGTGCCCTATCGCGGCAGCGGCGCCTATATCGCGGACCTGACGGCGGGCCATTTGCCCGTGGCCTGGGGCAGCCCGGCCACCGCGGCGCCGCTGGTGGCGGCGGGGAATATCCGCATCATCGCCGTGTCCTCGCCCGAGCGTTCGCCCTTCCTGCCCGAGGTGCCCACGCTGCGCGAGGCGGGGGTGCAGGGTGCGGACTTCATCGGCTGGTTCTGCTGGCTGGCGCCGCGCGGTCTTCCTACGGAGATCGCCAACCGCCTCAACACCAACATCAACGAATTGCTGGCCGAGCCCGCCATGCGCGAACGCTGGCGCACGCTGGGCATGGAGACGGTGCCGCTGACCGTGCCGCAATTCGCGCAACTCCTCCGCGACGATGACGCCAAATGGGCGCAGGCCTCGCGCGAGGGCCTGCTGAGGCCATCCACATGAACGAAATCCGCATGCTCTCGACCAGCGGGATCCTCGGCTATGGCTATGCCGAGGACTCGCTCCGCCGCGGAATGGCGCGGGAGCCGCACATCATCGGCGCCGATGGCGGCAGCACGGATCCGGGGCCGCATTACCTCGGCGCCGGCACCAGCTTCTGCAACCGGATGGCGGTGAAGCGCGACCTGAAGCTGATGCTGCAAGCGGCCGTCGCCGCGCGCATCCCCTGCATCATCGGCACCGCCGGCGGCGCGGGGGGCGAGCCGCATTTGCAGGACACCGCCGCGCTGGTGCGCGAGATCGCCCGCGAGGAGGGCCTCTCCTTCCCCATGGCGCTGATCCATGCGGAGCCCGACCGCGCGACGCTGCACCGGATGCGCGAGGGCGGGCGCACGAAGCCCCTGGCCAGCCTGCCGGAGCTGGACGCCGCGACCATTGATCGCGCCGAGCGCATCGTCGCCATGATGGGCCCCGAGCCCATCGCCCGCGCGCTCGACCAGGGCGCGCAGGTCATCCTCTGCGGCCGCAGCAGCGACCCCGCGCAATGGGTGGCGCCCGCGCTGCGCGCCGGCATTCCGCCCGCCCCCGCCTGGTATGCCGGCAAGATGCTGGAATGCGGCGCCGAACCCGCCGTGCCCAAGGAGCCCGACTGCCTGCTGGTCACGCTGCGCGACGACCACCTGGTCTGCGAGCCGCCCAACCCCATCCGCCGCTGCACGCCGCTCTCGGTCGCGAACTTCGCCCTGCACGAGAACGCCAGCCCCATCCACCACCTGGAGCCGGGCGGGATGCTGGACACGGAGCATGTGCGCTTCGACCCCGTCTCCGACCGCGCCGTGCGCGTCTCCGGCATGACCTGGACGCCGGCCGACACCTACACCGTGAAGCTGGAGGGTGTGGAGCGCGCGGGCTATCGCGCCATCACCCTCTGCGGCACGCGCGACCCGGTGCTGATCGGCCAGATTGACGACTACCTGAAGGGCCACCGGCAGCGCGTGGAGATGAAGACCCAGGCCATCGGCATCCCGGGCCATGCGTGGCAGATGAAGCTGCGCGTCTATGGGCAGGATGGCGTGATGGGCGCCTGGGAACAGGCCGCGACCACGGCGCCGCACGAACTCGGCTTCGTGGTGGAGGTGCTGGCCGACAGCCAGGAGATCGCCGACGGCGTGCTGGCCGTGGCCCGCACCAGCCTGCTGCACGCGGACTTCCCGGGCCGCCTGTGCCGCGAGGGGAACATGGCCTTTCCCTTCTCGCCCTCCGACATTCCGCTGGGGCCGCTGTATCGTTTCAGCGTGTTCCATCTCTGCGTGCCGGATGATCCCTACGCGCTGTTCCCCATCGAGCATGAACGGGTCTGACATGCCACGCATTCGCGACATCGCGCAGGTCTGCAAGAGCAAGAATGCCGGCCCCTTCCTCGTCACCATTGACGTGCTGTTCGAGGATGCTTCGGTCTACCGCCAGGTGAAGGCGACGGGGGTGCTGAACGCGGCGCTCTTCGCGCGTCTCTACGGCGTGCCGGAGGAGAAGGTGCTCTTCACCCCCTATGACGCCGCGCTGGCCTTCAAGGCCACGCTGCCGCGCCTGGTGCCGGCGGGCGATTTCGGCGACACCGACGTCTATGGCGCCCAGCAGCACGCGCCCCTGCTGGAGGTGGAGGTGCCTCTGAACGCTTGACCCCACCCAGCCCCGCCCCTACCGCTGCGCCCCGCAACGGAGACGACGCATGGGCATGGCCTGGCTGACCCTTGGCGCCGCGGGCCTCTTCGAGATCGCCTGGGCGGTGGGGCTGAAATACACGGTGGGGTTCACGCGGCTCTGGCCGTCGGTCTTCACCGTCTCCGCGATGGTGGCGAGCTTCTGGCTGCTGTCGCTGGCGCTGAAGGTGCTGCCGATCGGCACGGCCTATGCGGTGTGGACCGGCATCGGCGCCACCGGCACGGCCATCATCGGCATGGCCTTCCTGGGCGATGCGGTGAGCCTGCCGCGGCTGCTGGGCATCGGCATGATCGTGGGCGGGATCCTGGTGCTGAAGGCGGCCGGGTAGGGCTCAGCCCCCAGGCGTTTCCTCATGCAGGTAAGGCTCCACCGGCCCCGTCAGCTTCAGGGTCAGCGGGCGGCCCTTGCGGTCCACGCTCTTGCCCATGCTGACGCGCACCCAGCCTTCGGAGACGCAATACTCCTCGACATTGGTCTTCTCCTGCCCCTTGAAGCGGATGCCCACGCCGCGCTTCAACAATTCCTCGTTGTAGAAGGGGCTGCTGGGGTCGCTGGAGAGACGGTCGGGGAGGGTGGGGGTATCGGTCATGGTGGGATGTCATAGCGTCTGATCGCCTTCGGTGGAATCACCGAAGGCGTGAATCAGCCGCGGGGCTGCAGGCCAGGGCGGCGGCCTTGCCAACGGGTTCCATCAGCGCCAACCCCTCCGCCACCGAGACGAAGGCGCCGCCCGCCACCACCCGCGCCGCGCCGAAGCGTTCGGTGAAGATCGCCCGCACCGCCGGCACCAGCGAGGTGCCGCCCGTCAGGAACACCCGGTCCACATCGCCAGGGCCAATGCCCGCATCCACCAGCGCCGCATCCACCGCCGCGCCGATGCGCGCCAGTTCCGGCGCGATCCAGCCCTCGAACTCCGCGCGCGCGATGGGCACGTCGAGATCGAGCCCGGCCTCGTGGAATTGCAGCCGCGCCTCCTCCGCCCCCGACAGCGCGGCCTTCACGCCCGAGACGGCGCGGTAGAGGGCATAGCCCGCCTCCTCCTCCAGGAAGCGCAGCAGGCGTTGCAGCGCGTCCGGCTCCTCGGCGGTGGCCGCCACCTCGCGGATTTCGCGCAGGGTGCGCGGCGCGCGCATCAGCGACAACTGGTTCCACCGCGCGAAGGCCAGGTACCAGGCGGGCGGCACCGGCAGCGGGTTGCCGCCCATCACACGATAGGTGCCGCCCTTGCCCAGATGCGGCGACACCACATGGTCAATGATGCGGAAATCCAGCGCATCGCCCGCGATGCCCACGCCCGATTGGCCCAGCGCCGTGACGCGGCCTTCGTGGGGCACGAAGCGCAGCACCGAGAAGTCACTGGTGCCGCCGCCGAAATCGGCCACCAGCACGGTGGCGGGCCCATCCAGGTCGCGCGCGAAAAGCTGGCCCGCGCCGGCGGGTTCCAGCGCCAGCGTCACGTCACGCAGCCCGGCCTGGGCCAGCGCCGCGCGCAGCCGCGCCTCGCCCAGCGCGTCATCGGCGCGCTCGCCCACGAAGCGCACGGGGCGGCCCACGATGACCTCGGCCTCATCGAGATGCGCGCGGAAGGGCGCCAGCCATTCGCGCAGGAAGAGGGAGATCAGCGCGGGCAGGTCATAGCCGCGGCCCAGGATGCGCGTCTCGGTGAAGCTGGCCTGGGCCAGGTAGCTCTTCATGGACATGATGAGCCGGTTCTCGAAAGGCTCCTCCAGATAGGCGGCGATGGCGGCCGGGCCGGCGGCGTGCATGGCCCGCCCGCCCGCGCCGCGCCAGAAGCTGAGGACGGAGCGGAACACCTCGCCCGTGTCATGGCGCAGCACCTCCACCCGCCCATCGGGGTGGCGCAGCGCGGCGACGCTGTTGGTGGTGCCGAAATCGAGACCGAGGCGCGGGCGCATGGGCGGAGCTTCCGAAAGGGCCGCGGGTTGAAGCCCATCGCGCCCTGGCTGGCAAGCGTGCCTGTTTGCGCGACTGATTCACCGCTCCGGCTGCGCCTGCGCGGATCAGGCGCGGAGCGGGTCCCTTCGTAGGGGCATGGTCAGGCAATGCGCCCCACCCCCGCCGCGCGTGATGACGCGCAAATCGGGGTCCAGCACCGTGATCCCCTCCGCCCGCAGCGCCGCGTTCAGCCGCGCGCTGTGAAGCGCCGAGATCACCCGGTCCTCGCCCAGCGAAAGCAGGTTGCAGGAGAGGTCCATCACCTCGCGGTAGCTTGTGTCCAGCAGGGCGATGCCATGGCCCGACAGCCATTCCACGAAATCGGGGTCCAGCACCTGGGTGCAGCCCACCGCCAGCCGGTCATTCACCATGCAGAACACGACGTCGAGGTGCAGGAAATGCTCGTCGAGCGGCACGAGGCGCACCTCCCACCCCTCGGCCGCGAACCAGCCGGCCAGTTGCCGCGCGCCATCCAGATCCGTGCGCGTGCCGGTGTGCCCGATGGCCAGCAGCCCGGGGCGGATGATGGCAATGTCGCCGCCCTCCACATGGCCATGATTGGCATAGCGCCAGATGGGGCAGCCCAGCCTCTCGTAGAAATGGATCACCGGCGCGTACTCGCCCTGGCGCTCCGGCTTGAACATGTGCGTGACGACCGGCCCCCAGGGCGTCATCTGGCTGCTGTCGCGCGCATAGACCTGGTAGCCGAGATGGGGTTCGGGCCTCAGGTAGTGCCGCCGCACGCCGGCACCTTCCAGCGCCTCCTCCAGCTCCCGGAATTCCCGGCGGACGGCCTGGGGGTCGGGCCGCGCGCCGGACGCGATATTGGCGCGGGCCACGGCGTTCAGCGGCAGCCAGTCATAGTTGTCGGGCGGGCAGAGCAGCACGTCGCGCAGCACGCCCGTCTCGGAATCCACGCCCCATGTGCCCATCCGGGAATCTCCCTCTACCATCGCGCCCATGACAGCCCCTTTGCGCCCGCGCGGCCAGAGACGATGAACCGCCTGGCGCTCTGGCGCATGGGGGTGGTGGGGTTCGGCAGCCTGGTGGTGCCGCTGGACAGCGCGCTGAACATCGCCTTCCCCGCCATCACCGCGCATTTCGGCCTGCCATTGGCCGGCATCCAGTGGGTCGTCATCGCCTATGTGCTGACCTATGGCAGCCTGATGCTGGGCATCGGCCGGCTGGGCGACATCTTCGGCCATGCGCGCGTCTTCCGCGCCGGCCTGGCGGTGAGCGCGGCTGCCTGCCTGCTCTGCGCCCTGGCGCCGAGCTACCCGCTGCTGCTGGCCTGCCGTGTCTTGCAGGGGGTGGGGGCGGCGCTGGTCATCAGCTGCGGGCCGGCCCTGGTCACGGCGCAGGTGCCGGAGGCGCTGCGGCCGCGGGCGCTCGGCCTCTACGGGCTGATGTTCGCGGCGGGCTCCGTGCTGGGGCCCTTGGCGGGCGGGGTGCTGGTGGCGGCGTTCGGTTGGCCGGGCGTGTTCTGGTTCCGCACCCCGCTCTCGCTGCTGGCGCTGCTGCTGGCCTGGCGCCTGCCCGGCGCGCCCCTGCCGGCGCGGCGCGAGCCCTTCGACGCGCCGGGCGCCCTGCTGCTGGCCGCCGCCATCGGCGGGCTGCTGCTGGCGGTGAACCAGGCGCGGCACCTGGGCGAGGGCGGATGGCTGGCCCCCGCCCTCATCCTGCTGGCCGGCGCCGCCGCCTGGGGCTTCCTGTGGCGCAGCCGGCGCGTGGCGCATCCGGTGCTGGACCTGTCGGTGTTCCGCCTGCCGGGCTTCGCGGCGCTGAACACGGCCGTGGTGCTGGCGCATATGGCGGGCTTCGCGGTGCTGCTCTTCGTGCCCTACCACCTCGTGGGCGTGGCCGGGCTGCCGACGGGCTGGGGCGGGCTGGTGCTGGCCGTCTCGGCCATGGGCAGCATGGCGGCCTCGCTGGCGGCGGGCTGGGGCACGGGTCGCGTTCCCGCCGCCCTGCTGGTACGGCTGGGGGTGGGCTGCACGGGACTTGGGCTGGCCGCCATCGCCTTCTGGACCGGGGCCACGCCGCTGCCCTGGATGCTGGCCGCGCTGCTGCTGCATGGGGTGGGGCTTGGGCTGCTGACGGTCGCCCATGCCGAGATCGTCACCGGCAGCCTGCCGCGCGCCCAGCGCGGCGTTGCCGGAAGTCTTGCCATGATGACGCGCACATTGGGGGTGGTGATGGCGGCCTCGCTTCTCACCCTGGTCTTCGAGCAAGTGCCGGGCGGATTTCAACAAGGCTTCGCGGCCAGCCTCGGCGCCGCCGCCCTGCTTTGCGGGCTGGCCCTTCTGCTGCTGTCACGGCGCTGAAACCGGGCCCCCGGGGCCGCGTTGGCGCAGTGTAGCGAATCGGGAGGCAGCCATGCGCCGCCGCACCATCATTCTCGCAACCGCACTCGCGGCCCCCTTCCTCCAGACCTCGCGCCGCGCCGTGGCCGAGGATTCGGTGGATGTGCTGCTGGTGCTGGCCGTGGACGTCTCACGCTCCATCAACGAGGAGCAGGCGGCGCTGCAACGGCGCGGCTATGTGGACGCCATGACCGACCCGGCGGTGATGGAGGCCATCCATCGCGGCATGCTGGGCGCCATCGGCGTGGTCTATATGGAATGGTCCGGGCGCGATTATCAGCGCGTGATCGTGCCCTGGACGCGCATCGCCTCGCCCGAGGCCGCGCAGGGATGGGTGGAGGAATTGCAGCAGCACCCGCCGCGCCCGGTGGGCTGGACCTCCGTCTCGGGCGCCATAGACGTCTCGCGCGAATTGCTGCGGACGGCGCCCTGGCACGGCATGCGCCGCGTGGTGGATGTCTCGGGCGATGGCATGAACAATTCCGGCCGCCCCAGCGCGGAGGCGCGCGACGAGGCGGTGGCCGAGGGCATCATCATCAACGGCCTGCCGATCCTGGACAATGTGCCGGAGATCCCGGGTCAACTGCCGCTCGACGAATACTACCGGCGCAACGTCTCGGGCGGGCCCGGCGCCTTCGTGATCGCGGCGGAGAACATGGGCAGCTTCGCCCAGGCCGTCCGCCGCAAGATCATCCTGGAGATCGCGTAGCTACTCCCGCCGCAGCACCTTGTCCGTGAACCAGGACGCCACGGCGCGCGGGCGGAAGCGGGCGCGGAGCGCCACCTCGTCGTAATCCTGCGCGAGCCAGGTCTCGAAATCGCGGCCCCGCGCCTCGGCCTCGGCGTATTCCGCGAAGAAGGCGTCGAGTATGCCCGTCTTGGCCGCGGCGAAATGCCCGTGCCGCAGGGAAAGCTCCGCCGCCGCCCGCGCCGCGCCATGGCCCTGCAACAGCCGCCACACGCCCGCCGCCAGCCCCGCGCGGTCGGCGCCGGACTTGCAATGGATCAGGATGGGCTCGGGCAGGGTGCGGTAGAGGTGGATCAGCCTTTGCAGCCGGTCCTTGTGCGGCGCGCCGCGGCTTTCCAGCGGCTGGTCGGCATGGACGAGGCCCAAGGCCGGCGCCGCCTCCCGGCTCAGATGGTCGGAGCCACAGGCGGCGCGGTGGCCGCGCAAATTGATGACGCTGGCGATGCCGTGCCGCCGCGCGGCGGCCGCCAATTGCCAGGGCAGGGGGTGGTTGGACCGGTAGAGCCGGCCGCTCTCCACCACCCCCCAATTGCGCCACGCGACGCGCAGCACCGCGTGGTCCACGAAAAGGGCGTTCATCCAGCGGGACATGCCCGCCCCTATACTACCCCAGGCGCGCGCCGGTAATCCGCGCCATCTCCTCCCACATCGGGCGCTCGCGCCGGGCGCGTTCCCACACGCCATCGGGCGTGGAGGCCATGGCGCGGCCGCCGGCGCGGATGAAGCGCTCCTGGATGGCGGGGTCATTGTGGATTTCCTGCATGAGCTGGTTGGCCCGCTGCAGGATGGGCGCCGGCACGCCGGCCGGGAAGGCATAGGCGCACCAGGAGGCGACCACGAAGTTCTCGATGCCCGCCTCGGCCATGGTGGGGGTGTCGGGCAGGGCGGGGTGGCGCTCCGCGCTCGTCACCGCCAGCGCCCGCATGCGGCCATCGGCGATGACGGGCACATAGCTCGCCAGGTTGTCGATGGCGAAGTTCACATCGCCCTGGAGCATGGCCGGGATGGTCTGCGCCGCGCCCCGGAAGGGCACATGCGTGGCGTCGAGTTGATGGCGGTTGGCAAACAGCGCGCCCGAGAGGTGCGGGCTGGTGCCCACGCCGGGCGAGCCATAGGCCACGCCCTGCCGCCGCGCCCGCGCCCATTCGATGAACTCGCGCGGGTTGCGGGCCGGCACATGCTGGCTGGGCACGGCGAAGACATTGGGCAGTTCCCAATGCATGGAGATGGGCTGGAGTTCCGTGTCCGGATTGAAGGGCATCCGGTCATACAGGAACATGTGGATGGCCCAGACGGTCAGCGTCAGCGGGCCCATGGTGTAGCCATCGGGCGTGGATTTCGCGATGGCGTCGGCGCCGATATTGCCCGCGGCACCCGAACGGTTCTCGACGGCGAAGGGCTGGCCCGTGATGGCCTGCATGCGCTCGGCCACGATGCGCGCCAGCACGTCGGTGCTGCCGCCCGGCGGCCAGGGGACGATGACGCGGACGGGGCGGTTGGGCCAGGGGGATTGCGCGATGGCGGGCGAGGCGAGCGGGCTGAGAAGGCCAGCCGCGAGCAGTGTGCGCCGCGCGGGACGGATGATGTTGGTCATGGCGTTTTCTCCCTTTTGATGGGGCGAAGATGGGGCATGGATCGCGCTCCGGCAATCCGCCGTTCATCTTTTGGTGCCATAGGAATGCCATTGAGACGGCCCGAAGCGGCCTCATCCCTGGCCCATGAGGGGCCATGCGCGCCCGAGCCCCCGCCATGTTCCAAGCCCTGATCCGTCGCCTCTCCCGCTGGTTCGGCTACCGCCCCGAACGCCGCTACATGCGCGGAAGAGGCTGACCTACCAGGCCGCCTCCGGCGGCAGGGACATCAGGATCGCCTCCACATTCCCGCCCGTCTTCAGGCCGAAGATGGTGCCGCGGTCGTGCAGCAGGTTGAATTCCACGTAGCGGCCGCGGCGCAGCAGCTGGTGCTGGCGTTCGGCCTCCGTCCAGCTCTCATGCATGCGCCGGCGGACGATGGCGGGGTAGGATTCGAGGAAGGCCAGGCCCACATCCTTGGTGAAGGCGAAGTCCGCCTCGATGCCCTTGCCCGGCGTGCGGTCGCCCAGCCAGTCGTAGAAGATGCCGCCCAGGCCGCGCGTCTCGCCCCGGTGCGGCAGGAAGAAGTATTCCTCGCACCATTGCTTGAAGCGCGGGTAGTAGGTCGGGTCGTGCCTGTCGCAGGCGCGCTGGTAGGCGGCGTGGAAGAAGGCCGCGTCCTCCAGGCTTTCGGCGCTTTCCTTGTCCATGGGCGTGATGTCGCCGCCACCGCCGAACCAGGCCTTGGTGGTGCAGATGAAGCGCGTGTTCATGTGCGCCGTCGCGGCCCGGGGTGAGCGGGGGTGCGCCACCAGCGAGATGCCGGTGGCGAGGAAGCGCGGATCCTCCTCCGCGCCCGGGATCTGCTTGCGGAATTCCGGGCTGAACTCACCGAAGACGGTCGAGACGTTCACGCCCACCTTCTCGAACACCCGCCCGCGCATCAGCCCCATGGTGCCGCCGCCGCCCTCGGCGCGCTGCCAGGGCGTGTAGGTGAAGCGGCCCGCGGGCAGCCCGGCATGCGGCCCTTCGGCCAGTTCCTCCTCGATCGCCTCGAACTCGGCACAGATGCGGTCGCGCAAGGTTTCGAACCAGGCGCGGGCCGGTTCGGCGAAAGGGTGGGTCACGTGGCTGCTCATGGTCATGGTCTGTGAATGAATACCCTGCAAATCACGGCCTTGCCCATGGCTGATGAGGTGGACAGGGCAGGGTTGGGCGCCTATTAGCCCAGGCGAAGGTCGGGGTTGCGCGCCAAGGTTTGGCCGCCAAATCCCATCATGCAAGGCCCAGCCCCGATGCGGGCAAGGCGCAGAGTTGAGATGGAGTGTCATGGCACAGACTTCGGCACCCAGCGGTGCGACGACCCATTCCCCCGCCGGGGCTCCGGCCGAGGCCGTCACCAAGCGTGACTTCCTGAAGCTGACCACGACGGCCTTCGCCGTGGTCGGCGTCGGCGCGCTCGCCTGGCCGTTCATTTCCTCCCTCGCCCCGGGTGGCGACGTGCTGGCGCTGGCCAGCACCGATGTGGACCTGGCGCCCATCGCGGAAGGCCAGGCCGTCACCGTGATGTGGCGCGGCAAGCCCGTCTTCGTGCGCCACCGCACGGCCGCCGAGATCGAGGCCGCCCGCGCCGAGCCGCTGGCCGGCCTGAAGGACCCCGCCTCCGACGACAGCCGCGTGCAACAGGCGCCCTGGCTGGTGGTGGTGGGCATCTGCACCCATCTCGGCTGCGTGCCGCTCGGCCAGCGGCCGACCGATGCGCGTGGCGATTTCGGCGGCTGGTTCTGCCCCTGCCACGGCAGCCACTATGACACTTCGGGAAGGATTCGGCGCGGCCCCGCGCCGACCAATCTTGAAGTTCCCAGCTACACCTTCACCTCCGACACCGCGATCCGCATCGGCTGACGGCCCCTGGGCGGCGGGTATGGTCCCGTTCCGCCCGGTCCGTCCCCATTAGAGGACGAGCAAGATGGCCATCGGCCTGCACGACAGTTCGTTCAAGAACCCCGTGGTGCGCTGGATCGACCAGCGCATGCCGGTGTTCACCATGATCCAGAAGGAGTACGGGACGTTCCCCACGCCCCGTAACTTCAACTACTTCTGGAACTTCGGTGCGCTGGCCATGATCAACCTGATGATCATGATCGCCACGGGCGTGTTCTTGGCGATGCATTACACCGCCCATGTGGATCACGCCTTCGAGAGCGTCGAGCGCATCATGCGCGACGTGCATTTCGGCTGGCTGATCCGCTATGCCCACATGAACGGCGCCCACCTGTTCTTCGCGGTGGTGTTCATCCACATCTGGCGCGGCATGTACTACGGCTCCTACAAGGCGCCGCGGGAACTGCTCTGGATCCTGGGCGTGATCATCTTCCTGCTGATGATGGCGACCGCGTTCATGGGCTACGTGCTCCCCTGGGGCCAGATGTCCTTCTGGGGCGCCACCGTCATCACCAACCTGTTCAGCGCCATCCCGCTGATCGGGCCGGAGATCGTGACCTATCTGTGGGGCGGCTTCAGCGTGGACAACCCGACGCTCAACCGCTTCTTCAGCCTGCACTTCCTGCTGCCCTTCGTGATCACGGGCGTGGTCTTCCTGCACGTGGCCGCGCTGCACATCACGGGTTCCAACAACCCGCTGGGCATCGAGCCCAAGGGCCCGCAGGACACGCTGCCCTTCCACCCGTACTACACGGCCAAGGACAGCGTCGGCATCGTGGTCTACCTGGCGGTCTTCGCCTTCCTGATCTTCTTCATGCCGAACTACCTGGGCCATGCCGACAACTACATCCCGGCCAACCCGCTGGTGACGCCCGCGCATATCGTGCCGGAATGGTACTTCCTGCCCTTCTACGCCATCCTGCGTGCGGTGCCGGACAAGCTCGGCGGCGTGATCCTGATGTTCGGCGCCATCGCGGTGCTGTTCGTGCTGCCCTGGCTCGACACCTCGCCGGTGCGCTCCATGCGGTTCCGCCCGATCGCGCGCATCGCCTTCCTGCTCTGGACCGTGAACTTCATGGTGCTGACCTGGGTGGGCGCCAAGCCGGCCGAGGGGCACTACGTCCTCATCGCCCAGATCGGCACGATGATCTACTTCGCGTATTTCCTGGTGGTGCTGCCGGCGCTGGGGCGCCTGGAACGGCCCCTGCCGCTGCCCGAGAGCATCGCGCGCGCGGTGCTCGGCCCCAAGGCGCAGCTCGGCGGTGGCCCCGTCCCGGGCGGCGCCACAGCCCAGCCGATGGAGAAGGCCTGATCCCATGCGTATCGTAAAGGCTCTCGCCGTCGCCCTCTCGCTCTCGTTCGCCGGCCCCGCGCTGGCGGCCGAGGCGCCGCCGCCGCCCGACGCCCGCTTCGGCTTCGCCGGGCTGTTCGGCACCTTCGACCGCGGCGCGCTGCAGCGCGGCTTCCAGGTCTACAAGGAGGTCTGCTCCGCCTGCCACAGCATGCGGCTGCTCTCCTACCGCAACCTGCTCGACATCGGCCTGACCGATGAGCAGGTGCGCGCCATCGCGGCCGAATACCAGATCACGGACGGCCCGAACGAGGATGGCGAGATGTTCGAGCGGCCCGGCCGCCTCTCGGACCGCTTCCGCCGCCCCTTCCCCAATGAGCAGGCGGCGCGCGCCGCCAACAACGGCGCCTATCCGGTGGACCTTTCGGTCATCACCAAGGCGCGCGCCGGCGGGGCGAACTACATCCACGCCCTGCTGACCGGCTATGTGGACCCGCCGGCCGGCGTCGAGGTGATGCCTGGCATGAACTACAATGCCTGGTTCCCCGGCCACCAGATCGCGATGCCCAATGTGCTCAACCCGGGCCAGCTGGAGTTCGCGGATGGCACGGAAGCCACCGTCGAGCAGATGTCGCGCGACGTGACCACCTTCCTCGCCTGGGCGGCCGAGCCCGAGATGGAGCGCCGGCGCCAGATGGGCGTGAAAGTGCTGATCTTCCTGGCGATCCTGGGCGGTTTGGTCTACGCCACCAAGCGCAAGGTCTGGGCTGACGTGAAGCACTGAGGCCGGTTGGAGGGCTGGCATCAGCCCTCCTCCAGCACCCCGTTTCGCGCCACGACGCGCCCGCCCGAGACCACCAGGGCGGGCGCTTTGCGTTGGACCACCGCCTCGGCCACCGTCGCGGCCTCGACCACCACCAGGTCGGCGCGGTCGCCCACCGCCAGCCCGTAATCCGCGAAGCCGCAGCCCCGCGCGGCCAGGGTGGTCACGGCGTCCAGCGCCCATTCCACCTCCGCATCCCGCCGCAGCTCGTATTTGAGGCCGACCATGGCGGCGCGGGCGAGCATGTCCGGGGCGTTGTAGGGGCTCCAGGTGTCCCGGATGTTGTCATTGCCGGCGAAGAGGGTGACGCCCAGCTCCCGCGCCCGCCGCAGCGGCGGCACGGCGCGCGAGGGGGGTGCCGAGGTGCAGAGCGCCACGCCCGCTTCGGCCAGCAGAGCCAACAGCGCATCGGCCCGCGCCGCCGCCACATCGCCCAGGGCGAAGCCATGGCTGATGACGACACGGCCCGCCATGCCCAGGGCCTTCGCGCGCTCCGCGATCAGCTCCATGCTGAAGGCGCCGAGTTCGCCCGCCTCGTGTAGATGGATGTCCACCGGCTTGCCGTGCCGCTCCGCGAGGCGAAAGACGATGTCCAGATGCCGCACCGGGTCGCGGTCAATGAGCGAGGGGTCGAGGCCGCCCACCGCGTCGCACCCCATCCGCAGGGCCTCGTCCAGCCGCTCCTCCACCCCCGGCGTCCGCAGGATGCCCGATTGCGGGAAGGCGACGAGCTGGATCTCCAGCACGTCGCGCATCGCCGCGCGCAGCCCCAGCAGCGCCTCGACATGGGTGAGGCGGCTTTCCTCATCCACATCCACATGGCTGCGCAGCCGGGTGGTGCCCGCGGCGATGTGCGCCTCGGCCAGGGCGCGGCCCTCGCGCGCCGCCTCCATGCCGATGGCGCGACGGGTGCGCTTCTCATTCTCGATGCGGTCGGTGAGCAGGGGGCCGACCTCGTTCACCCACCAGGGCCGGCCCCAGAGCGTCTTGTCCAAGTGGCAGTGCCCTTCCACCAGGCCGGGCAGCAGCAGGGGGGCGGGGCCGGGGGCGGTGCTGGGGGTGAAGCCGGTGATGCGGCCCTCGGCCACATGCACATCCACGGGCGGGCCGCCCAGGGGGCGGAGGTGGCGCAGGATCATGCCGCATTCCCCCCCGGCACGAAGTCCATGGCGCCATTGCCGGAGCCATCTGTCGTGCCCATCAGCGACCAGTTGGTGGCGTCGCGCCGCAGATATTCCGCGAGCGTCCCCGGCAGGGTGTGCTTGGCATTGAGCCGCGGGAAGAGGGGATGCGCCTCGTCCTCGCAGGCGAGCTGATAGACCAGGACGATGAATTCCGAGCAGTAGACATGCTTCACCACCCCCTGGTGGTTCTGCAGCCGCGTGCGGTACTTCGCCAGCCGCCCGCGCGCATTGGCGCTGAAATGGGAACGGGCGCTCCAGCTCTTGAACAGCACGCGGGCCAGGCCGTAGCGCGCGCTCTCGGAGATCTCGCGGGCGATGACCTCGAGCTTCATGCACAGCTCGGGCGAGATGTTGGCCGGCCGGAACACCATGGAGACCTGCGTCCAGGCGATGGTGGACACCACCCCCTCCGCGCTGGTGGCGTGGAAGATCTGCGTGGCGGCCGGCCTCTGCCCGTCCTCATTGGCGCGCTGGTTCAGGACGCGGTTCCGCCCCGCCTCGGCCAGCGCGATGCCCGCATGGCCCGGCCCGGCCCCGCCATCGGTCACGAGGATGTCTCCGGCCAGGAGGGGGGAGGGCATGGTCGTGCTCCTTCGTCACGGTCGCGGCGGGAGAGGGGGCTTTATCCCAGCACCCACTCCCGGAACAGGTCGAGGTCTATGTTGCCGCCACACAGGATGGTGGCGACGCGCTTGCCGGCCATCCGCGTCCGTTCCTGCATCAGCGCGGCCAGGGGCGCGGCGCCGGCGCCCTCGGCCAGGTTGTGCGTGTCGGTCCAATAGGCGCGGATGGCGTCGCGCACCTCGTCATCCGTCACGGTCACGATGCGGGCTGCGCCGTTGAGGATGATCTCCAGCGCGCCGGGGTCGGGGATGCGGGTGGCCATGCCATCGGCGCGCGTCACGGCCTGGGGCGTCTCCACCACGCGGCCGGCGGCGAAGCTTTGCGCATAGGCATCCGCGCCGGTGCTCTGCACGCCGATGATCTCGGTGGAAAGCCCCAGCAGGTCGCGCGCCAGGATGCAGCCGCAGATGCCCGAACCAAGCCCCACTGGCACATAGAGCGCCTCCAGCCCCGGCACAGCCCGCAGCAATTCCAGCGCATAGGTGGCCACGCCCTTCACCAGGGGCGGCGCGAAGGAGGGCGCGAAATCCAGCCCGTGTTCCGCCGCATGGGCGGCCGCGAAGGCGCGGGCGGCGTCGAAATCCGCGCCATGCTCGATCAGCCTCGCACCCTGCGCCCGCATGGCCGCGTTCTTCTCCACGCTGTTGCCGTGCGGCACCACGATGGTGACGGGAATGCCCGCCTTCGCCCCCGCATAGGCCAGCGACTGCCCGTGATTGCCGCGCGTGGCGGACACCACGCCCCTGGAGCGCAGCCCGTCGAAATACACGATCCCGCCGCGGACCTTGAAGGCGCCGGTGGGGGTGTGGTTCTCGTGCTTCACCCAGACCTCGCAGCCGGTGCGTGTCGCCAACAGAGGCCAGGCATATTGCGGGGTGGCGGGGAAATGGCGCCGGATCAGCGCCTGGGCGGCTTCGAGTTCGGTCAGGGTGAACATGGCGCCAAGCCTGCGCCGGTGCCTCCAAAAACGCAAAAGGGGCGGCGGGATGTCCCGCCGCCCCTCGCTGCCGTGGCCGGCCAAAGCCGGCCGGGCTTTGTCAGCCGACCTTCAGGTTGACGGCCGACACGCGGCCGCGCTCCTCGACGGCGTCAAAGCCGATGGACTGACCGTCCTTCAGACCCTGGAGGCCAGCGGCCTGCACGGCGGTGATGTGGACGAAAATATCCTGGCCGCCGCCGGCCGGGGCGATGAAGCCGTAGCCCTTGGTGGCGTTGAACCATTTCACGGTGCCCTGGGCCATCGTGATTCTCCTGAGTAGCAATCCGGGAGGGGAGTATCCCATCCCGGGCGCTTCAGGCTCACCGGACTTCACGTGGGGAACGTCCGGCGGCACTCCTGGGAGCATCGGTGGGCGGGCACGGCAAGGCGATTGGCAAGCACTGGAAGCGCCCGGGGATAGGCGCAGATATGCCGCCCCCTGTCAAAGGAAACCGGGCCCCATGGCCCGGAATTCCGAAGACTTGCCCCGCCGCGTTGATTGGCGGCGGGGCGGGTCAATCGGGGGGCGCGGCTGCGCGCCCCACCCGTCAGGCCGCGCGGATATCGGCCAGGAAGCGGTCCACCTGGCCGCGCATCCGCTCGGACTGCTGGGCCAGCTCGGACGAGGCGCCCTTCAGATCCTGCGCGGCGAGGCCCGTGCGCTCCGCGCCCTCCTTCACATTGGCGGCGCTGCGCGAGGTCTCCTCGGCCCCCTGCGCCGCCTCGGCCACGGCCCGGCCGATCTCGCGCGTGGCGGCCGCCTGCTCCTCCGACGCGGCCGCGACCTGGGCGGTGGTGGCGTTCAGCTCCTCCACCGTCTTGCCGATGGCGGCGATGGCCTCGACCGAACGCTGCGTCTCGGTCTGCATGGCGGTGATCTGCGCCGCGATCTCCTCGGTGGCCTTGGCGGTCTGGGCGGCCAGGCTCTTCACCTCGCTGGCCACCACGGCGAAGCCCTTGCCGGCCTCACCCGCCCGCGCCGCCTCGATGGTGGCGTTCAGCGCCAGCAGGTTCGTCTGGCCCGCGATGTCGCTGATCAGCCGCACCACGTCGCCGATGCGGTTCGCCGCCTCGGCCAGGCTGCGGACGGTGCCATCGGTCTGCCGCGCCGTCTCGGCCGCGCGGGTGGTGATGGAGGCCGTCTCGCGCACCTGGCGCGCCACCTCGGCGATGGAGCTGGACAGCTCCTCGGTCGAGGCGGCCACGGTCTGCACATTGCCGCTGGTCTGCTGCGAGGCGCTGGCCACGGTGGTGGCCTGGCGGCTGCCTTCCTCGGCGGTCGCGGTCATGCCGTTGGCGGTGGCGGAAAGCTCCGTGGCGGCGCTGCTGACGGCGCGCAGCACATCGGCCGCCTCCGCCTCGAACTCCTTCACCAGCGCGTCCACCCGGGCGGCGCGGGCGGCGCGGCGCTCGGCGGCCTGGACCTGCTCGGCGGCCAGGCGGTCGGCCTCCTGCAGCCCGCCGCGGCAGGTTTCCACGGCGCGGGCCATGGCGCCCAGCTCGTCCTTGTCCTCGGTCTCTTTCAGGGTGAAGGCGTAGTCGCGCTTGGCGAGCTTCTCCATCGCACCCGACAGGTTCAGCAGGCGGCCGGTGATGCTGCGGGTGAGCATGACCGCGATGGCGATGCCGACCAGCAGCGCGATCAGGCCCAACACGATGATGAGGGCGTCGCCGAACCGGCCAGCCGCCTCGACCTCGGCCCCGGCCCGCCGTGCCTCGGTCGAGTTCAGGTTTCGCAGTTCGTCCAGGAGGGAAGTGATGGTGTTGATGCCCGGTCCGCCTTCGCCCGCCAGGGCCCGCACCTGCTCGATGTTGCCCGCCGCATGCGCCTGCAGCAGGCGCTGGTTCAGCGCGAGATGGGCGCGCAGGGCGACCTCCAGCTCCCGGATGATGCGATGCTCCTCGGGGAGGACGATAAGTGGCCGGTACCGGTCGAGCGCGGCGTTCAGCCGTTCGGGCAGGGTCCGCATGGATTCCAGGACCACCCCGAGGCGCGCCGGTTCCGTCACGACGCCGAGGGTCAATTCCCGTCGGCGCAGGGTCAGGGCCAGGTCGTTCAACTCGCCGGCCACATCCAAGGATGGCAGCCAGACCGTGGTCACCTGGCGGGAGGCCGCGTCCATGCGGTTGATGGCCAGCATCGCGCCGGCGGCCAGCAGCAGCAGCAGCGCCAAAAGACCGCCAATGCCTAGGCGCAGCTTGTTGGCGACGGAGAGGTTAGTCAGCATCACGGCGGATCCTTCAGCCCACGCGGTCATTCCGCGCGCCGCCAGCTAACCGCCGGATCGTGAAATCTTCCTTGCACATGGCCGCATATAGAGGGTGAGGCGGCCTTAAAAATCTGACACCTTCGGAACGAAAAAAGGGCGGCCCCCTGCGGGACCGCCCCTCTTGCCGAGGGGGGCCGAAGCCCCCGCCCGTTTCGGACCTCAGAAGTCCATGTCGCCCATGCCGCCGCCGGGGCCGCCCGCGGGGGCCGCCTTCTTCTCCGGACGCTCGGCCACCATGGCTTCCGTGGTGATCAGCAGCGAGGCGACCGAGGCCGCATCCTGCAGCGCCGTGCGCACGACCTTGGTCGGGTCGATGATGCCGGCTTCCACCAGGTTCTTGTACTCGTCCTTCTGGGCGTCGTAGCCGAACTCCCAGGTGTCGTTGCGCAGCGTCTCGCCGGCCACGACCGCGCCGTCCTTGCCGGCATTGGTCGCGATCTGCTTCGCGGGCACCTGGATCGCCTTGCGGACGATCTCGATGCCGACCTGCTCGTCGTTGTTCAGGCCCTTCAGCGAGTGCAGGTTGGTGCTGGCGCGCAGCAGCGCGGTGCCACCACCCGGCACGATGCCTTCCTGCACGGCGGCGCGCGTCGCATGCAGCGCGTCGTCCACGCGGTCCTTGCGCTCCTTCACCTCGACCTCGGTGCTGCCACCGACGCGGATGACGGCCACGCCGCCGGCCAGCTTCGCCAGGCGCTCCTGCAGCTTCTCGCGGTCGTAGTCCGAGGTGGTCTCCTCGATCTGCGCCTTGATCTGCTCGCAGCGGCCCGTGATCTCGTCCTTCGAGCCGGCACCATCCACGATCGTGGTGTTCTCCTTCTCGATGCGGACGGTCTTGGCCTTGCCCAGCATGTTCAGCGTGACGGTCTCGAGCTTGATGCCGAGGTCCTCGCTGATCATCTGGCCGCCGGTCAGGATCGCGATGTCCTCCAGCATCGCCTTGCGGCGATCACCGAAGCCAGGCGCCTTCACGGCCGCGATCTTCAGGCCGCCACGCAGCTTGTTGACCACGAGGGTCGCCAGGGCCTCGCCCTCCACGTCCTCGGCGATGATGACGAGCGGACGGCCGCTCTGCACCACGGCTTCGAGCAGGGGCAGCATCGGCTGCAGCTGCGACAGCTTCTTCTCGAAGATGAGGATGTAGGGGTTGTCCAGCTCGGCGATCATCTTCTCCGCATTCGTGATGAAGTACGGGGAGACATAGCCGCGGTCGAACTGCATGCCCTCGACGACGTCGAGCTCGGTCTGGATGGACTTGGCTTCCTCGACGGTGATGACACCCTCGTTGCCGACCTTCTCCATCGCCTGGGCGATCATCTCGCCGATCTCGGTCTCGCCATTGGCGGAGAGCGTGCCGACCTGCGCCACTTCGGCCGAGGTCGTGATCTTCTTGGTCTTGGCTTCCAGCTCGGCCACGACCTGCAGGACGGCCTTGTCCATGCCGCGCTTCAGGTCCATCGGGTTCATGCCGGCGGCGACCGCCTTGGCACCCTCACGGATCAGCGCCTGCGCCAGCACGGTGGCGGTGGTGGTGCCGTCGCCCGCGAGGTCGTTGGTCTTCGAGGCCACTTCGCGCACCATCTGGGCGCCCATGTTCTCGAACTTGTCGGCCAGCTCGATTTCCTTGGCGACCGTCACACCGTCCTTGGTGATGCGGGGCGCGCCGAAGGACTTGTCGAGGACCACGTTGCGGCCCTTCGGGCCCAGCGTGACCTTGACCGCATCGGCCAGGATGTCGACGCCACGGAGCATCTTGTCGCGCGCCGAAGCGCCGAACTTCACGTCTTTCGCAGCCATGTGATTACCTCATTGGAATTGGGTTGGGGTAGCGGAAGGGAGGCTCAGGCCGCCTTCGCCGCGGGCGTCGCGTTCTCGACGATGCCCATCACGTCGGATTCCTTCATGATCAGCAGCTCCTCGCCGTCGATCTTGACCTCGGTGCCCGACCACTTGCCGAACAGGATGCGGTCACCGGCCTTCACGTCGAGCGGACGGACCTCGCCCTTCTCGTTGATGGTGCCGGCGCCCACGGCCAGGACTTCGCCTTCCTGCGGCTTCTCCTGGGCGGTGTCGGGGATGATGATGCCACCCGCGGTCTTCTCCTGGGCCGTGATGCGGCGGACGAGGACGCGGTCGTGCAAGGGGCGGAACTTCATGGCGGTTCTCTCTCCTGATGGTCTCAGGCATGTGGAACCTCCTCACTTCGAAGGCTGCATCCGGGGCCTTGGCCCTGCGTTAGCAGTCTCCGGCGAGGAGTGCCAACGATCTAGAAGGCCCCATGGCCCGCGTCAAGGGAGATGGCAGCACTCTCGGTGTGATAGTGCTAATGCCTTGTGTGCGCGAGATTTTTCTGGAAATCGCCGCGCGCGCCATGTCACGCTCCGGTCATGGACGGCCCCGATGAGAGGGCCGGCCGGGAGTGAAAGCGCCGGCCTCGCGGATCCGTCCGAACCCAGATGGAGGCCTGTGCATGCTCGACGCGTTGGTTCCCATGGTGAAGATCCCCGACTGGCGGGTCACCACCGCCGAGATCCTCTACCACATGCCCGACCACCCGCATGTCCTGCAGACCTTCATCTGGCAGAAGACCGACCGCGCGCCGGAATTCCCGGAACTGACCCGTTTCCTCGATTTCTGGCGGCGTGAGATCGAGGGCCCGCTGCACTCCGTCCGCGTGGCCAGCGCGGCCTTGATCGAGCCCGCGCATCTGCGCTACGCGAATGGGGTCTTCACCATCCACTGACGCCGGGCGGGTTCCCGCGCCAGTAAGATGGTAAGATCGTAAGATGGTAAGGCGGCGGCCTTATTCGGCCGCCAGCTTCGCCCCCTCGGACATGGCCAGCTTCAGCATCCCGTCGCGCGTCTGCGGCAGCTTGCGGCCCAGGATCTGCTCGGCCACCTGGTTGCGCAGGATCTGCGCCGTGCCGCCCGCGATGGGGAACATGCGCGCATCGCGCACCGCGCGCTCCATCGGGTTGTCGCGGGAATAGCCGGCGGCGCCCCAGACCTGCAGCGCCATGTTGGTCACTTCCACCGCGCTGTCGGCGGCCAGCACCTTGGCCCGGGCGGCCATCAGCCGGTCGGGGAAGCCGTTGGGGCCGGCGCTGGCCGCCGCCTGCCAGATCAGGGCGCGGCTCGCTTCCAGCTTGATGGACATGTCCGCCAGCATCCAGCCCAGGCCCTGGAACTCCGCGATGGGCCGGCCGAATTGCTGGCGCCGCTGCGCGAAGGCCAGCGCATGGTCATAGGCGCCGGCCGCGATACCGAGTGCGGCCGTCGCGGCACCCACGCGCTGGCCGTTATAGGCGTCCATCAGCTTGCCGAAGCCGCGCTTGAATCCACCCGGCGCGCGCAGCACCATCGAATCGGGCACTTCCAGGTCGCGGAAATGCAGCTCCGCCTCCGGCATGCCGCAAAGGCCCATGGAGGGGATGCGCCGCGCGACCACCAGGTTCGCCGGGTCGTTCTCGCCATTGCGGACCACGAGGAAGCCGCCGATCCCCTGCTCCACGCCATCCTCGATGGCGCGCGCGAAGATCAAATGCAGCTTGGACACACCACCACCGGTGATCCAGTGCTTCACCCCGTTGATGATCCAGCGGTCGCCGCGCTTCACCGCGGTGGTGGTCATCTCGGAGGCGGCGGAACCGGCCTCGGGCTCGGTGATGCAGATGGCGGGCTTGTCGCCGGCCAGCACGAGTTCGGCCGCGATCTTCTTCTGCGCCTCGGTGCCATAGGCCATGATGGCGCCGATCGCGCCCATATTGGCCTCGACCGCGATGCGGCCGCAGACGGCGCAGGCCTTGGCGAATTCCTCCACCACCAGCACGGCGTCGAGATAGGAGCCACCGCGCCCGCCCCATTCGCGCGGGATGGTCAGGCCCATGAAGCCGCCCTCGGTCATGCGGCGGACCATGGGCCAGGGGTAGTGGGTGCTGCGGTCGGTCTCGGCCGCCTGGGCGGCGGCTTCCTGCGCCATCTCTCGCGCGGCGGCGCGCAGCTTCTCCTGGTCGGCGTTCAGGCTGAACATGGCAGTTTCTCCCGCGCCGCGCGCGGGCGGCGTCACATGCTTCGCAGCCGCGCCTCGATCGCCTGGCGGGCCGTCGCGTCCAGTTTGAGGGCCGTGCCCAACTGGTCAAGCCAGGCGCGCTCGGGTTCCGTCATGTCGGCGGCGGCGAAGACGGCGGCGGCGTAGACCTGGGCGGCCAGCATGGGGTCGCGCACGGCGCGGCCGAGTTCCTGCGGCGTGGCCGGCCGGTCGAAATCCGCCAGCAGGGCGTCGCGCTCCTGGTCGGTGAAGCCGCCGGCGTTGAGCTGTTCCAGGATGGCCGCGCGTTCGTCGCGGTCCACCACGCCATCGGCCTTGGCGGCGGCGATCATGGCGCGGAGCATCAGCCGGGCCTCGGCGCTTTCGACGCGCATTTCGGGTGCGGGGGGCGGGGCGGGCGCGGCCGTCTCGGGCAGGCGCCGCGCGGGCGCGGCCGGGCGGGGCGCGGCGGGCTTGGCGGCGGAGGGCGCGCGCGGCGCCGGGGCAGGGGCCGCGCCACCCTTGCCCGCCATGGCCGCGGCCGCCGCGGCGGCCAGCGTGCCCAGCGCGCGGCCGATCTGCCGCGTCTGGGTCTGGGTCAGTCCGAAGGGGCCGGGGCGCGCGGCGCGGCGGCGTGGCGGGGACGCGCCCCGCAGCAGCGCCTGCAGCACCCGGCCGAAATTCACCTCAGGCCTCGACCTGTTCCACGGCCAGCACCTCGGGGATGTAATGGCGCAGCATGTTCTCGACGCCATGCTTGAGCGTGGCGCGCGAGGAGGGGCAGCCCGAGCACGCGCCCTGCATCTTCAGCTTCACCACCCCGTCGCGGAAGCCGCGGAAGACGATGTCGCCGCCATCCCCGGCCACGGCGGGGCGCACGCGCTGGTCCAGCAATTCCTTGATCTGCGCCACGGCCTCGGAATCGGCGGGGTCGAAATCCTCGTCCGCGTCCTCGCCCAGGCCGTCCAGCACGGGCAGGCCAGCCAGCATGTGCTCCATCACCGCGCCCAGGATTTGCGGGCGCAGCGCCTGCCATTCCGTGGCATCGGTCTTGGTGATGGTGATGAAGTCCGCACCCAGGAACACACGGGCCACGCCGTCCAGCGCGAAGAGGCGCGCGGCGAGCGGCGAGCGCGAGGCATCCTCGCCCGCCACGAAATCGGCCGTGCCGGCGCTGCCCATGACGTCGCGCCCGGGCAGGAACTTCAGCGTGGCGGGGTTGGGGGTGCTTTCGGTCTCGATGAACATGATGTCCCTGGCGCTCTCTTTCTGGTGAAGCGGCATGGGCCTCGCGGCCGGCGCGCTGCTTTCCGGACGGATGTTGTCCTGTTTGCGCGCGGATGCAAGCACTCCCTTCATGCCCGGCGGGAATGGCCGCCCCCGGAGCGCGGCGGGCTGGCACGCCGGTTGCGTGGGGCGGTGGGCAGACCGAAAGGCCCCCGCATGACGCAGCCCATCCCCGCCCGCGCGCCCATGACCAGCCATGGCGTGCAGATCCCGCGCCCCGCCGAGCCGGGCGGGATGTTCCGCGCCCGGCTGGAGCCGCAGATCTTCCGCAACAGCCCGGCGCAGATCATCCGCACCACCCCCTCCTGGACCCCGCCGGCACGGCCGCCCGCGCCGCCCCCGGCGGCGGCGCAGGCCCTGGTGCAGGCGGCACCGCAAGTCCCGGCGCCGCAAGCCCCGCCGCAGGCCGCTTCCCCACCGGTGCCGGCCGCCGCGTCACCCGCCCCGCCCGCGTCCCCGGCCGCGGTCGCACCCGCCGCCACGCCGGCGGCGGCGGCGCCCCCCGCCGAAACGCCCGCCGCCACCGCGCCCGCCCCCACCGCGCCCGCCGATGGCGGCCCGCCGCTGGGCCCGGACGAATACGCCCCCATCCCCGGCGAGATGACCTTCCGGCAATTTCTCCAGGGGCTGAACCCGCTGCACCATCTGCCCGGGGTGGGCATGATCTACCGGGCGGTGACGGGGGCCGAGATCCATCCCGTCATGCGCGTGCTGGGCGGCGCGGCCTTCGGGCCCATCGGCATGATCACGGCGGCGGTGGGGGCGGCCTTCGAAGCCACCCGCCCGATGGAACGGCTCAGCGCCACATGGGCGGGGCGGCCGGACCCGCACATGCCCGCGCCCGGCTCGGCCGCCGCGCGCGCCGCCGCGGCCTATGCGCGGTTTGGGGAGTCCAGCTAGCGCCTGATCCGCGGAGGCATGCCGGAGCGGTGAATCAGGCGCTTAGACAGGCCTGATCCGCGGAGGCGCATGCCGGAGCGGTGAATCAGTCGCTCAAAACCACCGCGTCAGCCCCGCGCGCCGAAGATCGCGCTGCCCACGCGGACATGGGTGGCGCCTTCGGCGATGGCGGCCTCGAAATCCCCGCTCATGCCCATGGAGAGGATGGGCAGGCCCTCCCGCGCCGCCAGCCCGGCCAGCCAGGCAAAATGCGGGCGCGGGTCGCCCTCGGCGGGGGGGATGCACATCAGGCCACGCACCGGCAAATTCCAATCCTCGCGGCAGGCGCGCAGGAAGTCGGGGGCCTCAGCACGGGAGATGCCGGCCTTCTGCGCCTCCTCGCCCACATTCACCTGCACCAGCAGGTCGGGGCGGCGGCCTTCCCTCGCCATGGCGTCGGCCAGGGCCATGGCCAGCTTCGGCCGGTCCAGGCTTTCGATCACATCGGCGATTCGCACCGCGTCCCGCGCCTTGTTGGTCTGCAGCGCGCCGATGATGTGCAGGCGCAGGCCGGGATGGCTGGCGCGCAGGGGGGGGAATTTCTCCGCCGCCTCCTGCACCCGATTCTCCCCGAAGACGAGCTGCCCCGCCGCCAGCGCCTCCACCACCGCTTCCCCCGGATGGGTCTTGGAGACGGCCACCAGCGACACGGCATCGGGGCCGCGCCCCGCGGCGATGCTGGCTTCGGCGATTCGGGCCCTGACCTGGGCGATTCTCTCTGCGATGCTCATGGCATGACCTTTATAAGGCACGCGCCGCGCCGGGGGCAGCCGCCCGCCAGGCTGCTTCTGTCCGACCCCGCCCGCCTGCCGGACCCGCGGGCGGCGGCCGCCCGCCTGCCGCCGGGTTCGGGCGTGCTGGCGCGGGATGTGGCGCCAGGGGTGCTGCCGGCACTGGCGCGGCTGTGCCGGGCGCGGGGGTTGCTGCTGCTGGTCTCGGGCGAGGGCAGGGTGGCGCTGCGACACCGCGCCGGGCTGCACCTGCCCGACCGCCGCCCCGCCCGGCACCTGCTGCCCTTCCTGGCCGCGCGCCGGGCCGGCGCGCCCTGGGCCGCGCTGTCGGTGGCGGCGCATGGGCGGGCGGGGCTGGCGCGGGGGCGGCGGCTGGGCGCGGATTTCGTTCTGCTGTCGCCCGTCTTTCCCACGCGCAGCCATCCGGGCGCGCCGTCCCTCGGGCCGTGGCGCTTCGCTGGCCTGGCCGCGCGAGCCGGGCGGCCGGTGCTGGCGCTGGGCGGCATGACGCACCGCAACGCGCGACGGGTGCCCGCGGCCGGTTTCGCGGCCATAGACGGGCTGGGCTGAGGGGCGTGTGTGTTGTTCGCGCCACAGTGTCTCGCGGAAGTCGCGCTGGGTGCATTCAACAGGTTGCCCAGGGGTAACCGGCTGAACCATAGTCCGGCGGCAGGTGAGGCCGGATCCAAGCGCATGATCTCCGTGGGGGGGCGGCGGGCGGCGGACGAACCAGTGAACCGCCGGGGCAACCTGGCACCAAGGAGGGATAATATGCGCAAGCTTCTGCTTGGCACGACCGCTGTGGTCGGTGCCGCGCTGCTGAGCACGGGTGCGTCGGCTCAGGAAGCCCCGACCGTGCGTATCGGCGGCTACATGGACTTCTCGTACACGTTCCTGAGCGACACCGCGGACCGTGGCACGCAGACCTTCAGCCCGACGGCTCGCCGTCCGCGCACCTCCGACTTCCGCTCCGACATGGAAGTCCACGTGCTGGTCAGCGGCAAGACGGCCGGCGGCATCACCTATGGTGCGCGCATCGAGTTCCAGAACGACAACATCCCGGGCTCGGGTCAGACCGCCGTCGACACCGACGAGACCTGGCTGTTCGTCAGCTCGCCCACGCTCGGCACGGTTCGCTTCGGTGACACCGACGCCGCCGCGTTCGTGATGCAGGTGCGTCCGCCCCGCTACCCCGCCTTCTACCGTCCGTCGTGGTACGTGGCGCGTCCGGGTGGCTTCAACTACGTGAACTCGGGCCTCACCGACGGCTCCGACATCACGAAGATCACCTACATGTCGCCGCAGTTCGCCGGCTTTGACTTCGGCGTGTCCTACGCGGTCAACGGCAACGAAGGCCCCCGCAACAACAACGGCACGACGACGGGTCTGATCGACCGCGACCGTCAGGGCCGCCAGAACGAGATCACGGCCGCGATCCGCTACCGTGGCAACTTCTCGGGCGTGGGCGTCGCCGCCGGCTTCGCGATGACGCATGCCGAGTCCGGTGCGAACCAGCGCGCCGCCGCGAGCCTGGTCAACGCCGGTGCCCGCAACACGATCACCTCCTACGGCGCGGGTCTGACGGCCAGCTTCCAGGGCTTCACCTTCGGTGGTGAGTACGTGTTCGGTAACTACCGTGGCGCCTCGGTCGGCACCGCGCCGACCGCGCGTGGTGCGGACATGAGCTGGCACTACCTGCTGGGCGCGTCCTACACCTTCAACCCGGTGACCATCACGGCGAACTTCGGCCAGGGCTTCCAGGACGGCCGCCGTCCGACCGCCGCGGCCACCGTGCGTGACATGCGCCACACCCATGTCGGCGTGGGCGCCAGCTACACGATCGCCCCGGGCCTGCTGGGCTACATCAGCTACGAGTACCAGCGCTTCCGCGGCTGGCCCGGCAGCAGCGTCGGCAGCGTGGCCGCCGGCGGCAACCGGACCATGCAGGCTCTGACGGTCGGCACCACCCTCTCGTTCTGATCCTTCGGGACAAGAACGGGCCGGTTGGTCCAGCAAAGGGGGCGGCGGGGAAACCCGCCGCCCTTTCTGTTTGCGGGCTTTCGCAGGACTTCCTTTTGCGCGCTTTCGCGCGACGCCCCATGGACGGCGGCCGCGGCCCTGCCCTACAAGGCCGCGTGATGATCACCACGAGGACCCGCGCCATGACGTCGCAGCCCCAGATTCCGAGCGCCCCGAGCCCGGCCGGCGGGCGCCTCCTCGCCGCCTTCGCCGCGCTCGCCCTCCTGGCAGGCTGCGGCGCCGGCCAGGTCCGCACGCCCGGCGATGACGAGTACAACGTCTCCAACCGCCGCGATGAGGCGCTGCGCCTTTCCGGCTCCGCCTCCGAGGGCATCCTGATCTTCGGCACGGACCGCACCCGCCGCGGCGGCGCCGATGCCGGCGCGGGCCCCGGCCTGGGCGTGAACGCCTTCCTCTGGCGCGCCACGCTGGACACGCTGTCCTTCATGCCGCTGGTCAGCGCCGACCCCTTCGGCGGCGTCATCATCACCGACTGGTATTCGCCCCCGCAGGCGAGCGGCGAGCGCTTCAAGGCCACCGCCTATGTGCTGGGCCGCCAGCTCCGCTCCGACGGGGTGCGGGTGCAGGTGTTCCGCCAGGTGCAGCAGGGCGGGCAGTGGGTGGACGTGCCCACCGCCTCCAGCACCAACACCGAGATGGAAGACCGCGTGCTGACCCGCGCGCGTGAGCTTCGGGTGATGTCGGCGGGGCGCTGAAGCCTCAGGCGCTAGCCGCCCCCGCAGCTTCTCCGCCGCAGCCCGCGCGGCGCGGCCGGTTCCGGCGCGCGCAGCAGCGTCAGCACGCAGGCACCATAGTCGCGGGTGAAGCGCCAGTCGCGCGCGCCGGAATGGCCGCGCGTCGGGCCGTTCGGGAACAGCGCCAGGGTGGGCGCCGCCCGCCGCGCCGCCAACCCCGCCACCGCCTGGGCCCGCGCGCCCGGGTCCGGGTCGAACTCATCACCCTCGAAGGTGATGACCAGCAGCCGCGCGGGCGAGGCGGCCATACCTGCCAGCAGCCGCTGGAAATCGGCCAGGGCATCGGCGCGGGTCTCGTTCTCCTCCACCTCGCCATGGGCGGCGGGGGCGGCGGCAATCACGGCGTCCACCAGCTCCGGCCGTTCGGCGGCGGCCATCAGCGCCTGCCAGGCCCCGCGCGATTCGCCTCCCAGCACCACCTGGCGGTAGCCCTGGGCGCGCAGCGCGGGCAGGCCGCGCACCAGGCGCGGCTGGGAGATGAACAGCGCGTCATCGCCCGGGTGGCGGTCGAAGCGCAGGATGTCGAAGCCGGCCTCGTTCAGCGCGGTGAGGAAGCCGGGCAGGGGCTTGGTGCGGAAATCCTCGTCCGGGCCGCCATAGCCATGGCCCCAGACCAGCACGCCCGCGGCCTCGGCCGGGCCGCGGTGGCGGTGGAAGGGGCTGCGCTGGAAGGGGCCCACGCCGCCGCGCTCCACGCGGATGGTGCCGCCATCGCGCAGCGCGCCGTCGGTGGCGAGCAATTGGCAGGATTGGTCCGGGGCCGCGCGCATCTGGCGCAGGCGGCGGGCGCAGGATTCCAGCGCCTCGGCCTCGGCCTCGGAAGGCGTGGCGTGGCCGGAGGACATGGCCCAGACCGCCCGCCCATCCGTGCCTTGCGCGAAGGCGAAGGCCGCGTGCGGCACGGCGCCACGATAATGCTGGGTAAAGCCGATGGCGAGGCTGGCCGTGGGCAGCCCGCCGCGCAGGATGCTCCCGGCCGAGAAGACGCGCTGGTGCGCCGCTTCCTCGTCGGCCCAGGCGGGCGCGCTCGCGGGCAGGGCCAGCAGCAGACCGAACAGGAGCGGGAGGACGGCGCGCACGGGATGACAGGTTGGGCAAACCCACGGCCGATGCAAGCGCCACATTTCCGCGCCGCGCGTTCTGCTTTATGGAAGCTCCATGCCCGATACGCCCGCCCCCGCCAGCCTCGATGCCCGCTATGATTTCCGCGCCGCCGAACCGCGCTGGCAGCGGGAATGGGATGCGGCGGGCTGCTTCCGCGTGCCCGACGTGCCGCCCGCCGATGCCCGTAAGTATTACGTGCTGGAGATGTTCCCCTACCCCTCGGGCAAGATCCACATGGGGCATGTGCGGAACTACACGCTGGGCGATGTGGTGGCGCGCTACAAGCGGGCGCGCGGCCACCTGGTGATGCACCCGATGGGCTGGGACGCCTTTGGATTGCCCGCCGAGAATGCCGCGCGCGAACGCGGCACCCATCCGGCGAAATGGACCTACGCCAACATCGCCAACATGCGCGCCGAGCTGAAGCGCATGGGGCTTTCGCTGGAGTGGGAACGCGAATTCGCCACCTGCGACCCCGAATACTACGGCCAGCAGCAGAAGCTGTTCCTGGACTTCCTGCGCGCCGGCCTGGTCGAGCGCAAGGAAAGTTGGGTCAACTGGGACCCGGTGGACAACACCGTGCTGGCCAATGAGCAGGTGATCGACGGGCGCGGTTGGCGCAGCGGCGCGGTGGTCGAGAAGAAGCTGCTGAGCCAGTGGTTCCTCTCCATCACGAAGTTCGCGCCGGACCTGCTGGAGGCGCTGAACACGCTGGACCGCTGGCCCGAGCGCGTGAAGCTGATGCAGGCCAACTGGATCGGTCGCAGCGAGGGGGCGCGGCTGAAGTTCAAGCTGTCCGAACCGGCGGATGGCGTGAGCGATGTTGAAGTTTTCACCACCCGCCCCGACACCCTCTTCGGCATGTCCTTCCTGGCCGTGGCCGCCGAGCACCCGCTGGCCGCCGCCGCCGCGGCCCGCAACCCGGACGCCGCCGCCTTCATCGCCGAATGCCGCGCCATGGGCACGAGCGAGGCCGTGATCGAACAGGCCGAGAAGCGCGGCTTCGACACCGGCTTCACCGTGATCCATCCCTTCACCGGGGAGAAGCACCCCGTCTGGATCGCCAATTTCGTTCTGATGGAATATGGCACCGGCGCCCTCTTCGGCTGCCCGGGCCATGACCAGCGCGACCATGACTTCGCGTCCAAATACGGCCTGCCCATCATCCCCGTGGTGAAGCCGAAGGATGCGGGCGCGGATTTCTCCGTGGCCAAGGCCCCCTTCACCGAGGATGGCGTGCTGGTGAACAGCCGCTTCCTCGACGGGCTGGACGTGCCGGCGGCCAAGCGCCGCGTGATCGAGGAGCTGGAAAGCCTCCAGCAGGGCCAGGGCGTGGTGAACTGGCGCCTGCGCGACTGGGGCGTCTCGCGCCAGCGCTACTGGGGCTGCCCCATCCCCGTCATCCATTGCGACGATTGCGGCGTGGTGCCCGTGCCGGCCGACCAATTGCCCGTGGTGCTGCCGGAGGATGTGGACTTCTCCAGGCCCGGCAACCCGCTGGACCACCATCCGACGTGGAAGCACGTCAACTGCCCGTCCTGCGGCAAGCCGGCCCGCCGCGAGACCGACACCTTCGACACCTTTGTGGATTCGTCCTGGTATTTCGCCCGCTTCTGCTCGCCCCGCGCCGGGGTGCCGGTGACGCCGGAGGCCGTGAACGCCTGGCTGCCGGTGGACCAGTATATCGGCGGCATCGAGCACGCGATCCTGCACCTGCTCTACAGCCGCTTCTTCACCCGCGCCATGCGCGCCGCCGGCCATGTCACGCTGGACGAACCCTTCGCGGGCCTCTTCACCCAGGGCATGGTCCAGCACGAGAGCTACAAGGGCGCGGATGGCCGCTGGCTCTACCCCGAGGAGGTGGAGAAGCGCCCCGACGGCACCGCCATCGTGAAGGGCACGAATGAGCCGGTGACGGTGGGCCGCATCGAGAGCATGTCCAAGTCCAAGCGCAACACGGTGGACCCCGGCGCCATCATTGACCGCTTCGGCGCCGATACCGCGCGCTGGTTCATCCTGAGCGACAACCCGCCCGAGCGCGACATGGAATGGTCCGAGGCGGGCGTGGCCGGGGCCAGCCGCTTCATCCACCGCGTCTGGCGCCTGGCGCAGAACCTGGACGGCGGCGCGGATGAGGGCGCGGGCAAGAAGCTGCGCCAGACGACGCACCGCACCATCGCCGCCGTGACCGAGGCGCTGGAGGGCTTCGCCTTCAACGTGGCGGTGGCCCGCATCCATGAACTCGCCAATGCCATCGCGGACGCCGGCACGGCCCCCGCGCCGCGCGGGCCGAGGCGCTGGAGGCCCTGGTGCGTCTCGCCTCACCCATGATGCCGCATCTGGCGGAGGAACTCTGGTCCACGCTGCGCCCCGGCGAGGGCCTGGTGGCGAAGCTGCCCTGGCTGGAACCCGACCCCGCGCTGCTCGCCGCCGACACGCTGACCCTGGCCGTCCAGGTGCTGGGCAAGCTGCGCGCCACCATCGAGGTGCCGGTGGACGCGACGGACGAACAGGTCTTCGCGCTGGCGGAGGCCGAACCCAATGTGATCCGCGCGCTGGACGGCAAGCCCGTCCGCAAGCGGATCCATGTGAAGGGGCGGGTGGTGAACCTTGTGGCATAGGCGCAACCTCTGGGCGCTCGGCGGCGCCACCCTCCTGGCTGGCTGCGGCTTCCGGCCGCTCTACGGCCCCGATGGCGCGCGCGGCGGCGGCGATGATTTCCGTGGCGAGCCGCGCCTGGTGCAGGAGATGGCTGCGGTGCGCGTGGCCAATATCCCGGAGCGCGGCGGGCAGCTGCTGCGGCGCATGCTGGAGCGACGCTTCGAATCCCTCAGCCCCGGCACCGCCGCGCGCTACCAGTTGCAGACGAGCTTCGGCGTGACGACCGAGGCGCTGGGCTTCCTGCGCGATGGCAACACCAGCCGCGTGCGCGTCATCGGCAGCGCGCCCTGGACGCTGACCGATGGCGGCACGCCGCCCACCGTGCTGGGGCGCGGCCTCGCGCGGACGATCGATTCCTACAACATCCCCACGCTGCAGTTCTTTGCCGCCGACATGTCGCGCGACGACACCGAGCGCCGCATGGTCGAGGAGCTGGGCGACCGCATCGTGCTGGGCGTCGCCGCCGCGCTGCGCCGGCGCCTGCAGGCCTGAGGCTTGGCGGCCAAGCTCGACGCGCGGAAGCTGCCGGCATTCCTGGCGGCCCCGCCGGCCGATTGCCGGGTGGTGCTGCTGGTGGGCGATGACGCGGGGCTGATCAGCGAGCGTGCCGCCGACCTCATCGCCGCCGCCTCGGGCGGCGATGCCCTCTGTGTCACCGAGGCGGGGCGGGAGGCGCTGAAGGATGCGGCCTTCCTCGCCAACACCGCGGCCTCCACGCCCCTGATGGGTGGCCGCCCCGCCATCCGCGTGCGCGACGCCAAGGATGGCTGGGCGGAGGCCGCGCGGCTGGCGCTGGCCGGGCCGGGGCCTGGGCTGGTGGTGATGGAAGGGTTGGGCCTGCCCGGCCGGTCCAAGCTGCGCGCCCTCGTGGCCGGCGATGCGCGCGGCCAGGTCATCGAATGCTATGCCGAGCGGGGGCGGGACCTCGCGGCCTCCATCGCCCGCATCCTGAACGAGCTGGAGGCGCGGGCCGAACCCGCCGCGCTGGACTGGCTGGCCGAGCGGGGTGGCGAGGACCGCCTGGCGCTGCGCCGCAACCTGGAGGTGCTGGCCCTGCACGCCACCCCAGGCCAGCCCATCACGCTGGAAGACGCGATGGAGGTGCTGGGCGAGGGCAGCGCGCTCGACCTCGACGAGGCGCTGCTGGCCGCGACCGAGGGCAATGTGGCCGCCGCCGACCGCGCCATCGCCAACGCCTTCGCCGAGGGCGCCAACCCGGTGCAGGTGCTGCGCGCGGCGCTGCGCCATGTGCAGCGGCTGCATCAGGCGGCGCTGGCCGTGCAGGGGGGCGCTTCGCCCGACGAGGCGCTGGGCGCGCTGCGCCCCCCGGTGTTCTGGCGGAACAAGCCCGCGATGGAACGCGCGCTGCGCCGCTGGCCCGCCGCGCGGCTGGAGGCGCTGGGCGCCGCCCTGCTGCGCGCCGAGCGCCAGTCCAAGACCACCGGCCTGCCCGACGAGGTGATCGCGCGGCAGGTGGTGCTGGGGATGGCGCGGCGGTAACGCCGTTTCGGCGACTGATTCACCGCTCCGGCGATGCCGCCTCCGCGGATCAGGCGCCGGCCCCGCGCCGGCGCGGGGCACCCCCGCGCGATTCCCCCTTGATCGCCGGGGGTGGCTGTGGTTCATGCGCCCCACCCTGCCGCCGGCGTTGGCACGCCCGCGGCTATGCCCGTTTGCGCGCCCCGATCCCCGGGGCTCAGGGCTGAGCATCCAGAGGGAGATCCCATGCCACTCTACGAATGCGTGTTCATCGCGCGCAACGACATCACCCAGCAGCAGGTCGAGGCGATCGCCGACCAGATGGCCGAAGTGCTCACCGAGCAGGGCGGCGAGGTGAAGAAGCGCGAATACTGGGGCCTGCGCGGCCTCGCCTATCGCATCAAGAAGAACCGCAAGGGCCATTACATGCTGCTGGGCCTCGACTGCCCGGCGCCGGCCATGCAGGAGATCGAGCGCCAGCTCGGCCTGAACGAGGATGTGCTGCGCGAGATGACCATCCGCGTGGAAGCCATCACCGAGGAGCCCTCGGCCGTGCTGGCCAAGCGCGCCGACGACCGTGACCGTGAGCGCGGCTTCCGCGGGCCCAAGCCCGCCGGCCGCTTCACCTCCGGCCGCGGCCGCGCCGGTGGCGACGATCGCGAGGAATTCCGGGCCCGTCCGCGCGACGAGATGGACCCCTCCATGAACGACGAGATGTGAGGACGCCATGAGCGAGTCCGCCGAACCCAACATCGCCGCCCGCCGCCCCGCCGTGGGCGCCCGCCGGCCCTTCTATCGCCGCAAGAAGTCCTGCCCCTTCTCCGGCGCCAACGCGCCGAAGATCGACTACAAGGATGTGCGCCTCCTTTCCCGCTTCCTGAGCGAGCGCGGGAAGATCGTGCCCAGCCGCATCACGGCGGTCAGTGGCAAGAAGCAGCGTGAGCTGGCCCAGGCCATCAAGCGCGCCCGCTTCCTGGCCCTGCTGCCCTACGTCATCAACGACTGACGCAGGAAAGGCCGGCGGCGTGAGCGGCTCCTCGGGACAGGGTGGCATGTTCAGCCAGCCATGGGCACTGGCCGCGGGTGCGGCCGGGCTGCTCTCGGCGCTGTTCGCCCTGTTCGCGATGCGCGGCATGCCGTTCGGCGGGCTGCTGATGTGGGTGGCGCCGCTGCCCATCCTGGCCGCGGGGGCCGCCTTTGGCGGCCGCGTGGCGGGGGCGGCGACGGGGCTTGCGGCCATGGTGGTGCTGCTGGGCAGTTCGCTGCTCGGCATGGGCATGTACCTCGTGATGTTCGGCCTGCCGGCCGCGCTCATCGCCATCACGGCGCTGCCGCCCGGCACGGGGCGCATGGTGCTGTCCACGCCGCTGGCGCTGCTGGGGCTCTGGCCCACGGCGGTGCTGCTGCTGGTGGCCCTCTTCGTCACCGACCTCGAGGGCGCCATGCGCTCCGCGGTCGAGATGGGCGTGACCCGCATGGGCGTGGACATGCCCGAGGCGATGATGGACCAGGTGGCGCGCGTGAAGGCGGCCGCGGCGGGGCTCTGGCTCGCGCTGCTGCTGCTGGGCAACGGGCTGCTGGCGCAGCGCTTCGTCGAGCGGCGGGGGCTGGCCATCGCCTCCCTGCCGCCGGTGGACGATCTGCGCCTGCCCGGCTGGTACGCGCCGCTGCCCCTGGTGGCCCTGGTGCTCTGGACCGTCTCGGACGGGGTGCTGGCGCTGTCGGCGCTGCTGCTCCTGCTGCTGCCCTTCTTCCTGCTGGGCGTGCTGGGGGTGCATCGGCGGCTGCGGAACCGTCCCGGCCGGCGCGCCTTCCTGACCGGCTTTTACCTGCTGATGCTGCTCTTCCTGCAGCTCATGGCCCCGCTGATGGTCGGCGTGGGCCTCTTCGACCAATTCCGGCGGCGCCCGACGCCGCCCAACCCGTGATGTGAGGCGTGCGATGATTGACCTGATTCTGATGCAGCGCGTGGACAAGCTCGGCCAGATGGGCGAGCTGGTGAAGGTGAAGCCCGGCTACGCGCGCAACTTCCTCCTGCCCCAGGGCAAGGCGATCCGTGCCACCAAGGCGAACATCGCCAAGTTCGAGGTGGAGCGCGCCCAGCTCGAGGCGCTGAACATCAAGCGCCGCGAGGAAGCCGAGCGCATCGCGGAGCGCATGGAGGGTCTCTCCGTCGTCCTCATCCGCTCGGCGGGTGAGAGCGGCGGCCTCTACGGCTCCGTCTCCGCGCGCGACATCGCCGATGGCTGCACGGCCGGCGGCCTGACCGTCTCGCGCAGCCAGGTGCTGCTGGAGCAGCCCATCAAGACGCTGGGCCTGACCACGGTGAAGGTGGAGCTGCACCCCGAGGTGCACCTGCCCATCATCGTGAACGTCGCCCGCAGCCCGGAAGAGGCCGAGCGCCAGGCCCGCGGCGAGGAGATCGAGCGCGAGGAGGAGATCACCCTCGAGGCCGAGCTGGTGGCCGAGCTGGGCGCCGCCGCGCGCGACTGATCGCGGTCTGTGAATTCGGAAGGGGGGAGGCTTCGGCCTCCCCTTTTTCATGCGCGCCCTTTTTCATGCGCCGACGTGATGTGTCAGTCTTGTTGACCTAAATCCCGCCGCCGCGTCATGCTGCGGCATGGACAGCCTGCTGGCCCTCATCGCCTTCGCCATCGCGACTTCGGCCACGCCGGGGCCGAACACGCTGATGGTCTCGGCGGCCGCGGCGCGGTCCGGGCTGCGGGCGGTGGTGCCGCACATGCTGGGCATCACGCTGGGCTTCCCGGCCATGCTGGTCGCCATCGCGGCCGGGCTGGGCTGGCCCTTCCAGCGCTTCCCCTGGCTGCACCCGGCCTTGCAGGTGGTGGGCGCCACCTGGCTCGTCTGGCTGGCCTGGAAGATCGCCCAGGCGCCCCCGCCCGATGGAAGGCCGGCGGCGCCACCCCTGGGCTTCTGGGGCGCGGCCGCCTTCCAATGGGTGAACCCCAAGGCCTGGATGATCGCACTGGCCGCCGTGCCGGCCTTCACCCGGCCGGAGGCGCCGCTGCTGCCCCAGGCGCTGGGCATGGCGGCGGTGTTCGCCCTGGTCTCCCTGCCCTGCCTGCTGATCTGGGCCGGGGTGGGGCTGGGCGCGCGACGCTTCCTGGCCACGCCGGCCCGCCTGCGGGCCTTCAACCGCGTGATGGCCGTGCTGCTGGTGCTGAGCCTGGTGCCGGCTTTTCTCTGACCTCCAGGTTGCGGGACGCCCCCCGGCAGGGCATAGCGGCGCGTCCCGATGTACTTCCCCTCCATCCTGCCCACGCTGCTGCTGGCGCCCGTCCTCGTCCTCGTCTCGGCGGTCGCGGTGCGGGCCATGATCGCGCGGCCCATCCTGGACCACCCCGAGGCGCGCAAGATGCACGACCGCCCCACGCCCAAGGGCGGGGGGGTGGGGCCGGTGCTGGCCTTCGTGCTGGGCATGCTGGTGCTGTTCCACATCATGCCGGCCAACCCCATGGCCGATGCGCGCTATGTCGGCGTCATCCTGGCCGCGGTGGCCATCGCGGGCGTGGCGCTGGCCGATGACGTGCGGGATTTCCGCTTCCTGGTGAAGCTGGCCGCGCAGACCCTGGCCGCGCTGGTGGCGCTGGGGGCGGGGCTGGTGCTGCACACCCTCTCCCTGCCGGTGATCGGCCCGCTGCCGCTGGGCGTGCTGGGCCTGGCCATCACGCTGTTCTGGATCGTGGGCTGCACCAATGCCGTGAACTTCATGGACGGCATGGATGGGCTGGTGGGCGGCGTGGTGGTCATCGCCTGCGCCGCGCTGGCCGCCATCGCGGCCTTGCAGGGCGGATGGTTCATCCATGCGGCCGCGCTGTTCCTGCTGGCGGGCTTCCTGGGCTTCCTGCCCTACAACCTCCACCCCGCGCGCATCTTCATGGGCGATGTGGGCAGCCAGTTCGCGGGCTTCATGCTGGCGGTGCTGGCGGTGGCCGCGGCCGGGCTGGAGAGCAGCCAGGTCAGCTTCCTCATCGTGCCGCTGCTGCTGTTCGGCCTGTTGTGGGACGCCGCCTTCACCCTGGCCCGCCGCGCCCTGATGGGCGAGGCCGTGGCGGAGCCGCACCGCAGCCACCTCTACCAGGTGGCGACCGCGACGGGCCTCTCGGTATGGCAGGTGGTGGCCACGCATTGGGGCTTCGCCCTGTTCCACGCCGGGCTGGCCTTCCTCTTCCTGCGCCTGGGGCCGGAGCTGAAGCCCTACATCGTCCTGCCCGCGCTGGCGGTGCAGCTGGTCTGGACGGGCTATGTTCTGGCGCGGATGCGCCGCACCGGCACGCGCTTCCGCCGGCCGGGCTGAGCCCTGGCCGCCAAGATAATCCCATGCGGCGGCCTCAACCTGGTGTAGGCATTCGCATCCGACCGGCAACCAGGCCCCCCGGCCAGGCCAGGCGCGGCGGCAGCGGAGGCCAGCCATGGGCGCAGTCTGCGGGATCACCCACTACATCCTCACCCACGAAGAATGGGCCGAGCTCGACGACGAGCTGACCGGCCTCGACGTCATGCTGCGCCGGGGCGGGACCTTCACCCTCTCCCCCGGGCAATGCTTCACCCTGACCGGCCTGCGGGGCGACATCCACGAATTGCTGAACGGCTCGAAGGCGGCGAAGGGCATCGTGCTGCAACTGGAGCGCGGGCGCCGGATCGGCGTGGGCTTCCGCAACGAGAGCATGGCCCATGTCGTGGCCCGCAGCGCCAAGGCCTTCGCCAAGGCGGTGCCCGGCACCATCGGCGTCACCACGGCGCGCACGCTGACCATCCCGCTGGCGCCCTTCTTCCGGCGCGGCCTGGTGGTGGGCAACCCGTTGCAGGCCATCGAGGCGCCCATGCGGATGGCCAACCAGAAATCGGACCGGCAGGTGCTGCTGCAGATCTACCCGATGGACAGCGGCGACCACCCCCACGAGGTGTTCCATTACGACGAGCACAGCATCACCCTGCGCGAGGTCTTCGACGACCTCCTCGGCGAGGGCCTGCTGCGGGAGGGCCCCTCCGCCTGGCGCCAGGGGGTGCACCCGGCGCGCGGCCTGAAATGGCGCATCAAGTTCCGCCGCAAGGGCAAGGAGGGAGGCGTGAACTTCTGAGGCGTCAGCCGCGGCGGATACGCCCCCAGCCCGGCTCCTCCAGCGTGAGCGCCTCCAGCCCCGATTGGCGCAGCATGGCGGCGGTGGCGGATTCGGCCTCGGCCACGATGCCGGCGGGGTCGAGGTGCGGCACGCGGCGCGCCTCCATCAGCACGCGGCCCTCCACCACCACGTCGCGCACATCGGCCCCGGTGGCGAAGTGGATGACGCGGGAAACGGGCATGTTGGCTGGCGCCATGTGCGGGGCGGTGAGGTCCACCGTGATCACATCCGCGCGCTTGCCGGGTTCCAGGCTGCCGACCTCATCCTCCATGCCGAGCGCGCGGGCGGCGTCAATCGTCATCATCTCCAGGATGCGGCCCGGCGGCAGCAGCCTGTCGTCGCGGGCGTGCTGCTGGGCGTAGCGCATGGCGGCGAAGCCGTGGCGCAGCATGTCGCCGCTGCGGTCGGGCGCGGTGCCATCGCTGCCGATGACGACGTTCACCCCCGCCTCCAGCATCCGCACCACGGGGCAGAAGCCGCGCACGGCGGCGATGGCCGTCGGGTTGTGAACCACATGGGCGCCGGTGCGGGCGAGCGTCTCGATGTCCGCATCGGTCAGGTCCACGCAGTGCGAGAGGAAGGCGTCCGGCCCCAGCAGCCCGAACATCCCATCCGCCATGGCGATGGAGCCGTTGCGGTGCCCGTCCTGGTGGAAGCGGGCGCCGAAGCGGGCGCCCAGCGCGCGGACCGCCTCGCCCTGGGCACGGATCTCGGCCACCTTCGCGGCGTCGTGCTGCGCCTCGCGATAGACGGGCATCAGCGTGCAGAGCCGCATCAGCCCCTTCCCGTGCAGCCGCTCGAAGAGCAGGCCCATGACCTCCAGCTGTTCCGTGAAGGACACGTCGCGCTCGTCATAGCGGCGGGGGAAGGGCGGGCGGGTGGGGCCCACGGCCATCACTTCGCGGATGCCGATCTCCGCGATGGCCTGGGCCCGCGCCTCGCCGGCCGCGGGGCTGTCCACGCGCATGATGGAATCGCCGCCGCCCAGCAGGGAGACGCCGGTGGTGACGCCGGCCATGAGGCGTTCCAGCCCCGCCAGCCGCGCCTCCGCCGCCCAGAAGGAGGGCGGCGAGGCCGTGGTGTAGATGACGCGGCAGGCTTCCATCCAGGCCGCGCTGTCGCCATTGCCCATGGTCTTGACCAGCCCATGCCCGGCATGGGCGTGGCTGTCCACGAAGCCGGGCAGGATGGCCTTGCCGCGCGCGTCCAGCACGCGCGTAGGGGAGGGGACGGCGGCCTCCACCTCGGCGCGGGGGCCCACGGCCGTGATGCGCCCGCCCTGGATGGCCACCGCGCCATCGGGGATGACGCGGCGCGTGGGGTCCAGCGTGACCACCACGCCGCCGGTGACGAGGAGCGTGTCCATCAATGCCTCCAGACCACGGTCTCGGGCGCGCCGGCCGTGGGGTCGGCCTCGATCATCTGCCCGTTCATGACCGATTGCCCGGTGAAGGCCAGGATGAAGCCCCAGTGGGACACCACCAGGGTGTGCGCCCAGTCGTCCAGGGCCGCCATCTCGGCGCGGAACAGGGCGGCGCGGGCCAGCACCTGGTCCTCCGGCTCCTCGATGGGGGGCCACCAGATCTCCTCGATCGCGTGGAAACCCACCGTGGGCCAGTCGCGTTGGAGGTGGCTGACGGGCGTGCCCACGTCGCAGGTGAAGGCGTAGCGTTCGCGCACCGTGGGCGTGACCGTCAGTGGCAGCCCCAGCGCCCGCGCCACCGGCGTCGCGGTCTGCAAGGCGCGGGTATAGGGCGAGGTGATGACGCGGCGGATGTCGCGCTTGGCCAATTCCTCGGCCGCGCGTTCCGCCTGTTCATGGCCCAGCGGGGTCAGCTTCGGGTCTATGATGCCGGGGTCGCGGCGCGTCTGGGTGAAGAGAAGGTTGAACTCGCTCTGGCCGTGGCGCAGGAAGATCATGTCTCGGCTCATTCCCCTGGGATGGGTTCCGGGGTAGCGGCGGCGCGGCTGGCGGGCAAGTGAGCCGAGTGGGACATTGCGGCCACGCCACGTCATGCCTAAGTAGGCGGTTCCAGAGGAGGTCCCGATGCAGGGCGGTTTCCCGATTGATCTGATCCTCTTCGCCATGGTGGCTGCCTTCCTGGTGCTGCGCCTGCGCAGCGTGCTGGGCAAGCGCACCGGCTATGAGCGGCCGCCGCAGCAGCCCCAGGGCGTGCAGGGCCCCACGGCCCGTGCCGAGGGCGTGGCGGAGGAGATCATGCCCGCGCAGCGCAGCAACACGCGCCGCGTGATCCCGGATGTGCGTTCGCCCACCGGCGCGGCCTTGGCGCGCATTGCCAGCGCGGACCCGCAATTCGACCCGAACACCTTCCTGGACGGTGCCGAGGGCGCCTTCGGCATGATCGTGGCCGCCTTCGCCCAGGGCGACCGCGAGACGCTGCGCAACCTGCTCTCCGACGACACCTATGCCGGCTTCGAGGGCGCCATCACGGCGCGCGAGCAGGCGGGTGAGCGCCAGCGCACCGAAATCCGCTCCATGCACGAGATGGTGGTGGAAGGCGCGGAGCTGCGCGGCACGGTCGCCGATGTGACGGTGCGCTTCATCTCCGACCAGGTGAACATGACCACGGGCCGCGATGGCGAGATCGTGGCGGGTTCCGACGCCATCACCGAGGTGATCGACATCTGGACCTTCCAGCGCGACATCGCGACCGATGACCCGGCCTGGCGCTTGGTGGCCACCCGCTCGGGCTGAGCCGCCCGAGGCCCATGAACAGCCCCGCGCCGGATCGCCCGGCGCGGGGCTTTTTTGTCAGCGCAGCGCGACGAGGCCGGGCAGCGCGGACCCTTTCCAGAGCGATTCCAGCAGCGAAGCCGCGGCCTCCGCCCCGGTCTCCGGCGCCACCAGCTCCAGGAATTTTTCCGACAGGTCCTGGTCGGTCAGCGGCGCGTCCGGGTCGCCCTTGCGGGTGGGCTGGAACTGATACAGCTCCCGCCCGTCGCGCAGCCGGATGGTCACCTTGGCGCTGCGCTGGGCGGGGAAGGCGGCCTCGCACTCCGCGTCCTGGCTGACGGTGATGCGGGGCATCACGGCGCGGATGGCGGGGTCCGACAGGCGGGCCTCGTCGAAGGCGGAGAGCCGCACCGCCCCATGCAGCAGCATGGTCGCCACCGTGAACTGGGTGGAGAAGCGGCATTCCTGCTCGGTCCGCGCCTCGGGCCGGTCGCAGACATTCTTCGTCGCCGCATAGCCCGCGACATGCACGCCCGCCACGTCATCCGCCGTGAAGCCATGGGCGCGCTGCAATTCCCGCACCGCATCCAGCGCCGCGAAGATATGCCCGCAGCAGCCATGGTTCTTGATGGTCATTTCCGTGATGGCGAGCGGCTTGCCGATCAGTGAGAGCGGCTTGTCCCACTTGCCCGTGTCCTCGCTGGTGGCGGCGGCGAAGCCCGCCTCGCCATGCAGCACGTCCAGCGCGCCGGTCATGCCCTCGCGCGCCGCCATGGCGGCGAGTGCCCCGGCTTCCGCCGCATGGCCCGGGTGCAGCGGCTTGCTCATCCCATCGCCGCGGAAGGCCTGTTGCAGCCCGCCCGCCATGGTGGCGGCGGTGGCGATGGCATGGGCCGTCTGCCCGGCATCACAGTCCAGCAGCACGGCGACCGCGGCGGCGGCCCCGAAGGTGCCGACCGTGCCGGTGGTGTGCCAGTAGTCGTAATGCGAGGGCTGCACCGCCTGGGCGATGCGGCAGGAGACCTCATAGCCTGCCGTCATGGCGCGCAGCAGCGCCGCCATATCCGTGCCGCGCGACTGCGCCGCCGCCAGCGCCGCCGCGATGGTCGGGCAGCCGGGGTGATAGACGCCCCAGCGCCAGATGTCGTCGAACTCCACGATATGGCTGGCCGTGCCGTTGATGAGTGCCGCGTGGCGCAGCCCGGTCCGCGCGCCATCGGTGTAGCTGACGGCCTGGCCCGTGCCGCGTTCGGCGGCCAGCGCCCGCGCCATGGGCGTGGCCGGCTCCTTGCGCGCGCCGGCCAGCACGCAGGCGAACCAGTCGATCAGCGCGCGGCGGGCGTGGCGGTCGAGGTCGGCGTCCAGCGGGGCCGTGCGCCAGGACGCCGCGTGCTCCGCCAGGACGAGAAGCGGGTTCACCGGTTCCCCCGCAGCACTTCCTTGTTGATGACCATGTCCTCGTCCAGCTCGCCCTTGAAATGGCCGATGATGGAGGACACCGCCGACAGCCCCATCCGCCGCATGCCCTGGTCCGTCCCCGCCGCCGAATGCGGCGTCGCGATCACGTTGGGCGCGTTCAGCAGCGGGTTGGAGGCCTTCACCGGCTCCTCCCAGAACACGTCCACGCCGGCGGCCCCCACCTGGCCGGTGCGGAGTGCGGCGGCCAGCGCCTCCTCCTGCACCAGGGTTCCCCGCGCGGTGTTGATGAAGCGCGCGCCAGGCTTCATCGCCGCCAGGAATTCCGCGTTCACCATGCCGCGATTCTGCGCGTTGGACGGGCAATGCATCGTCACCCAATCCGCCTGCGCCAGGCCTTCCTGCAGGGTCTTGGCATAGCGGAAGCCGGCGCCCTTCACCGTGTTCATCGGGATCGCCGGGTCATGCACCAGCACATCCATCCCGAAGGCGTGGCACAGCCGCGCCACCCGCCCGCCGATGCGGCCGAAGCCCACCACCAGCACCGTCATGCCCGACAAATCATAGGCCTGGGGCGCGTCAATGGTGCTCCATTTCTCCGCGCGGGTGTTGATGTCGAAGGTCTTGAGCTGCTTCGCGATGTTCAGCATCAGCATCATCGCGTGCTCGGCCACCGAGAGCGCGTTGGCATCGGCCGTGACCGTCAGGGGAATGCCGCGCTTCGTCAGCTCCGGCACGTCCACCGCGTCATAGCCCACGCCATGCCGCGCCACGATGGACAGCTTGGGCGAGATGTCCAGGAATTCCGCGTTGATCGGCGTCGCGCGCACGATGATCGCATCCGCCCGCGCCATCACGCCCGGCAGGTTGTCCTTGTTGGGATTCAGCAGCGTCTCGACCGTGTAGCCGGGCTCGGCCTCCAGCCGCGCGAGCGCATCAGCATGGACAGGACGCAGGAGAACGACATGGGGCATCAGGGGCCTCTCGGTGTGGCGATGTGGGGGGCGGGCACCCCGGGGAGGACGCCGTCCTCCCCGGACCCCACCTGCCAAGGGCCAGTGGGCCCTTGGAACCATTGAGTTTTGTTGGGTTTCGGGAGGGGGTTTAACCCCCTCCCGAAACCCAACCAAGCTGAACGAGGTCCAGGAGCCCACCGGCTCCTGGCGGGGTGGGTTCGGGAGGGGCGGCGCCCCTCCCGAGGTACCGCCCCCACATGGCTCACGCGAGGTGCGCCTGCGGCCCCATGAGGTGTTCCCGCATCCTGGCCTGCAGGATGGCGCCTTCGCGGGGCGGCAGGACGAGGGGCTTGTTGCCCGCATCCACCTTCACCACGCCGAAGAAGGGGCCGTCGCCTTCGCGGGCGGCCTTGACCAGGGCGGGCACGTCGCCGGCCTCGGTGACGAGCATGGTGTGCTTGAGGCCCGCCCCGCGCGCCATGGTGGCGAGGTCCGTGCCGTGGCGCGTCGCCGTCTCCTGCATGCCTGTCTCGCCGTAGTGTTCATTGTCCTGGACGACGATGGCGAGGTTCTTCGGCGCCTGGTGCGCGATGGTGGCGAGGCTGCCGATGCCCATCAGCATCTCGCCATCGCCGGTCAGCACCAGCACGCGGCGGCTGGGTTGGGCCAAAGCAAGGCCAAGGCCGATCATCGCCGCCCCGCCCATGCCGCCCCAGAGCGGCAGGTTCTGCGGGCTGTCGCCGATGGCCGTGATGTCCCAGGCCGGCGCGCCGAGGCCCGCGATGACCAGCATGCCGCCACGGTCTTGCAGCAGGGCGCGGGTGAGTTCGCGCCGGTCGATCTTCCCCGAGGGTGCGAGCATGGCTCAGTCCTTCCCGAAGGTCTTGGCGCCCAGCACCCGCTGGCCGATCAGCGTGGCGGTGGGGCGGAAGGTGTTGAAGGCGAGCTTGAGGGAGGCTTCCACGGTGGGCAGCACATCCTCCGCGCGGTCGGCGCGGTGGACGAGGGTGCCCATGGCCTCCAGCACCGCCTGGGTCGCCTGGCCCATGGCGACCTGCGCCGGGTTGAACTCGCCGAAATCGCCGCGCATCGTCACGATCATCGGCATGGGTGTGCGATGGATGGAGGACAGGGAGAGCATGTTGATGCAGTTCCCCACGCCCGAGGACTGCATGAGCATCACCGAGCGCTCGCCGCCCAGCCAGGCGCCCTGCATGAGGGCGATGCCCTCCTCCTCGGTGGTGAGCGTCACCACGCGGAGTTCGTTGTCGGCGAGGCAGCGCTTGATCAGGCGCGAATGTCCCGCATCCGGCACCAGCGCCACCTGGCGGATTGAATACTGCTTGAGCAGCGCATAGATGCCATCGGGCCAATCGGCCTGGGCATCGGGCGCGGTCTCGACCGTGCTGTGACTCATGAACGTCCTCCGTTGGCGGGGAGTTTCCGGCCCGCGCGGGGATCTGGCAAGCGGGGCGGGCATGGCATTCCGGCAGAGCGTGGCGGGCACCCAATACGTGTTCGAGGATCTGCGGACGCTGCTGGCCCGCGCCACGCCCTTCCGCTCGGGCGATGCGCTGGCCGGTGTCGCGGCGCAAAGCGGGGCCGAGCGGGTGGCCGCGCAGCGGGCGCTGGCCGATGTGCCGCTGAAGCATTTTCTCCATGAGGCGGTGATCCCGTATGAGGCGGATGACGTCACGCGCCTCATCATGGATGGGCATGATCCCAACGGTTTCGCGCCCATCGCGCATCTGACGGTGGGCGGTTTCCGCGACTGGCTGCTGGCCGCCCCGCCCGAGGCGCTGCCGCCCATCCGGCGCGGGATCACGCCCGAGATGGCGGCGGCCGTCTCCAAGATCATGCGCCTGTCCGACCTGGTCACGGTGGCGGCGAAGTGCCGCGTGGTGACGCGCTTCCGCAACACCATCGGGCTGCCGGGCACCCTCTCCATCCGCCTCCAGCCCAACGACCCGACCGATGACGCGCGCGGCGTGGCCGCCGCCGTGCTGGACGGACTGCTGCTGGGCGCGGGCGATGCCGTGATCGGCGTGAACCCCGCCACCGACAACGTGACCCAGGTGATGACGCTGCTGGAGATGCTCGAAGGGGTCCGCACCCGCTTTGACATCCCGACGCAAAGCTGCGTGCTGTGCCATGTGACGACCGCGCTGCTGGCCATGGAACGCGGCGCGCCGACCGACCTGGTGTTCCAGTCCATCGGCGGCACCCAGGGCGTGAATGAGAGCTTCGGCGTGACGCTGCCTTTGCTGGCCGAGGCGCAATCCGCCGCGCTGGCGTTGCAACGCGGCACGGTCGGCCAGAACGTGATGTATTTCGAGACGGGCCAGGGCAGCGCGCTCTCGGCCAATGCCCATCACGGCGTGGACCAGCAGACCCTCGAGGCCCGCGCCTATGCGGTGGCCCGCGCCTTCGACCCGCTGCTGGTGAATTCCGTGGTGGGCTTCATCGGCCCCGAATACCTCTTCGACGGCAAGCAGATCGCGCGCGCGGGGCTGGAGGATCATTTCTGCGGCAAGCTGCTCGGCCTGCCGATGGGCGTGGATGTCTGCTACACCAACCACGCCGAGGCCGACCAGGACGACATGGACGCGCTGCTCATCAACCTGGCCGTGGCGGGCGTCACCTACATCATGGGCGTGCCGGGGGCGGATGACGTGATGCTGGCCTACCAATCCACCAGCTTCCACGACGGACTCACGGCGCGCGCTTTGCTGGGCAAGACGCCCGCGCCCGAATTCGCGGCCTGGCTGGAGCGGATGGGCATTGGCGACGGCGCGCGCATTCCCGAACGCATGGCGCCGGCGCTGATCGGCCTGTCATGACGTTGGTCCCGACCCACAGCCTGCGCCGCTTCACCTCCGCCCGCGTGGCGTTGGGCCGCGCCGGCACCTCCCTGCCCACGGCGGCGCATCTGGATTTCCAGGAGGCGCATGCCGCCGCGCGCGACGCCGTCTGGTCCGCGCTGGACCCTGACGCGCTGGGCCTCGACGCGCCCGTGGTGCAAAGCGAGGCGCGCGACCGGCGCGAATACCTGCTGCGCCCCGACCTCGGCCGCCGCCTGCGCGCGGAGGACCGCGCCCGCCTGTCCAGGACGGGCGGCGTGGTGGTCGTGGTGGCGGACGGGTTGTGCGCCACCGGCGTGCAATCCCAGGCCGCCCCGCTGCTGCGCGCCCTGGGCGCGGATTGGCCCGTTGTCGTGGCGCTGCAAGCTCGCGTGGCCCTGGGCGATGACATCGCCCACGTCATGGGTGCGGAGGCCGTGGTGGTCATGATCGGCGAAAGGCCCGGCCTCTCGGCGCAGGACAGCGTGGGCCTCTACCTCACCTGGGCGCCCCGCCCCGGCCGCTCCGATGCCGAGCGCAACTGCATCAGCAACATCCGCCCCGGCGGGCTGTCCCACGCCGATGCCGCGGCCAAGCTGCACTGGCTGCTGCGCGGCGCCCGCGCGCTGGGTGCCTCTGGCGTGGCGCTGAAGGACGACATGCCCGCCCAGAACCGGTTGGCACCCTGATGCGCGTCACCATAGACCCCGCCTTGGTCGAGGAGGATTTCCTCCGGTCCTCCGGCCCTGGCGGGCAGAACGTCAACAAGCTCGAAACCGCCGTCCAGCTCCGCTACAACGCCGCCGCCGCGAACCTGTCCGAGCGGGTGATGATGCGCCTCACCACATTGGCCGGCCGCCGCATGACCAAGGACGGCGTGGTGGTGCTCACCGCCCAGCGCCACCGCCTGCGCGAGCGCAACCGCGAGGACGCGATGCAACGCCTCCAGGCCCTGCTGGACGAGGCCGCCGCACCCCCGCCCCCATCCGCCGCGCCACCAAGCCCACGCGCGGCTCCCAGCAGCGGCGGATGGACAGCAAGACGAAGCGCGGCACCACCAAGCGGCTGCGGGGCTCACCTCCATCGGAATGACGCAGCCTTCACCCCCGGCCCATGGGGGGGTGAAGCGCCAAGGCGCATATATTCCCCATGCGGTCCATTCTGGCTCTCTTCTCGTTGATGGTGCCGTTGCTTGCCTCGTCGGAGCACGCGCCGGCGGCCAGTGGCGCGGTCCGCGTCACCACCATCACCCCGGAATACTGCGCCACCCTCTACGAGCGCCTCGCCGGCCTGCCGGGCGCCGAGGCCGAAGCGCCGCGCGCCATGGCCGAGGAAGGCCGCCGCCTCTGCGCCGAAGGCCAGGTGCGCATCGGCATCGCCTGGCTGCGCCGCGCCCTTCGCATCGCGTCGGGGCTGGAGTAGCGGCCGGTCAATCCGGCAGGGTGCCGTCCGCCTTCAGCACCTCGCCGGCGAGGTAGAGGCTGCCGCAGACCAGGATGCGCCCCGGGGCGGCGCCCGCCAGCAGGCGCGGCAGGGCGGTGGCGAGGTCCGGCCCCGCTTCGGCCCGGCCGCCGCTGGCGGCGATGATCTCCTCCACCGGCATGGCCAGGTGCTGCCCCACCTCGCGGATGGCGGTCAGCGTGGTGGCGAGCGGCATGAGCGGCGCCAGGAAGCCCTCCACCGTCTTGCCCTGCTTCATGCCGACGATCAGGTGCAGCGGCCGGTCGCGCCAGCCGGCCAGCGTCTCGGCCAGCGCGCGCCCCGCGCCCTCATTGTGCCCGCCATCCAGCCAGAGTTCCCAGGGGGCCGGGGGGGCGAGGCGCCCGTGCAGGCGTTGCAGCCGGGCGGGCCAGCGCGCCATGGCCACGCCCGCGGCGCAGGCGGCGTCGGTCAGCCAGGCGGGGTTCCAGGCGCGCAGCGCGGCCAGGGCGATGCCGGCATTGTCGGGCTGGTGGGCGCCGGGGAGGCCGAAGCGGGGCAGGGGGATGGCGCCATGGGCGTCGCGGTAGCCCGTGGCGTCCATGTCCCAGGCCGCGCCGCGCGCCAGCAGGGGGGCGCCCAGTTCGGCCGCGCGCGCGGCGATGACGGACAGCGCCTCGGGGTGCTGCGCCCCGGTGGCGCAGGGGGTGCCGGGCTTGATGATGCCCGCCTTCTCGAAGGCGATGGAGGCCAGGTCATTTCCCAGGAAATCCATGTGGTCCATGGAGATGCTGGCGATGGCGGTCACGGCGGGGTCGCGCACCACATTGGTCGCGTCGAAGCGGCCGCCCAGCCCCACCTCCAGCACCAGCACATCGGCCGGCACGCGGCTGAACAGCAGGAAGGCGACGGCGGTCGTGATCTCGAAGACGGTGATGGGCGTGTCGCCATTCACCCGCTCCACCTCTTCCAGCGCGGCCGCCAGCGCCTCGTCGGAGACGAGGTGGCCCGCCAGCCTGATGCGCTCATGGAAGCGCACCAGATGCGGCGATGTGTAGGCGTGCACGCGCTGCCCGGCCGCTTCCGCCACGGCGCGCAGCACGGCGCAGGTGCTGCCCTTGCCATTGGTGCCCGCCACATGGATGACGGGCGGCAGCTTGCGCTCGGGGTGGCCGAGGCGCGCCAGCAACGCCTCCAGCCGGCCCAGGCTGAGGTCGATCAGCTTCGGATGCAGCGCGTGCATCCGCGCGATGATGGGCTCGCTCCGCCCGCCGATGAGCGCGTTCATGGCCGTGGTGTCAGGCGGCCTCGGCGCGGGGTTCGCCGCGCAGCAGGGCCAGCAGGCGCGCCAGGGTGGGGCGCATCTCGGCCCGCTTCACCACCATGTCGAGAATGCCATTGGCCAGCAGGTATTCGGCGCGCTGGAAGCCCTCGGGCAGCTTTTCCCGCACCGTCTGCTCGATGACGCGGGCGCCCGCGAAGCCGATCAGCGCGCCGGGCTCCGCGATCTGGATGTCGCCCAGCATGGCGAAGCTGGCGGTCACGCCGCCCGTGGTGGGGTCGCAGAGCACCACGATGAAGGGCAGGCCGGCATCCTTCACCATCTGCGTCGCGATGACCGTGCGCGGCATCTGCATGAGGCTGACGGCACCCTCCTGCATGCGCGCGCCGCCGGAGCTGGCGAAGACGATCAACGGCGCGTCCTGCAGCACGGCCAGCCGCGCGGCGGTGACCAGCGCCTCGCCCACGCCCGCGCCCATGGAACCCGCCATGAAGGCGAATTCAAAGACCGCGACCACGGCGCGCTGCCCGGCGATGGCGCCATGGCCGACCATGACGGCGTCTTCCATGCCGGACTTGGCCTGGGCCTCCTTCAGCCGTTCGGCGTAGCGGCGCTGGTCCTTGAAGCGCAGCGGGTCCACGGGGACCTTCTCGATGTCGGCGCGCTGCCAGCCCTCATCCAGCGTCGCGTCCAGCCGCTGCTTGGCGGAGAGCCGCATGTGGTGGCCGCAATGGGTGCAGACCCGCAGATTGGCTTCCAGATCGTTCTGGAAGATCATTTTTTCGCAGGAAGGGCATTTGTGCCAGAGATTGTCCGGCATCTCGCGCGGGGCGCCGAACAGCGTCTTGATCTTGGGCAGCGCCCACTCACTGATCCAGTTCATCGTCTTCCGGGCCTTCGGGGAGGCGGATGGAATGGTGCGCCGGGGCCTCCGGGTCAAGCCATGGGCCTCGCCTAGCGCCGCGCGGGTCTGCTAAGCTTCCTTCATGCCCCGCTCAGCGGCCCCCCGGCTGCGAACCGAGGCCCGTGCCGCCCCCCGGACGAAACGGCACCCCCCGAGCGGGCCAAAACCCCGCGCCGCCAAACCCGCCCGCCGGCACCTCGGCTGGGCGCTGGCGAGGTTCGCCCTCATCGCCACCATCTGGGGCGGGCTGGCCCTGGCCGCCCTGCTGCTCTTCTTCACCTGGGACATGCCGCGGGTGGACCGCGTGCTGGAGGAACAGCGCCGCCCCTCCGTCACCCTGCAAACCGCCGAGGGCAATCTGCTTGCCACCCAGGGCGACCTCTTCGGCGAGACGCTGCGCCTGCGCGACATGCCGCCGCACCTGCCGGCCGCCCTGCTGGCCATCGAGGACCGCCGCTTCCAGGCGCATTTCGGGCTGGACGTGGTGGGGCTGGCCCGCGCCGCCTGGGCCAACTGGAATGCCGGGGGCGTGGTGCAGGGCGGCTCCACGCTGACGCAGCAGCTCGCGAAAAACCTCTTCCTCTCGGGCGAGCGCAGCCTGCGCCGCAAGGTCCAGGAAGCCCTGCTGGCGCTGTGGCTGGAGCACCGCTTCACCAAGGATGAGCTGCTCGAGATCTACCTGAACCGCGTCTATCTGGGTGCGGGCGTCTTCGGGGTGGATGCGGCGGCGCGGGTCTATTTCGGCGTCTCGGCGCGGCGCGTCACCTTGTGGCAGGCGGCGGTGCTGGCGGGGCTGCCCCAGGCGCCCTCGCGCCTCAACCCGCGCACCAACCCCGATGGCGCGCTGGACCGCGCGCGGGACGTGCTGGCCGCCATGGTGGACACGGGCGCCATCACCCCCGCCCAATCGGCCCGCGCGCTGGAGGAGATGCGGATTCCCCCCCGCCCCTCGCGCAATGGCGGCTGGTTCGCGGATTGGCTCTTCGAGGACATTCCCCGCCAATTCCCCGGCAGCCAGGATCTGACCATCCGCACCACGCTCCATGCCGGCTGGCAGGCGGTGGTGGAGGCGCGCCTCGCCGCGCTGCTGGACGGGCCGGGGGCGGCGGCCCGCGCCGGGCAGGGGGCGGTGGTGGTGCTGGACGCGGCCACGGGGGCGGTGCGCGCCATGGCGGGCGGGCGCGACTTCTCCCGCTCCCCCTTCAACCGGGCCGTTTCGGCCAGGCGGCAGACGGGCTCCACCTTCAAGGCCTTCACCTATCTGGCGGCGCTGGAACGTGGCGCCTCCTCCGGCGACATGGTGGCGGATGGCCCGGTGCGGATGGGCCGCTGGTCGCCCTCCAACGGGAATTGGCGCACGCGCGGCAGCGTGACGCTGGAGGAGGCCTTCGCCCACTCCGTCAACACGGCCGCCGTGCGCGTGATGCAGGAGGCCGGCGGGCCGGCGGCGGTGGCCGAGGTGGCGCAGCGGCTGGGCCTGCGCGGGCCATTCCCGCGCGACGGGTCCATCACGCTCGGCACCGGCGATGCCTCGCTGCTGGAGATGGCGGCGGCCTATGCCGCGCTGGTCAATGGCGGTCGGCGCGTGGCGCCGCACGGCATGGTGCGCGCCGAGGCCGCGGGCCGCGCGGCGCCCCTCTCCCGCACCGAGCCCGCCCAGGTGGTCCCCTCCAGCGCGGCGGCGCAGATGCGCGCCATGATGCAGGCCACCACCCGCTATGGCAGCGGCCGCGCGGCCGCCGTGCCGGGCGTCGTGACGGGCGGCAAGACCGGCACCACCCAATCCTTCCGCGACGCCTGGTTCCTGGGCTTTGCCGAACTCGCTTCCGGCCCGGTCGTCATCGGTGTCTGGCTCGGCAATGACAACAACCGGCCCATGGATGATGTGCGCGGCGGCACCCTGCCGGCCCAGCTGTTCCGTGACATAGTGGAAGGGCTGCGCTGAGGGGAGGCCGGATGTCGGTCAGGTGGGACGTGCTTCTGGCCATCCTGGGCATGGCGGCCGCCAGCTACGCGCTGCGCGCCGGCGGCTATGCCCTGCTGCGTGCCACCAGGCCCACCCCCTTCGTGCAATCCATGCTGACCTACCTGCCGGGCTGCATCTTCGTGGCCTTCGTGACACCCTCGCTGGTCGAGGCCGGGCCGTCACGCTGGGTGGCGGCGGGCTGCGTGGTGGGCGTGATGCTCGCCACGCGCAACTACACCATCGCCATCCTGGGCGGGGTGGCGGCGCTGTGGCTGCTCACTCTTCTGCCGGCGTCGGCGCTTTCGCTTCCGTGGCCTTCCCTTCCATGATCATGCCGCGCCGCGGGTCGTAGAGCTTGATGCCGCGCTCCGTCGCGCGCTGCTTCACGCGCCGGTTCAGCTCGCGCATCACGGCCCAGCGGCGGATGGGCGGCGTCATCATGCGGGCGCGCACCAGGATGCCCTCGCCCGAGATGCGGTCCACGCCCAGCACCTCCAGCGGCGCCAGCAGCGAGGGCGCCCAGGCCTCGTCGTCGCGCATCTCCTCCGCGATGACGCGCAGCATCATCACCGCCTCGTCCGTGTCGGCGCTGTAGTCCAGCGTCAGGTCCACCAGCGCGAAGGAGAAGTCGCGCGTCATGTTGGTCACGGTGGTGACCGCGCTGAAGGGGACGATGTGGACGGAACCGTCCATGGCGCGCAGCTTGATGGAGCGGATGGTCAGTTTCTCGACCGCGCCCGACAGCCCGCCCACCTGCACCACGTCGCCCACCGCCACCGCATCCTCCAGCAGCAGGAAGATGCCGGTGATGACGTCGCGCACCAGCGTCTGGCTGCCGAAGCCGATGGCCACACCCAGCACGCCCGCGCCCGCCAGCAGCGGCGCCACATTGACGCCGAGCTCGGACGCCGCCGTCAGCCCCACCACCAGCAGCAGCACGCCGCCCAGCACGGTGCGCAGCATGGGCAGCAGGGTCCGCACCCGGGCGTTGCGCGCGGCCGAGCCATCGGGCGGCAGGCTGTCGAGCTGGCGGGCGATGGCGGCATTGGCCGCCTCCCACACCGCCACGCAGATGAAGAGCGTGATGGCCACCGTCACCACCGCCACCATGGCGCGGCTGCCGAAGCGGCCCGTGTCGAACCAGGCGAGCGCCCCCAGCCCCCAGACCTCCAGCAGGGCCACGATGGACACCACCAGGATGAAGGAGGAGATCGCGGTCTTCACCGCCGGCTGGTAGGCGCCGACGCGGACCTCCAGGTTCGGGTAGTGCTCGGCCAGCGCCGGGCTGACCTTGAAGGCGCGGATCAGCACGCGGCGCGCCAGCTCATCCGCCGCCTTGGCCACCGCCAGGATGACGAGGGTGAGCAGCGAGGCCGTGCCCAGCCTTTCGAAGCCGCGGTCAATCTGCAAGGCCCAGACCGCCCAGGCCGCCAGCATCCAGAGGATGACGATGACATGCCACAGCCCCGCCACGCGGTCGCGCAGGGCACGCATGGCCACGCGCGCGCGGTCCGGCACGTCGCCGGCCGCGAGCGGCGGCGCGGCCAGCTTCGCCGCCACCACCGTGCGGAATTGCAGGATGACCATGGCGCCCATCACCGAGAGCACCAGCAGCCCCACGCGCCAGATGGCGTCGCGCGCCGTGATGGGCAGGCCGAGCAGCAGCCCCCCCTCGGACGCCGCGTAGAAGATGATGGTGGTGACGGCCAGCCGCCGCGTCCAGCGCGTGGCGCTGATGGCCGTCTCGTCGCTGCAGGGCACGAGGCGCAGGCGGTTGCTCTTGGGCGCCAGCGCCAGCCTCGCCACGGCCATGACGGTGCGGGTGGCCATGTAGGCCAGCACCAGCGCCTCCATGATGAGGCGGCTGGAAGGCCACATGCTCTGCCCGCCGACGACGCCCAGCGCCACCACGCCGAAGGCCATGATGGGCAGCAGGCACAGCACCAGGTTGCCCACGACATAGGGCGTGAGGCGGATGCCGCGCAGCGGCCCCTCCACGGTGGCGGCCTTGTGGTCCAGCCAGCGCTGGGGGCGGCGCAGCAGCAGGTTCACCAGCTGTTCCGCCAGCATGCCGGCGGCGAGGACCAGCAGCATCTGCCAGGCGGCGGAGAGCACCTGCGCGCGCAGCAGCTCGTCATCCCAGACGCTGCGGGCCCAGGCGCGGAGCGAGTTCACGTCGGTGATGTCGGCGGCGGCGTCGAAGGCGCGGCCGGCCAGCTCGGTCGCGCGGTCGCGCAGCCCGGCCAGCACCTCGGCGGGCGAGGGGAGGTCCGCCAGCCCCTCGGTGGGCGTGGGCGCGGGTGCGGGGGTGGCGGCCGCGGGGGGCGTGGGGGCGGCGGGCGGCGCGGTGGGGGCGACAGCGGGCGCGGGGGCGGCGGGGCGCGCGGCTTCGCCGCCCTCCAGCGCGCGGATCAGCGCGTCGCGCCGGGCGGGGTCGCGCAGCAATTCGAGCAGGGCGCCCAGCTCGGCCGGGGCGGGCGCCGGGGCCGGGACGGCGGGCCGGGCCTGGGGTTGGGGCGCGACCGGCGCGGCGGCGGGCGGCTGCGCCGGCGCGGTGGCCGCCGGGGCTGGCGCGGGTGTGGGCGTGGGGGCCGCCGCGGGCGGGGCGACGGCGCCAGGCGGGGGCGTTGTTCCCACCACCCCGGCTTCGGCGGGTGCCACCGGTGCTGGCGCGGGGGTTGGCGCGGGGGCCGGCGCGGGCTCGGGTGCGGCCGGGGTTGGGGCTGGGGCCGGGGCGGGTGCGGCTTCGGGGGCCGGGGCCGGCGGGACGCGCCGCTCGGGCGCCTGCGGCACGGGTGCTTGCGGCACGGGCGCCTGCACCGCGCCGGGGGCGGGTGCCACGGGGCTCAGCACCGAGGCATCGGCCGGCGCGGGCCCGCTCAGCACATCGGCCGAGGCGCCGGCCGGGGCGGGCGGCGCGGCGCCCTGCGCCAGCACCCCCTGCACGGGAGCCAGCACGAGCAGCAGCAGAAGGGCGAGGGCCGCCTTGGGAAGACGCGTCATGCCGTCCTGTTCTCCCGCATGAGGGGGGTGGGTCAAGTTGCGGCCGGTCACGTTGCGTCGCAACATGCAACGGCCCATGTCATCCTCCCCCGCGCCGGCCGGCATTCCGGTTGATCCCCTCCCGGTTCCGCCTGGCCCCTCCATCTGGGTCGTGATGCTGGCCCTTCTGGGCACGCATATGGCCGGAATGGGCGCCTTCCTGACCGTGCCCGTCCTGGCGCCGGCCATCGCGGCCGAGACCGGGCTTTCGTCCAGCCTGGCCGGCGTCCACACGGCGCTGTGCTATTTCGGCGCGCTGCTCTCGGGGCCGCTCAGCCAGGGGTTGCTGGTGCGGCATGGCGGCGTGCGGGTGTGCCAGGCGGCGCTGGTGGGCATCGCCATCGGCCTGGCGCTGGCCGTGCTGGGCAGCCCCTGGGCGCTGGTGCTCTCGGCCGTGGTGGCGGGGTTGGCGCATGGGCCCATCACCCCCGCGGGCAGCCACCTGCTGGCGCCGCGCGTGCCGCCGCGCCGGCGCAGCCTGATCTTCGGCCTGAAGCAATGCGGCGTGCCGGCGGGCGCGATGCTGGTGGCGGCCATCGCGCCGCTGGTGGGCGGCATCTATGGCTGGCGTGCGGGGGTGCTGACCATGTCGGGCTTCGCGCTGCTGCTGGCGCTGGCCCTGCAACCGCTGCGCGCCACCCTCGACGCCGACCGCGCGCCCCATGCCGCCGGCCGCATGCGCCCCTGGCATGACGCGCGGCAGAGCCTCTCCCTGCTGCGCGAGCGCGGCGCGACGCGGGCGCTGACCATCGCCTCCTGCGGCTATGGGGTGGCGCAGTTCTGCTTTTCCTCCTTCTTCGTGGTCTGGCAGGTCGAGACGCGGGGCGTCGCCCTGGAGGCCGCCGGGCTGCAGCTGGCCCTGGCCCAGGGCGGCGGGGTGGTGGGGCGCGTGCTCTGGGCGCTGATCGCGGACCGGGTGGGGCCCATGCGGGTGCTGGCGGGGCTGGGCTTCGCCATCGTGGCCACCTGCCTGGTTTTCGCGCTGGCCGGGCCGGACTGGCCGGGGCTGATCATCAGCGTGGCGGCGGTGGCCATGGGGGCCTCGGCCATCGGCTGGAACGGGGTGCTGCTGGGCGAGGTGGCCCGCGTGGCCCCGCCCGGCCGGGTGGGGGCGGCCACGGCCGCGCTGGGCTTCGCCTTCGCCGCCACCATGATCGTGATGCCGGTGGTGTTCTCGTTGCTGGTGATGGCGACGGGAGGCTACGCATGGGCCTTCGGCATGTGCGCCATGACGGCGGCGGCGGGCACGATCGCGTTGTTGCGGTTGCGTCCCGCGCCGGCCGCGCCAAGATAGGCGCATGCAAACCTTCCTGACCTTTCTTGTCGGCCTGGCCATGTTCGCCACGCTGGGCGTGCTGGTGGCCGGCGTGCTCGGCATGGCGCGCGGCGGCGATGCCGGCTTCTCGCAGAAGCTGATGCGCTACCGGGTGCTGTTCCAGTTCGTGGCGCTGGCGCTGTTCGCGGTGTTGATGCTGCTTATCCGGTAGTCTTGCGTGGCGCGGCCCGCCACGCGCCGACGGCCGCCCCCAGCAGCGCCCCCGCCAGCACCGGCCAGGGCTGGCCCAGCCCCGCCTTGTGCGCGGCCAGTGCCACAAGGCCCGCCACGGCCCAGGGGAGGATGTCCACCCGCCCGCGGAACAGCGGCACCATCAGCGCCAGCATGGTGGCCAGGCTGGCGAACAGCACCGGATGCCCCGCCGGCAGCCGGATCACGCCCGCGAAGGCATGCCCCACCATGGTGGAGGCCACCCAGAACACCCACAGCCCGAAGCCAATGCCCAGCAGCAGCGCGGCATCGCGCCCGCCCGCCCGCTGGTCGGCCACCGACATGGCGAAGCTGTTGTCCACCAGCGTCGCCAGCGTGCCCCAGAGCTTCCAGCCCCGCAGCCGGTCCAGCCAGGGCGCCAGCGCCGCCCCCATGGGCGCCATGCGCAGGTTCACCACCAGCGCGGCCAGGGTCGCGCCCAGGATGGGCGCCGGGTCCGCCCAGAGTTCCAGCGCCACGAGCTGCGCCGTGCCGGCGAAGACCAGCGCGCTCATCAGCGCCGATTCGAGGGTGGAGAGGCCCCGCGCATCGGCCAGCACCCCCACCACCAGGCCGAAGGGCAGCATGGCGGGCATGAGGGCGAGCGCCCCGCGAATTCCCCGCCAGAACCCCGCCCGGGTGAAGACGACGCGCTGACTCACGGACGGCCCGCCGCGATGAGATGCGCCTCCGCCTCGGCGCGGTCCATGCCCAGCGCCTGCCGCGCCACCCCGCCGCCGAAGCCGCCGCGGCCCAGGATGCCCTGCCATTTGCGGCGCGTCTCGAGCGCGGGTTCGGCGGCCGCGAAGGGCCCGATGCGCCGGCGCCGGCAGAGCAGCAGCGCGGCCGTCAGCTCATCCGGCACCTCCTCATGGGCCAGCGCGGCCCGTGCCGTCTCGGCGGAGACCCCTTTGGACGCCAGATGCGCCATGGCGGCGGCGGCCGAGCGCCCCGCCCCCCGCAGCCGCCGCGCCCGGGCCACGGCGAAGGCCGCGTCATCCACCGCCCCCGCCTGCACCAGCCGCGCCGCGATGGCGGCGGCGCGGGCCTCGGCGGCTTGGGTTTCGGTGCGGATCGCCTCGGGGTCCTGCCCCGCCTGCTCGGCCGCGCGGGCCCAGCGGCGGATGCGGTTGCCCAGCACGCGGCGCAGCCCGGCCTCCGTGGCGCTGAAACGGGAGAGGTGCCGCAGCGCCGCCTCGCGCAGGCTGGCCTCGTCGAGGGACATGGCCGGGGCAGATCGCCGATGGCTGGAATCAGCCATGGCGTGAATCTGCCCGGAACGAAGTGGCTGGAGCGGTGTTCACTTGTGTGAACACCGCTCTAGATGACGAAATCCAGCGCCTCGGGCGTGGGGCGGCGCAGCCCGGCGGCCTGGGCGCGGCGCAGCAGCGCCTCCAGCGTGGTGGCGCGCAGCGTGGCCAGGGCGGCTGCGTCCAGCTCCTGCCAGAGCGGCGCCGTCACGGCGGCCGCCAGGCGCCCGGGCGGGGCGGGGGCTTCCTCCTCGCACACGGCCTCCACCACCTCGGCCGCCGTCACATCGCGGGGCGCACGTGCCAGGCGATACCCGCCGCGGGGGCCGCGCAGGCTGTGCAGCAGCCCCGCGCGGACCAGCGCCTGCAACAGCGGCTCGATGCCCCGCCGCGCCAGGCCCATGCGCGTCGCGATATCGGCCGCGCCGCTCACCTCCCCGCGCCCGGCGGCGTGGAAGGCGATGTCGAGCGCGATGTCGAGCGCGAGCAAGGCGCGGTCCTGCCGCAGCAGCATGGGGCGGGTTCTCCGATCCGGGAGGGGGGAAGCTAAACCATCCCCGCCCAACGTGAAATGTGGCGCGGGGTGGAAAACGTCCCGCGCCATGCGGTCAATGCGCCATCAGCACCGGCGCCGTCATGGCGCCCAGCAGGCTGCGGGTGGCACCGCCCAGCATGAATTCGCGCAGGCGCGAATGGCCATAGCCGCCCATCACCAGCAGGTCCGCCGATTGTTCGGCGATGGTGTTCAGGATCACGTCGGCCACCGAGATGTCGGGCGCCACGGCCCGCTGCACCGTGACGTTCAGCCCATGCCGCGCGAGGTGGCGCGCGATGTCCGCCCCCGGCTCCTGCCCATGGGTGCCGGGCGTGGCCTCGGGCTCCACCACCAGCACCGTCACGCGCTCCATCAGCTTCAGCAAAGGCAGGGCGTCATGGACGGCGCGGCTGGCCTCGCGGCTGGCGTTCCAGGCGATCAGCGCGTGGCGCATGGGCCCGGCGGGGGCGGCGGCATAGGGCACGACCAGCACGGGGCGGCCCGTCTCGAACAGCGCGGCCTCGATCAGGGCGCGGCCGCCGGGGCGGGGCACGTCGGGGTCGGTCTGGCCGAGGATGATGAGGTCGGCATAGCGGCCATTCTCGGCCAGCAGCGGCACGGTCGCGCCTTCCAGCAGGCGCCATTCGCCGGAGATGCCGTCACGCGCCAGGCGTTCCTCGAACATGGCCTGGACGCGCCCGGCCTCGGCCACCGCCTCGGCGCGCATCTCGTCCATCAGCCCGGCCATGGCCGCGCCGCCGCCGACATCGCCCGCCAGGATGGGCAAGGCCAGGTCCAGCATGTGCAGCCCCACCAGATGCGCGCCGCTGCGCTTCGCGATGCCGGCGGCGAGGTCGAGCCGCGCGGCGGCGGGGGCGGCGGCGTCCAGGTGCAGCAGGATCTCTTTCAGGGCCATGGGGCGTCTCCGGTTCTGGTGGTCTTCTGACGCGCGAGCCTGCCACGCGGTTGACGCCCCGGCCATTGATCCGGCGCAGCCATGGCGTCATGGATGATTCACGCGGGGCGCAAACTGGCCTAGGAAGCCTCCATGGACGCCCTCCCCACGCGCAACCACACGCTGCACGCCAGCATCCTGGACACCGTCGGCCAGACCCCCTCGGTGCTGCTGCCGCGCCTGATGGCGGAGAAGGGCTGCGCCGCGCGGCTGGCCCTGAAGCTGGAATTCTTCAACCCGGGCGGGTCGGTGAAGGACCGCATCGGCCTCGCCATGGTGCAGGAGGCCGAGGCGCGGGGCGAGATCGCGCCCGAGCGGTCGGTGATCGTGGAGCCGACCTCGGGCAATACCGGCATCGCGCTCGCCCTGGTGGCCGCCGCGCGGGGCTACAAATTGATCGTGGTGATGCCGGGCGGCGCCTCGGTGGAGCGGCGCAAGATGCTGCGGCTGCTCGGCGCCACGCTGGAGCTGACGCCCGCGCGGCGCGGCATGTCGGGCGCCATCGCCCGCGCCGAGGAGATCCTGGCCCGCACCCCTGGCGCCTGGATGCCGCGGCAGTTCGACAACCCGGCCAACCCCGACATCCATGCCCGCACCACCGCCGAGGAAATCTGGCGCGACACGGGGGGCGAGGTGGACGTCATCATCGGCGGCCTGGGCACGGGCGGCACGCTGACCGGCATCGCCCGCGCGCTGAAGCCCCGCCGGCCGGGCCTGCGCGTGATTGGCGTCGAACCCGCCGAATCGGCCGTGCTGAGCGGCGAGGAGCCGGGGCCGCACCGCATCCAGGGCATCGGCGCGGGCTTCCGCCCGGCGGTGCTGGAGCAGGAGCGGCTCGACGCCGTGCTGCGCGTGCCGGAGCTGGAGGCCTTCGCCGCGGCGCGGGAGGTGGCGCGGCTGGATGGGGTGCCGGTGGGCATTTCCTCGGGCGCCGTGGTCGCCGCCATGCTGCTTGTGGGGGCGGAGCCGGGTATGAAGGGCAAGCTGGTGCTGGGCATCGCCGCCTCCTTCGCCGAACGCTACCTGTCCACGGAGCTGTTCGAGGGGCTGTGAGACGAGGGCTGTGAACCGCGAAACTGGCGAAACGGTTCCGCCCCTGTTACTCTGGCCATCCCCCCGGCCGTTCTTCACCTCCCCCCATGAGGTCGCGCCGCATGGCACGAGACGCCGCCCCGATCGCACCCACCGGCACGCTGCCCGGGTTGCGCCGCTTCGCCTCGCCCGCCATCCGGGCCGCGGCGGTGCGCCGCCTGCGTGAGCTGGGCGCGCTGGTCCTGGCCACGCTGGGGCTGCTGCTGCTGCTGGCCGTGGGCAGCTACAACCCGGCCGACCCTTCGCTTTCCACCGCCACCGGGGCGCCCGTGGGCAATCTGGTCGGCTGGCGCGGCGCCGTGGCGGCGGACCTGCTGTGGCAATGGGTCGGGCTGGCTGGCTTCCTGCCGGGGCTGGTGTTGCTGGCCTGGGCGTTGCGCCTGGTCTCCCACCGGCCGGTGGGCGTGTGGCCGCTGCGGGTCGTCTGCCTTGTGCTGGCCCTGCTGGCCGGGTCGGCCCTGCTGGCGCTGCTTCCGGGCGCCGAGGCGGGGGCGGCGGGCCCGATCGTGCTGGGCGGCGTGAGCGGGTTGTTCTCGGCCCTGCTGGGGGATTTCGCGGGGCTCGCGGCCGGGGCCGTTCTGGGGCTGGGCCTGCTGGGCACGCTCTATGTCGCCTTCGGGCTGAGCTTCGGGGAATGGGGCCGCGCCGCGCGCGCCACCGCCGATGCCGCCATGGCCACCGCCGATGTCGCCGCGCGCGGGGCACGCGCCACGCGCGGCCCGGGCGAGGCGCTGTTCCTGGCGCCCCTGCGCGCCATGGGCCGCCTGTTCCGCCGCCCGCGCCGGGCCGAGCCGGCCGCCGACCTCGCCACCGTGCTGCGCGCCGCCGAGGCCGCCGCCGAAGCCCCCCGCCCCGCGCGGCGCGAACCCGCCGTGGCGCCCGCCGCCGCCGCGCCCGAGCCCGCGCGCGCCGCGCCGCGCGTGGCCACCCCCGCCCGCGCCAAGCCCGGCGCGCCGCTGCAGCCCGCGCTGGATCTGCCGGTGGAGGGGTGGCGCACCCCGCCGCTCGACCTGCTCGCCCCCCGCCCGCCCGCGTGGCGGCCGGTCCCAGCGCCGATGCGCTGCAGGCCAATGCCCGCATGCTGGAGCAGGTGCTGAACGACTACGGGGTGAACGGGACGATCACGGAAATCCGCCCCGGGCCGGTGGTGACGCTCTATGAGCTGGAGCCGGCGCCGGGCACCAAATCCTCGCGCGTCATCGGCCTGGCGGACGACATCGCGCGGTCCATGAGCGTGGTGGCGGTGCGCATCGCGACCGTGCCGGGGCGCAACGTGATCGGCATCGAGCTGCCGAATGTGAAGCGCGAGACGGTGTTCCTCTCCGAGATGCTGAACAGCGAGGAATACCAGCGCAACGCCGCACGCCTGCCGCTGGTGCTGGGCAAGGATATCGGCGGCACGCCGGTCATCGCGGACCTGGCGCGGATGCCGCATCTGCTGATCGCGGGGACCACGGGCTCGGGCAAGTCGGTCGGGATCAACACCATGATCCTGTCGCTGCTGTACCGGTTCAGCCCGGCCGATTGCCGCTTCATCATGATCGATCCGAAGATGCTGGAATTGTCCGTCTATGACGGCATTCCGCATCTGCTGGCGCCGGTGGTGACGGAGCCGCCCAAGGCCATCGGCGCGCTGAAATGGACGGTGCGCGAGATGGAGCGCCGCTACCGGGCCATGAGCCAGGTGGGCGTGCGCGGCATCGCGGCCTTCAATGAGAAGGTGGACCAGGCCCAGGCCGCCGGCACGGTGCTGACCCGCCGCGTGCAGACGGGCTATGACCCTGAGACGAACAAGCCCGTCTTCGAGGAACAGCCGCTGTCCCTCGCCCGCCTGCCGATGATCGTGGTGGTCATTGATGAGATGGCCGATTTGATGATCGTGGCCGGCAAGGAGATCGAGGCCGCGGTGCAGCGCCTGGCGCAGATGGCGCGGGCCGCGGGCATCCATGTGATCATGGCGACGCAGCGGCCTTCGGTGGACGTCATCACCGGCACCATCAAGGCGAATTTCCCGACGCGCATCTCCTTCCAGGTCACGAGCAAGATCGACAGCCGCACCATCCTGGGCGAGCAGGGCGCCGAGCAGCTGCTGGGCCAGGGTGACATGCTGCACATGGCGGGCGGCGGGCGGGTGACGCGCGTCCACGGCCCCTTCGTGGCGGACATGGAAGTGGAGCGCATCGCCGACTGGCTGCGCGAGCAGGGCGAGCCTGACTATGTGGAAGAGGTGACCGAGGTGGAGGACGAGGACGGCAATCCGGGCCTGTCCGGCATCGCCGCCGGTTCGGATTCGGAAAAGTCGCTCTTCGACCAGGCGGTGGATGTGGTGGTGCGCGAGGGCAAGGCCAGCACCAGCTTCATCCAGCGCCACCTGAACATCGGCTACAACCGCGCCGCCAAGCTGATCGAGCAGATGGAGCGCGAGGGCATCGTCAGCCCGGCGAACCATGTGGGCAAGCGGGAGATCCTGGCGCGGCGCGTGGGGGTGGACGAGTAGGGCGGCCCCCACAGGGAGGGAGAACTGCCCTCCCAGCCTCCGGCCGCAAGGCGGCCGGCGCGCCCAGACCGCCCGCGCCGCACGCACACCAGCGCACGGCGCGAAAGCCAAGCCGCCGGAGGCGGCGCCCGGCGCTTGAGGGCGGCAACATCAACAAATCCGGCCGCAACGCGGCCGGCGCGCCCAGACCGCCCGCACCGCCCGCACACCAGCACGCGGCGCGAAAGCCAAGCCGCCGGAGGCGGCGCCCGGCGCTTGAGGGCCTAAAACATCGCCGCTGGCGCGACCGTGCTGCCGGTGAAGCCGCGCGCGCGCAGCGGCTGCATCACGAAGCAGAATTCGCTGCGCCCCGCCGCCACCAGCTCGTCCAGCTTCATGTTCTCCAGCAGGTGCACGCCATGCAGCACCAGCGCGATCTGGTGCACCGGCAGCGAGGCATGGGGCATGGTGCGGGACGGCGCCACCTCCACCGGCCAATTGTCGGCGCCCAGCAGCAGCGGCCCGCGCTCGATCAGCCATTCGGCGGCGGCGACGCCGAGGCCCGGGCAGCCCGAGACATAGCGCGCATTGTCCCGCCCCCACAGCGCGGCCCATCCGGTGTTGATGAGCATGGCATCGCCCTCGCGCAGCTCCACGCGCTGGCGGTCGAGCGCCTGCTGGAGGTCCTGCGGCGTGATCTCGTAATCTATGGGCAGCGTCTCGGTGCCCTTCAGCCCCGCGATGTCCATGACCACGCCGCGGGTCATGATGGTGCCGACCGTCTCCACACCCATCTCGGTGAAGCCGCCGCGGCTGCTGATGCCGGGCACGTTCACGCAGTTGTAGGTCTCGTCGCCGATGGTCTGGTGCGGGAAGGCGTCGAGCTGCGTGCCCACCTGCGCCAGCTCCGTGATCACGATCTCCTCGTTGGAGCCGCGGCGGTTGGCCTGCGGGTTCATGAATTGCTGCTTGAGGTGCACGTCGAAGCGCCGCGTGCCGAAGAAGGGCATGGACTGCGTCAGCATGTGCCCGATCTCGATCTTGCGGCCCTCGCGGATCATGCCGGCCGCGTCGCGCATGCGCTCCGGCGTCATGTGGTTCATCGAGCCGCGGCGGTCATTGGCGCCCCAGCGCGAGGGGCAGCGCTGCGCCGAGGCGGGCGGCGACCACGCCCCTTGCGCCTGGGCCGGCGTGGCGGTCAGCCCGGCATGGGCGGCACCGCAGGCCATGCAGGCGCCGAACAGCGCCCGCCGGGAAATACTCCGCATGGCAGTTCCTCCGTTATATTATATCTCGCTGGCCGTGACTTGGCCGGGCAAGAATAAGGACAACAGAGGCAAGTCCACCAAGGCATAACGCCGTGACTCGGGCAGTTCAAAACCTGCGGGGCGCCCGCCTGGCGGTGGGCGCACCTGTGGTTGCTACATATAGGCGGGCAGCGGCTGCGTCTCGTCCTTCACGCCCTTCACGCCCGGCACGCCCTCGGCCAGCACGCGCAGGCCGCGCGCCACGCCGGCATCTCGCATGAAGCCGTGGAAGGTCACGATGCCGTCCTGCACGTCCGCCAACAGATAAAAGCTGTTGGCCCAGGGCTCGCGCTTCATGGCGGCCAGCACGGCGCGGCGGATGCGGTCGTCGCTCATCGCCTCGCCCGCTTCCATGGGCGTGACGAGGGCGCGCAGCAGGTCCGCCCGGCTGACGATGCCACGCAGCTTGCCGCCTTCCACCACCAGCACGCGCCGGATCTTCTTCTCCTCCATCAGGGCCGCGATGTGCGCGGCGGTCTCGTCCAGGCCCACGGCCACGACATTGGCCGTCATCACGTCGCGCGCCACGGCGCCATGGGTGCGGGCGTAGCGGTCGGCCTGGCTGCCGGGGCTGCTGAACATGGAAGCGAACCAGCTCGGCCGGTGCTCCACATCCTCATCGGCCAGGCGGCGGATCAGGTCGGCCTCGGTGACGAGGCCCAGCAGCGCGCCATCGGCGGCCAGCACGGGCACGGCGCTGATGCCGCGGTCGGCCATCAGCTTCGCCATGGCGACGACGGGGGTCTCGGGCGGCACGGTGACGACGTCGGGGGTCATCAGGTCGCGCGCGGTCATTTTGCTGGGCATGTTCTGGCCTCCGGTGGATACTGTGGGAAGCCTAGGAGGGGGTGGGCACCTCGCGCATTGCGCTGGCGCAACCCTCGGGCAGTCCAGCACGTTCTTTCACATCGGCGCCGGGCACGGAAAACGGGACGGGCCAAGGATGGAAGTCTCGTAATTCTCGCGGCGCTGGGCCATATTGCATCCAAGAAAGCTTTGATACGGAGATCGCCCCGACCATGCGCCGTCCCGCCACGATCATGACCGCGCTCGCGGTTGCCGCCTTCGTCCTCGCCCCCGCCTTGGCGGAAGCCCAGCGCGCGCGCGGCGGCTTCGGCGGCAGCCGGGGGGCGCGCACCTACCAGGCGCCCCCTCCGACCAACACCGCGCCGCAGGCCGCGCAGCCCATGCAGCGCACCCAGCAGCCGCCCATGGCGCCGGGGGCCAACACGGCCGCCCGTCCCGGCGCGCCCGCGGCGGGCGCGGCGGCGGCCGGTGCCGCCCGTCCCGGCTTCTTCGCCCGCAACCCCTTCATGGGCGGGATGATGCTGGGCCTGTTCGGCGCGGGCATCTTCGGCCTGCTGGCGGGTTCGGGCTTCTTCTCCGGCCTGGGCAGCCTCGCCGGCATCCTGGGCTTCATGCTGCAGCTGGCGCTGATCGCCGGCGTGGTCATGCTGGTGATGGCCTTCCTGCGCCGGCGCCAGCAGCCGCAGCCCGCGGGCATGGCGCGTGACATGCACGGCGGCGGCAACCCCCCGCCCGGCCCCGGCAACCTGGGCAATCTGAGCGGCCGTGGCACGATGGGTGCCGGCATGGGCCTGGGCGCCCGCCCCGCGCCGGAAGCCCCGGTCCAGGTCGGCCCCGCCGACTACGAGGCCTTCGAGCGCCTTCTCGCCCAGGTGAACGACGCCTGGACGCGCGAGGACATGGCCGCGCTGGGCCGCGTGGCCACGCCCGAGGTGGTGCAGTATTTCCGCGACGACCTGGCGGACCTCGCCGCGCGCGGCCTGAAGAACGAGACGACCGACACCAAGCTGGAGCAGGGCGACCTCGCCGAGGCCTGGCGCGAGGGGGCGCGTGAATACGCCACCGTCGCCATGCGCTACTCCATGATCGAGGTGACGCGCGAAATCGCCAGCGGCCGCGTGGTCGAGGGCAGCGCCACCGAGCGCGGCATGGGCACCGAGATCTGGACCTTCGTGCGTGTCCAGGGCGGCCCCTGGACCCTCTCCGCCATTCAGCCCGCGGGCTGATTGGTCCCGTGCCGGGGGGCGGCCCCATCTCGGACCGCTCCCCGGAGGCGGCGTCAGGCGCCTTCGCAGCCCTTGGCCTTCAGGGCCTCGGGCACCCAGCCACGGGCCCACTTGCCCGCCTTGATGTCGGCCTCGGACTTGATCTCCTTGGCCTGGTGCGCCTCGGCCGCGGTGATCACCGCCTCGGCTTCCTCCAGCGGCACCACCACGATGCCGTCCTCGTCGCAGCAGATCAGGTCACCGGGGGCCACCACCTGGCCGCCGCAGGAGATGGTGGTGCCGATCTCGCCCGGGCCTTCCTTCCAGGGCCCCGCCGGGGTGTGGCCGCGCGCCCAGACGCCGAATTCCATCTTGGCCAGCGAGGACACGTCGCGCACCGCGCCGTCCAGCACCGTGCCGGCGAGGCCGCGCACCATGGCGTGGCCCAGCATCAGGTCGCCCATCAGCGCCACGCTCAGATCGCCATTGCCGTCGCAGACGATGATGTCGCCGGGTTCGGCCAGATCCACCGCGCGGTGCAGCATCAGGTTGTCGCCCGAGCGCGCCTTCACCGTGAAGGCCGGCCCCACCATGCGCTTGCGCCCGCCATAGGGGTGGAAGGTGCCGCTGAAGCTTTGCAGGCGGTTCATCACGTCGCCGATATTGGCCACGGGAATGGACGCGGCGCGCTGGATCAGCGCGGACGAGACGCGTTGCGTGATGGGCTTGATACGAAAGCCGATGGTCATGGAATGCCTCCCTCTGAGGCCCCGATCCGACCATGGGTGGCGCGCGCGGGGAAGGGGCGGGTGGGCCGCATGGCGCCGGAAACGCCCCGCATGGCACGCAACCCAGGACGGCGTGATGATGTTTTGGTGTCAGTCCCGAGACATGCGCCCAGCGCAGGCGTCACCGAAGATTCACGTGCGAAGCGCGTGCGGCGGCCGCAATCCCGCACGTACAGAGAGCAGGAGCGCCGCTGATGCCCCCCGTGACCTCATGGACGTCCGCACGGTGTTCATCTCGGACCTGCATCTCGGCACGCGGGGCGCGCGCTCCGACATGCTGCTCGACTTCCTTTCCCAGGTGCGGTGCGAACGCCTCTATCTGGTGGGCGACATCGTGGATGGCTGGCGCCTCCGCAAATCCTGGTACTGGCACGCGGAGTTCGACGCGGTCATCCGCGCCATCCTGGACCTCGCCAAGAACGGCACCGAGGTGATCTACATCCCCGGCAACCACGACGAGATGTTCCGCGAATGGCTGGGCCTCGAAGTGGCCGGCGTGAAGCTGATGGGCGAGGCCGAGCACCTGGCCGCCGATGGAAGGCGCTACCTCGTCATGCATGGCGACGAGTTCGACGGCGTCATCCGCTATGCCAAGTTCCTGGCGTATCTGGGCGACAAGGCCTATGACACGGCGCTCATCATCAACCAATGGTTCAACTTCGCCCGCCGCCGCCTGGGCTATCCATACTGGTCGCTGAGCCAGTGGCTGAAGCGCCAGGTGAAGGAGGCGGTGAAGGCCATTGACCGCTTCGAGGGCGCGCTGGCGGTGGAGGCGCGGCGGCGCGGCCTGGACGGCGTGATCTGCGGCCACATCCATCACCCCGAGATGCGGATGGTGCAGGGCATCCTCTACATGAATGACGGCGACTGGGTGGAAAGCTGCTCCGCCCTGGTCGAGCACCATGACGGCGCCTTCGAACTGCTGGACTGGGCCGCGCAGCAGCGCGAGCGCCATTTGCTGCGCGAGGCGGTGCCGGCCTGATGCGTCCCCCCTCCATGCGTTTGGTTATCATCACCGATGCCTGGCGGCCCCAGGTCAACGGCGTGGTCCGCACGCTGGAGCGCGTGGCGGGCGAACTCGTGGCGCGCGGCGACACGGTCGAGATCATCGGCCCCGATCGCTTCGCCAACTTCCCCATGCCGGGCTATGCCGATATCCGCCTCGCGCTGCGGCCGCGCGCGCGGCTGCGCGCCCTGATGGACGCGGCCCGGCCCGAGGCCGTGCACATCGCCACCGAAGGCCCGCTCGGCCTCGCCGCGCGCGCGCTCTGCCGGGAGCGCGGCTGGCAGTTCACCACCAGCTTCCACACGCGCTTCGCCGAATACGTGACGGCGCGCACCGGCATTCCGCCGCGCTTCACCTGGGCGCTGCTGCGGCGCTTCCACAATGCCGGCGCCGGCGTCTTCGCCGCCACGCCCTCGCTGCGCGACGAACTCTCGGGGCGCGGCTTCGAGCGCATCCTGCCCTGGACGCGCGGCGTGGACCTCGGCCTCTTCTCCGACCAGGGCGAGCGCGGCACCTTCGCCGACCTGCCGCGGCCCATCTTCCTCTATGCCGGGCGCGTGGCGGTGGAGAAGAACATCACCGCCTTCCTCAGCCTCGACCTGCCGGGCAGCAAGGTGGTGGTGGGCGACGGGCCGCAACGCGCCGCCCTCCAATCGAGCTATCCGCGCGCGCATTTCGCCGGCTGGCGGCATGGCGCGGCCCTGGCCGACGCCTATCGCGCCGCCGATGTCTTCGTCTTCCCCTCGCGCACCGACACCTTCGGCCTGGTGCTGCTGGAGGCCATGGCCTGCGGCACGCCGGTCGCCGCCTATCCCGTGATGGGCCCGCGCGACGTGGTGGGCCCCGCCGGCGTGCTGGACGAGGATCTGGGCCGGGCGGCGCTGGCGGCGCTGGACGTGCCCCGCGCCACGGCCCGCGCCCAGGCCGAGCGCTTCTCCTGGACCTCCTGCGCCACCACCTTCCGCGACCAGCTGGTCCCGGTCGAGGGTCCTATCGCCGGTTGAGGGGCGCCCCTTGCGCCGGGGCGGCCCGCGTGCGACCCGGACAGGCAGGATGATGTACCGACTGCCATGCTCCGAAAGCTGATCCGGCATCCTTCCGTGCTGGCCGCCGGGGCGTGGCTGCTGGGGGCCTATCTCGCCTTCGTCTATCGCACCACGCGGTGGGAGCTGCGCGGCTATGACGCCGCGGCCGCCTCGGTGCAGGCGAATGGCGCCGTCATCCTCTCCTTCTGGCATGAGAACCTGCCGTTGATGCCCTGGGTGGTGCTGGAATGCCGGCGCCGGGGGCTGCTGCGGCGCGGGCATGTGCTGGTGTCGCACCACCGGGATGGCATGTTCATCGGCCGCGCGGTGGCCCGCTTCCATGTGGAGCTGGCCTATGGCTCCTCCTCGCGCGGGGGGGCGGCTGGGCTGATCGCGCTGGCGCGGCTGCTGGAGGCGCGGGAATCCGTCGCCATCACGCCCGACGGGCCGCGCGGCCCGCGCCGCCAGGCCGCGGCGGGCGTGGCGGAGCTGGCCGCCAGCAGCGGCAAGGCCGTGGTGCCCATCGCCGGCCGCTGCCGCCACGCCATCGGCATCAAGAGCTGGGACCGCATGGAAATCCCGCTGCCCTTCGGCCGCGCCCATGTGGTCGCCGGCCCGCCCATCCTGGTGCCGCCGGGGGCGGGGAGGCGGCCTTGCCCGTCATCGCCGCCGCCATGGACGCGGCGGCCGACGCCGCCGACGCCGCCGCCGGGCGCCCGCGGCGCTGAGGCCGTCCTGATGCTCCGGTTCTGGTCCGTCCTCACCCGCCTCGCGGCGCCGCTGCTGCGCCCGCACCTGCGGCGCCGCGCGCGGCGCGGCAAGGAGGAGGCCACGCGCCTTCCCGAGCGCGAGGGCCATGGCGCGGCCCGGCCCGACGGCCCGCTCATCTGGGTCCATGCCGCCAGCGTGGGCGAGGTGCGCGCCCTGCTGCCCGTGATGGAGGCGCTGGTGGCGCAAGCCCCGCGCCTGCATGTGCTGCTGACCACCGGCACCGTCACCTCCGCGCGGCAATTGCCCGACTGGCTCTCGCCCGCGCTGGCCGCCCGGCTCACGCACCGCTACGCGCCGCTGGACGTGCCCGGCTGGGTGGCGCGCTTCCTCGATGGCTGGCGCCCCGACGCGGCGCTGCGGATCGAGAGCGAGATCTGGCCCAACACGCTGGAGGCGCTGCGCGTGCGGGGGGTGCCCGTGCTGCTGGTGAACGGGCGCATGTCCGCGCGGAGTGCGGCCCTGTGGCGGCGCTTCGCCCCCGGCCTGGCGCGGCGGATGCTGGAGGGGTTTCGCGGCATCATCCCCCGCTCGGCCGAGGATGCGGCGCGGTTTTCGGCGCTGGGCGCCACGCGGCTTGGCCCGCCGGGTGACCTCAAATTCGCGGCGGACCCCCTGCCGGCGGACCCGGCCAGGCTGGAGGCGCTGCGCCGGGCCATCGGCACCCGCCCCGTGCTGCTGGCCGCCAGCACCCATCCGGGCGAGGAGGCGCTGGTGCTGGCGGCGGCGGCCGAACTGCGCGGCCGCTTCCCGGACCTGCTGACCATCCTGGCCCCCCGCCACCCGGAGCGCGGCGCGGCCCTGGCCCCGGAAGCGCCCCACCGCGCCACGGGCGCGCTGCCCGATGCCGGACCCGCCTATGTGGCGGACACCATGGGCGAACTCGGGCTGTTCTACCGCCTGGCCTCGGTGGCGCTGGTGGGCGGCAGCCTGGTGCCGCATGGCGGGCAGAACCCGCTGGAGGCGGCGCGACTGGGCTGCCCCATCCTCCTCGGCCCGCACATGGCGAATTTCATGGAGGCGGTGACGGCATTGGAGGCCGAGCGCGGCGCGCTGCGCCTGCCCGATGCCGCGGCGCTGGCACCGGCCGTTGCCGATGTGCTAACGAATCCGGAATTGTCCCGGTCCCTGGTGGCCGGGGCCGCACGGGTCGCGGCGCGGATGGGCGGCCCGGCGGCCCGGCTGCCCGAGCGGGTGGCGGAGGCGGTGCTGGCCCTGCTGCCCGATGGCGGCCGGGGCTGATGGCAAGAAAGGCGGCGGCCCCCCTTTGGGGCACGCCGTGAGAAGCGGAAGGAAGGTTGGTCAGACGCATGCGGGCTCCGGATTTCTGGGGCCGCGACGGGGGGGTGTGGCCTGTGCTCCTCTCCCCCATCGCGGCGATCTATGCGGGGGCGACGGCGCGGCGCATGGCGCGGCCGGGCTGGGAGGCCCCCGTGCCCGTCTTCTGCTGCGGCGGCGCCACGGCCGGGGGGCGGGCAAGACCACGCTGGCGCTCGATCTTGGCCGGCGGCTGTCCACCCTGGGCGTCTCGGCGCATTTCCTCATGCGGGGCTATGGCGGCAGCGTGAAGGGCCCGCTGCGCGTCCGCCCGGAGGAGCATGGCAGCGAACAGGTGGGCGACGAGGCGCTGCTGCTGGCGGCCTTGGCCCCCACCTGGGTCAGCGCCGACCGTGCCGCCGGCGCGCAGCTCGCCGTCGAGGCGGGGGCGGGCGCCATCATCATGGATGACGGGCTGCAGAACCCGACGCTGACCAAGACGCTCTCCCTGCTGACCATTGATGGCAATTACGGCTTCGGCAATGGCCGCGTGATCCCGGCCGGGCCGCTGCGCGAGCCCGTGGCCATGGCCGCCGCCCGCTGCGCCGCCGCCGTGCTGATCGGATCGGACGAGACGGGGGCGCTGTCGGCCCTGCCGCCCGGCATGCCCGTGCTGCGCGGCGACCTGGCGCCGGGGCCGGAGATGGAGGCGCTGGTGGGCGAGAATGTCTTCGCCTTCTGCGGCATCGCCAACCCACGCAAATTCCTCAACACGCTGCGGGTGGGCGGCGCGGTGCTGGCGGGCAGCGAATGCTTCGCCGACCACTACCCCTATGACGAGGGCGATATGCGCGCCCTGCTGGACCGCGCGGCCGGGCTGAACGCCATCCCCGTCACCACGCGCAAGGATTGGGTCCGCATCCCGGCCGCGTTCCGGGATCAGGTGCGGGTGGTCAGCGTGGGGCTGGTGTGGGAGGCGGAATCGGCGGCGATGCTGGACGCGATGCTGGCGGCGCAGTTTCAGCCGGTGGTGGCGTAGCGTCTGATCCGCGGAGGCGCGTCGCCGGAGCGGTGAATCAGCCGCTCCTAAATTCGCTATACCGGCCGGACGGTTGACAAACCGTCCAGCCGGTCTAGCTGAAGGGGCATGCTGGAACGCCCCCCGCCCCCTGACGCGCCCACCCGCATCCTCGACGCCGCCGAGCGCATCGTGCAGGCGCGCGGCGTCACCGCGCTCACGCTGGAGGCCGCGGCGCGCGAGGCGGGCGTGTCAAAGGGCGGCTTGCTCTACCATTTCGCCTCCAAGGAGGCGCTGCTGGCCGGCATGCTGAACCGCCTGGCCGATGGCGTCGCCGCCGAGTTCGAGGCGGTGCTGGAGGCCCAGCCCCCGCACCCCGCCCGCACCACCCGCGCCATCCTGGCCTGGACCTTCGACGACCCGCATATGGTGTGCGAGCAGCACCAGCGCGCCGCCGCCGTCTTCCTCGCCGCCTTCCACCATGACCCGGCGCTGCTGGACCCCATCCGCCGCGTCTTCGCCCATATCCGCGACAGGCTGCGCCAGGACGCGCTGCCGCCGGGCCATGCGCTGGCCATCATGGCCGCCGGCGACGGGCTCTTCATGGGCCGCATCTTCGGCATGTACACGATGGACGCGGAGGAACTGGCCGCCATGCGCGCCGCCCTCGAACATCTGGCCCAGCCGCGGGCGGGGTCGCCATGAAGCGCCCCCTTCTGCTGGCCGTCGTGCTGGGGGCCGCCGCGCTGGGCGGCGCCTGGCTCATGCTGGGCCAGGGCGCCCCGCCGCCCGAACCCGCCCCGCCCGCCGCGACCCTGCCCGAGGCCATGGGCGTGGGCGCGCTGGGCCGCGTCGAGCCCGCCTCGCGCATCCGCCGGCTGAACCAGCCGGGGGGGATGAACGTCTCGCGCCTCGCCGCCCTGCATGTGGAGGAGGGGCAGGAGGTCGTGGCCGGCCAGTTGCTCGCCGAATTCGCGGATGTGGCGCAGAAGGACGCCGCCATCGCCAAGGCGCGCGGCAATCTCGCGGAACAGCGCGCGGCCCTTCTGCGCACGCGCGAAGCCGCCCGCCCCTCCGAACGCGAGGCCCAGCGCGCCCGCATCGAGAGCCTGGCCGCCCAGGTGGAACTGGCCCGGCGCGAGGCGGCGCGGGCCACGCGCCTCGTGCCCTCCGGCGCCGGGGCCGAGGCGGCGGCCGAACGCGCCCGCTTCTCCCTGGCGCGGCTGGAGGCGGAGCGCGCCCAGGCCGAGGCCGAACTCGCCACCCTCAGCGCCCCGCGCCCCGAGGATCTGGCCCTGGCCGAGGCGCGCGTGGCCGTGGCCGAGGCGACGCTGGCCCAGGCCGAGGCCGATGCCGAACTCTCCCGCGTGCGGGCGCCCATCGCCGGCACCATCCTGCGCATCTTCGCCCGGCCGGGCGACCAGGTGGGCAATGACGGGCTGATGGAGATGGCCGACCTCAGCCGCATGGAGGTGGTGGCCGATGTCTTCGAGACGGATGTGGCCCGCCTGCGCCTGGGCGCCGCGGCCGAGATCATCATTCCCGGCGAGGCTCGCCGCCTGCCCGCCACGCTGAGCGAGATCGGCTGGCAGGTGCGCCGCACCACCCAGGCCGGCACCGACCCGGTGGCGGCGGTGGACGCCCGCACGGTGGAGGTGCGCCTGACCCTCTCCGAGGAGGCCGCCGCCCTGGTGCGCCGGCGCAGCAACATGCAGGTGCAGGTGGCCATCCGTCCCAATGGCACCACGCCGCTGGCGGCCCGCCGATGAACGAGGTCCCGCCCCCCGTGAAGCTGCTGCCTTGGGCGCCGGAGCGCATGGGCGAGGCCGCCGAACCCCCGCAAGCCCCACGGCGCGAGCCGGGCGTGCTGGCCGGGCTGCTGCTGGCGCTGCGCCTCGCCTGGCGGCAGTTGCGGGCCGACCGCGCGCGGCTGGCCACCGCCATCGCGGGCGTCATGTTCGCCTGCCTTCTGGTGTTCATGCAGCTCGGTTTCCGCGGCGCGCTGTTCGACAGCGCGACCAATCTGTTCCGCGCCATGCGGGCGGATCTGTTCCTGATGCACCCGCTGACGGAGGCCAGCTTCCGCGCCGAATCCATCCCGCGCGCCCGCGCCTGGCAGGCCCTGGCCGATGCGGAGGTGGACCGCGCCGTGCCCGTCTATCTGGCCCAGGTGACGCTGCGGAACCCCGAGACGGGCAGCCGCCGCGCCGTGCAGCTCATCGGCCTCGATGCCGATGCGGGGGCGGTGGATTTCCCGGGGCTGGCCGATGTCGCGGCCGCCCTGCGCCGGCCGGACACCTTCGCCTTCGACCGGCTCTCCCGCCCCGAATTCGGGCCGGTCGCCGCCATGTTCGCGCGCGACGGGCCCTTTCCCATCCAGCTCGGCACGCGGGAGATGGAGCTGGTGGGCCTCGTCGAGGTCGGCCCCTCCTTCGGCGCCGATGGCAATGTGGTGCTGAGCGAGCAGAATTTCCGCCGCGTCTTCTCCCGCCAGGCCACCAACGCGGATCTGGTCGCGCTGAAGCTGCGGCCGGGGGCGGATGTGGCCGCCACCCAGGCGCGCCTCGCTTCCCTGCTGCCGGGCGACGTGCTGGTGCTGACCCATGCGGAGATGGTCGCGCGCGAGCGCCTCTATTGGGAGACGGGCACGCCCATCGGCTTCATCTTCCTCTTCGGCTCGGTGATGGGCCTCGTGGTGGGGATGGTGATCGTCTACCAGATCCTCTTCGCGGACATCGCGGGGCATCTGTCGGAATACGCGACGCTCAAGGCCATGGGCTATTCCAACGGCTATCTGGCGCGGGTGGTGCTGGGGGCGGCGGTGATCCTGGCGGTCGTGGGGTTCATCCCGGGCTTCGTGCTGTCCACGCTGCTCTATGGCTATGTGGCGGGGGCGACCTTCCTGCCGCTGGAGATGTACACCGAGCGCGCCGTGGGCGTCTTCCTGCTGATCTTCGGCATGTGCTTCGCGGCCGGATTGCTGGCGATGCGCAAGCTGCGCGACGCCAACCCGGCGGACATGTTCTGATGCAGGCGCCCGTTGAACTGAAGGGCGTGAACTTCGCCTATGGCGAGGGGGAGTTGCGCCGGCAGGTGCTGCGCGATGTGGATTTGCGCATCGGGCCTGGTGAGATCGTGATCCTCACCGGCCCCTCCGGCTCCGGCAAGACGACGCTGCTGACGCTGATCGGCGCGCTGCGCGCCATGCAGGAGGGCGAGGCGCGGGTGCTGGGCGAATCCCTGCTGGGCGCCACCGAAGCCCAGCGCGTGCGGCTGCGCCGGCGCATCGGCTTCATCTTCCAGAACCACAATCTGCTGGGATTTCTGACGGCGCGGCAGAATGTGGCGATGTCGCTCGAACTGGACGGGCGCCGCACTGAGGCGCAGCGCCTGGCGCGCGCCGGCGAGATGCTGGGCGCCGTGGGCCTCTCCGACCATCTGGAGAAGCAGCCCGCGCAGCTTTCGGGCGGGCAGCGGCAGCGCGTGGCCATCGCGCGCGCCCTGGCGGGTGATCCTGGCCTGATCCTGGCCGACGAACCCACGGCCGCGCTGGACAAGCAGACGGGGCAGGAGGTGGTGCGGCTGCTGCGCGACCTGGCGAAGGGGCGGGGCGTGCCCATCCTGCTGGTGACGCATGACCCGCGCATCCTCGACCTCGCGGACCGCATCGTGGACATGGAGGATGGGCGGGTGGTGCAGGCGGCCAAGGCTTCCGCCTGATACGCGGCGTAGCAATTCCGCGCTTGCGTCACGCGCCCGCGCGGGCGCAGACTTCGCACTGCAACAAATGAAAGGAGGTGATCCGGTGTCTCATCGTTCGCTTGGCCGGAACTGGTCCCGGCCCCGGGTCGTCGCTTTCGCCATCGTGAGCTCGGCGCAGGGGTAAACGGTCCAGGGCGCTGGCCCGACCGATGCGGCGGCGCGGGGGGAGACCTCCGCGCCGCTTTCGTTTGCATGGATCAGGATGCGGGGTTCTGCCGGCCAGGGCCCCTTGCTCTGGTGGAGATGACGCGGGCCGGCCGCCGCCATCCGGACACATCATCCAGGATGGACAAGTGCCGGTGACGGTGCACCGTCAACCGAGCGCGCTCATGTCGGCGGGACGGTCGGGGGGTTCTGCTGGCCAGGCCCCTTCGCTCCGGCGATGGTGACGAGGGCCAACCTCCCTGCGACCGGTCACGCCGTCCTGCGCCCGAGATGGGCTGATGGCGTCGGGCCGTCAATCCAGCCCGACAAGACTCCGCGCGAAATCCCGCGCCTCGAACGGCCGCAGGTCCGCCGCCTTCTCGCCCACGCCCACCGCGTGCACCGGCAGGCCGAATTCCTGCGCCAGCGCCACCACCACGCCGCCCTTGGCGCTGCCGTCGAGCTTGGTGACGACGAGGCCCGTCACCTCCACCATCTCCTTGAACACCCGCACCTGGCTGACGGCGTTCTGGCCCGTGGTCGCGTCCAGCACCAGCAAGGTGGAATGCGGCACCGCCTCGCCATGGCGCTTCAGCACCCGCACCACCTTGCGCAGTTCGTCCATCAGCGCGGTCTTGTTGTGCAGGCGGCCGGCCGTGTCCACCAGCAGCACATCGGCGCCGGCCGCGCGCGCATCGCGCAGCGCGTCGAAGGCGAGGCCCGCGGCATCCGCGCCATGCTTGGCCGGGGCCACCACATGCGCGCCCGTGCGCTCGCCCCACACCTGCAGCTGTTCGACCGCCGCGGCGCGAAACGTGTCGCCCGCCACCATCCAGACCTTCAGGCCCTGGGCGCGATACTGCTCGGACAGCTTGGCGATGGTCGTGGTCTTTCCCGTGCCGTTCACGCCCACCACCAGCACCACATGCGGCGCGTGCGCGGGCGTGATCTCCAGCGGCTGGGCCACGGGCGTCAGGATGGCCGCGATCTCCTCGGCCAGCGCGGATTTGATCTCCTCATCCGTCGCCTCGCGCCCGAAGCGCGTGCGGCGGAAGCCCGCCACGATGCGCTGCGAGGCCGCGACGCCGAGATCGGCGCTGATCAGCGTCTCCTCCAGCTCCTCCAGCGCCTCGTCGTCCAGCTTGCGCTTGGTGAAGACGCCGGTGATGGATTGCGTGAGCTTGGCGGTGGAGCGTGACAGCCCCGCCTTGAGCCGCGCGAAGAAGCCGCGCGGTTCCTCGGGTTCGACCGCCACCGGGGCCGGGGCGGGTGGGGGCGGCGGCACGTCCGCAGGAGGGGCCTCCACCACCGGGGGCGGGGCTTCCTGGACCGTTTCGGGAGGCGCTTCCGGAAGCGGCTCCCGGACGGGTTCCGAAGGCGATTCCTTCAGCGCCTCCACCGGCGCGTCCTTGACCGCCTCCTCGGGCTTGGCACCCTCCTCCTTGCCGCGCAGACGGTTCCAGAGATCGCGCAGGGCCATCAGATTTTCTCCCCGGTCAGGGTGGTGCCGTCGCTGCCCGCCACGCGCAGCCGCAGCAGCGTGCCGGCGGGCGGGGGCGAGGCGACGCGCAGGGGCGCGAAATGCTCGGTATGGGCGCGGCCATCCGCCTCGAACAACGCCTCGGCGGTGGTGCCGATGCGCGTGGCGAGGAAACACGCGCGTTCCGCCGCACCCGCCGCGCGCAGCCGCGCCGCGCGTTCGCGCCGCAGCGCCATGGGAAGCTGCGGCATGCGCGCGGCCGGCGTGCCGGTGCGGGCGGAATAGGGGAAGACATGCAGGAAGCTGAGGCCCGCTTCGGCCACCAGCGCCTCCATGGCGGCGAAATGCGCCTCGGCTTCGGTGGGGAATCCCGCGATGAAATCCGCGCCCAGCGCCACATCGCCCCGCAGCGCCCGCGCGCGGGATGCCACGCGCAGCAGGTCGGCGCGGGAATGGCGGCGCTTCATGCGCTTCAGCATCAGGTCATCGCCATGCTGCGCCGAGAGGTGCAGGTAGGGCGCAAGGCGCGCCTCCTCCGCGAAGACCGCCCAGAAGCGGTCATCCAGCGCGGCCGGGTCCAGCGAGGACAGCCGCAGCCGCCGCAATTCAGGCACCTGGCGCAGCACGGCGCGGATCAGCGCCGGCAGTTCGGGGTGCGAGGCCAGGTCCACCCCCGTCAGCACCACCTCCGCATGTCGCGAGGCGAGGTCGCGCACCGCCGCCACTGCCTGGTCCACCGGCATGGCGCGCGCCGGTCCACGTCCCTGGGGGATGACGCAGAAGGTGCAGCCATGGTCGCAGCCCTGCTGCACGGCCAGGAAGGCGCGCGTGCCCCCGCCCGCCGCCAGCCCGATGGGCGCATCCCGGTCCATGGCGGCCACCGGCGCATCCCAGCGCGCAGGGTCCAGCTTCGCGCCATTGCCGATAACGCGCGTGACACCCGGCAGCGCCGCCCAGGCCTCGGGCTTGATCTGCGCCGCGCAGCCGGTGACGAGGATGGGCCGCCCCGGCCGCTCCCGCGCCGCGCGGCGAATGGCCTGGCGCGCCTGGGCCTCGGCCTCGCCCGTCACGGCGCAGGTGTTCACGATCAGCGCGTCCATCCCGCCGGCGAGCCGCCGCATGGTCTCGCTCTCGGCGATGTTCAGCCGGCAGCCGAAGGTCAGCGTCTCAGCCAACAGGGAACTCGCCCGTGAAGGAGGTGGCGACGGGGCCGGCCATCAGCACATGGCCGTCCGCGCGCCATTCCAGCTGAAGGTCCCCGCCCGGCATGGTGATGGTGACGGCGCGCTCCGTCAGCCCCCGCCGCACCGCGTTTACCACCGTGGCGCAGGCGCCGGAGCCACAGGCCAGCGTCAGCCCCGCCCCGCGTTCCCACACCGTCAGGCGGATATGGCCCGGCGCCAGCACCTGCGCGAAGCCGATATTGCCGCGCTGCGGCAGCAGCGGGTCATGTTCCAGGATCGGCCCGATGCGCTTGATGTCCAGCGCGTCCAGGTCGTCCACGAAGAAGGTGGCGTGCGGATTGCCCATGGAGCAGCAGGCCGCATCCGAAACACCCTCGGCCTCCATGGGCACATGCAGCGTGTCCATGGCGCGGGCCAGCGGCACGGCGTCCCATTCCAGGCGCGGCTGGCCCATGTCCACGCGCACCAGGCCATTTTCCAGGGTCTCGGCGGCCAGCAGGCCATGGGCGGTGCGGAGGGTGATGCGCGTCTTGCCCGTCTCGGCCAGGATCAGGCTGGCGGCGCAGCGCGTGCCATTGCCGCAGGCCCCCGCCTCGGTGCCGTCGCTGTTGTGGAAGAGCAGCGTGACGTCCGCATCCGTCGCGGGCGCGATGGTGATGAGCTGGTCGAACCCCACGCCGCGATGCCGGTCGCCGATGGCGGCGATGGCGGGGGCGGGCAGGTCGAAGGGCCGGGCGCGCGCGTCCAGGATGACGAAATCATTGCCGAGGCCGTGCATTTTGCGGAAAGGAACACGCATGGGGCGGATATAGGCCATTGGTGCCCTTGGCGTAACAGCCCCAAGGCGCCTATCTGGCGGACCATGAGACGCTTCGCCCTCCTCCTCGCGCTCCTGATGCTGGCGGCCTGCGCCGACCGTTTCTCGGCCGATGAATACCGCACCACCGCCGTGCAGCAGGCCAACCCGGTCGAGCAGGGGGTGGTGCTGGGTTCGCGCCGGGTCGCCATCGCGGCCGATGGCGCGGCGGGCGGCACGGCCGGCGCGGCCGCGGGCGGCGCGGTTGGCGGGGCCGCGGGCGGCGGCGGCGTCAGCGCGGCGCTGGGCGCCGTGGGCGGCGCGCTGCTGGGCGGCATCATCGGCACCACGGCCGAGCGCGCCACCGCGAATACAGATGCCATCGAATATGTCGTGCGGCAGGGCAATGGCTCGCTGGTCAGCGTGACCCAGCGCGACCTGGAGCCCCTGCCCAACGGCACCCGCGTGCTGGTCATCAAGGGGGCGCAGGCACGCATCGTGCCCGACTACACGGAGCCCGCGGCGGCCGAGGCGCCCTCGGGGGCCGTGATGGCGCCCGCCGCGGCGGCGCCCGCGCCCGCCCCGACGCTGGCACCGACCACGGAACCCGCCCTGGCCCCCGCGCCGGCGCGAGAGGCCCTGGCGCCCGTCGCCGGCGGGCTGGTGCCGCCGCCGCCCGTGGTGCCCGCCCCGCCGCGTCCGGACTGAGATGCCGGGCCCGGGCTGGACTCCGCGCCGCCCCGCCTGTAGAAGCCTGCCTCCCGCCCGACCATGGCCATTGGACAGCCTGGCCGGGCGTGCGTGCCTCCGCCACATGGTGTGGCAGTCAGGGGCCGCCCCAACCCACCGATCGGAGGGCCCGAATGTCCAAGATGAAGACCACCTCGAGCGCGAAGAAGCGCTTCAAGATCACCGCCACCGGCAAGGTCCTCGCGGGCCCGGGCCGCAAGCGGCACATGCTCTCCAACCGCAGCCAGAAGGCCAAGCGCCAGAACCGGGGCACCCAGGTTCTCGAGCCGCAGGACGCCAAGACGGTGATGCAGTGGCTGCCCTACGGGCTGTCCCGGTAAAGCGCGGCTAGAGGAGAGAGCAGATGGCACGTGTCAAGCGCGGCGTTACCGCCCATGCCCGTCACAAGAAGGTCCTGGACCTGGCGAAGGGCTATGTCGGCCGTTCGTCCACGACCTACCGCGCGGCGCTGCAGCGCGTCGAGAAGGCGCTGCAATACGCCTATCGCGACCGCCGCAACAAGAAGCGTGAGTTCCGCGGCCTGTGGATCCAGCGCATCAACGCCGCCACGCGCGAACATGGCATGACCTACAGCCAGTTCATCGCGGGCATCAAGGCGGCGGGCATCGAGATGGACCGCAAGGTCCTGGCCACCATCGCCTTCGACGAGCCCGCGGCCTTTGCGGAGATCGTCCAGAAGGCCAAGGAAGCGCGCCCCCAGGCCTGACCGCCCGGGTTACGCGTCGTGTTTCGGAGGGCCGCTGCGCGCAAGCGTGGGCGGCCCTTTTTCATGTTTCGGGACCATTGTCATGTCGGATGACCTCGCCGAACTCGCCACACGGACCGAGGCGGAGCTTGCCGCCGCCGCCGATCTGCGCGCGCTGGACGCGGTGCGCGTGGCCACGCTGGGCAAGGCGGGCGCGCTGACCGGGCTGCTCAAGACGCTGGGCGCCCTGCCGCCCGAGGAGCGCAAGGCCCGCGGCGCCGCCGTGAACGCGCTGAAGACGCGGCTGGAAGCGGCCATCGAGGCGCGGCGCGCCGTGCTGGAAGCCGCCGCCCTGGATGCGCGGCTCGCCGCCGAACGCCTGGACGTGACCTTGCCGCCGCGCCCCTTCGCCCCGGGCGGCAAGGGCGGCATCCACCCCATTTCCCGCACCATCGAGGAACTGACGGCCATCTTCGGCGCCATGGGCTTCCGCGTGGTGGAGGGCCCGGACATCGAGGGCGACTGGTACAACTTCGCCGCGCTGAACATCCCGGACCATCATCCGGCGCGGCAGGAGCAGGACACGTTTTATTTGCCCGGCGAGACGGATGGCCGGCGCACCGTGCTGCGGACGCAGACCTCGCCCCTGCAAATCCGCACCATGATCGGGCAGGAGCCGCCCATCCGCATCATCGCGCCCGGCCGCACCTATCGCGCCGACCATGACGCGACGCACAGCCCCATGTTCCACCAGGTCGAGGGGCTGGTCATCGATCGCGGCATCACGCTCGGCCACCTCAAGGGCTGCCTGACCGATTTCCTGCGCGCCTTCTTCGGCATTTCCGACCTGCCGGTGCGCTTCCGCTCCAGCTATTTCCCCTTCACCGAGCCCTCGATGGAGGTGGATATCGGCTGGAACCGCAAGACGGGGGAACTCGGCGCGGGCACCGATTGGCTGGAAATCCTGGGCAGCGGCATGGTGCATCCGCGCGTGCTGGCCAATTGCGGGCTGGATGCGCGCGAGTGGCAGGGCTTCGCCTTCGGCATGGGCATCGAGCGGATCACGATGCTGAAGCACGGCATGGCGGACCTCAGGCCGTTCTTCGAGGGCGACACGCGGTGGCTGAGCCACTACGCCTCAACCCCCCTCGCGGCAGCTTCGCTGCACGAGGGCGTTTGATGCTTCGTTTTTCGTGCCCTCAAGCGCCGGGCGCGCGCATCCGCGCGCTTGGCTTTCGCCGCGCCACGGGCGCATCTGCGGTCACGGTCGGTTGGGCGGCGGCGACCGCCGTGCGGCCGCATTCTTCTGACGTGGAACTCATCCCATGAAGTTTCCCTTGAGCTGGCTCCGGGAACACCTCGCCACCACCGCCACGCTGGACGAGATCACCACCACCCTTTCCGCCATCGGCATCGAGGTGGAGGGCGTGGAAGATCGCGGCGCGGCCCTCGCCCATTTCCGCATCGCCCGCGTGATCGAAGCCGCACCCCACCCCAATGCCGACCGGCTGCGCGCGCTGCGCGTGGATGTGGGCGATGGGCGTGAGCTGTCCGTCGTCTGCGGCGCGCCCAATGCGCGCACGGGCATGGTGGGCGTGGCGGCACTTCCCGGCGCCTTCATCCCCGGCACCGGCATCACGCTCAAGGCCGGCGAAATCCGCGGCGTGAAGAGCGAGGCCATGATGCTCTCCGCCCGCGAAATGGGCCTGGGCGAGGACCATGACGGCATCGTGGACCTGCCGCCCGACGCGCCGGTGGGCAGCAGCTACGTCGCCTGGGCCGGGCTGGACGACCCGATCATCGAGGTGAAGGTCACGCCCAACCGCGGCGATGCGCTCTCCGTGCGCGGCGTGGCGCGCGACCTGGCGGCGGCTGGCCTCGGCACGCTGCACCCCCGCGTGCCCCCCGCCATCACCCCGGCCTACGAAACCCCGCTGCGCTGGACCATCGAGGACAAGCGCGCCTGCACCTGGGTAATGGGCCGCGCCGTGCGCGGCGTGAAGAACGGCCCCAGCCCACAATGGCTGCAGGACCGCCTGCGCGCCATCGGCCTGCGCCCCATCTCGGCGCTGGTGGACATCACGAACTTCTTCACCTTCGACATCGGCCGCCCGCTGCATGTCTTCGACGTGGCGAAGGTAAAGGGGAACACGCTCGCCATGCGCATGGCACGCGAGGGCGAGGAGCTGGCCGCGCTGAACGGCAAGACCTACGCGCTGACGCCCGAGGATGGCGTGATCGCGGATGCCCATGGCCCCGAGGCGCTGGGCGGCATCGTGGGCGGCGAGCCTTCGGGCTGCGACGAGACCACCACCGAATGCTTCATCGAATGCGCGCTGTTCGACCCGGTGCGCGTGGCGCTGTCGGGCCGGCGGCACAACGTCTTCACCGATGCCCGCGCGCGGTTCGAGCGCGGCATTGACCCCTCGCTGCTGCCCGGCGCGCTGGACGCGGCCACGGCCATGATCCTGGAACTCTGCGGCGGCGAACCCTCCACCGTCAGCGAAGCCGGCACGCCGCCCGCCTGGGAACGCAACGCCACGCTGCGGCTGGAACGGCTGGCCGGGCTGGGCGGCCTCGACCTCCCGCTCGACGAGGCGGTGACGCGGCTGACGCGCCTCGGCTTCGTGCTGCAATCGGCCGATGACGCGGCGATCACGGTCGCCGTGCCGCCTTGGCGCAACGACATCGCGGCCGCCATCCATCTGGACCAGGACCCGGGGCTCGACGCTGCCCGCGCCGCCACCGCCGCCGAGGGCTGCGCCGCGGTGGAAGCCGAGTGCGACCTGGTGGAGGAGGTGCTGCGGTTGGGCGGGCTCGATGCCGTGCCGGCCGTGTCCCTGCCTGTGGCCTCGCCCGTGCCCGCACCCTCGCTGGACGCGAAGCAGGGCAGGGCGGCGCTGGCGCGGCGCGTGCTGGCGGCGCGGGGCCTGCAGGAATGCGTGACCTATGGCTTCATCGAGCAGCGCATCGCCGCGATGTTCGGGGAAACGCCGGAGGCGCTGCGGCTGGAAAATCCCATCGCCTCCGACCTCGACCAGATGCGGCCCACGCCGCTGGCCTCGCTGGCGCTGGCCGCCGCGCGCAACGCCGCGCGGGGCTTCGCGGATGTGGCGCTGTGTGAGCTGGGCGGCGGCTATCGCGACACCACGCCTGCCGGGCAGATGGCCATGGCGGTCGGCCTGCGCGCCGGGCGCACCCCGGCCAGCTGGGCCGCGCCCGCGCGCGAGCTGGACGTCTTCGACGCCAAGGGCGATGCGGTGGCGCTGCTGGAGGCGCTGGGCGTGCCCATGGCCGCCCTCCAGACCACCACCGAGGCGCCCGCGCATTACCACCCCGGCCGCTCGGGCGTGCTGCGGCAGGGGCCGAAGCTGGTGCTGGCGCAGTTCGGGCAGTTGCACCCGCGGCTCTGCGAGGCGCTGGACCTGCCGCGCAACACGGTGGGCTTCGAGCTGTTCCTCGACGCCATCCCCGAGCCCAAGCGGCGCAAGAAATCGGCGCCGGAACTCTCCGCCCTGCAGCCCGTGCGGCGGGATTTCGCCTTCCTGCTGGACGCGACCGTCCCGGCCGAGAAGCTGCTGCGCGCGGCCCAGGGCGCCGAACGCGCGCTGATCAGCGATGTGGTGCTGTTCGACCGCTATGCCGGGCCGAACCTGCCCGAGGGCAAGGTGAGCCTCGCCATCGAGGTCACGCTGCAACCCCGCGACAAGACGCTCACCGACGCCGACATCGAGGCCATCTGCCAGAAGGTCGTGGCGGCGGTGGCCAAGGCGACAGGCGCGGTCCTGCGGGGATGAAGGCCCGGAACCTCACCTTGCTGGCGCTGGCGATCATGCTGGCGCCGGCGGTGTGGTTCGCGGGGGCGGCGACGGTGCCGCCCTTGCTCGCCTCGGGCGCCATCACGGGGGCGCAGGCGGGCTGGCTGACGGCGGCGGTGCAGCTGGGCTTCGTGGCGGGGACGCTTATTTCAGCCCTGCTCTCGTTGGCCGACCGGCTGCCGGCGCGGCGGCTGTTCCTGGCCTCCGCCCTGCTGGCGGGGGCGGCGACGGCGGCGCAGGCCTTCCTGCCGCCGGCCGGGCCCGCGGCCTATGCGCTGCGCTTCGTGGCCGGGGCGGCCATGGCGGGGGTCTATCCGGTGGGGATGAAGCTCGCTTCGGGCTGGGCGCAAGGCGATCTGGGGCTGCTCATCGGCATCGTGGTGGGGGCGCTGACGCTGGGTTCGGCGGCGCCGCACGCGCTGCCGGCGCTGCTGGGCGGGCTGGACCCGCTGGCGGTCTATATGGCCTCGGGCGGGCTGGCGGCGCTGGGCGGCGTGTTGGTGCTGCCCTTCCGCGAGGGCCCCAACCAGGCCAACCGCCCACCCTTCAACCCGCGCGCCGTGCTGCTGGCCTTCACCGACCGGCGGCTGCGCCTGGCCAATGCCGGCTATCTCGGCCACATGTGGGAGCTCTATGCCATGTGGGCCTGGGTGGGGCTGTTCCTTGCGCAGCAGGGCGTGCCGGGCGATGCCGGCGTTTGGACCACGCTGGTGGTGGGCGCCGGCGCCATCGGCTGCGTGGGGCTGGGTGCGCTGGCGGACCGCTTCAACCGGGCACGGATGGCCGCACTCGCCATGCTCATCAGCGGCGGCTGCGCCTTGCTGGCGGGCAGCATGGCGGGTCTCTTCCTGCCGCTAACGCTGGGGCTGGTCTTCGTGTGGGGCGTCTTCGTGGTGGCGGATTCGGCGCAGTTCAGCGCCTGCACCAGCCTCTGCGCCCCGCCCGAACTGGTCGGCACCATGCTGACGGTGCAGACCTGCCTGGGCTTCCTGCTGACCGTGCCGGTGATCCAGATGATGGCCTGGGCCGTGCCGGCGCTGGGCTGGGGCGGGGCGTTTGCCGTGCTGGCGGCGGGGCCGCTGCTGGGGGCCTTTGCCATGCTGCGGCTGGCGCCCCTGCTGCCTCAGCCTGTTCCGGCGCGCAGCCGCCACACCAACCCTGCGCGCTAGGCCTCGCCCAGATAGGCCGTCGCATCAATCTCCACCAGGCAATCGGGCGAACCGAGGCCAGCCACGATGCAGGAGACGCGGTGCGGCGGGTCCTCCGCGAAATTGGCGAAATAGACCTCGTTCATCGGCGCCCAATGCTCGCGGCCCGTCACATAGACGGTGCATTTCACCACGTCGGCGAGCGCCCCGCCCGCCTCCTCGATCAGGGCGCGGATGTTGTCGATGCATTGCTGGGTCTGGGCGCGGGCGTCGCCCAGGGCGTACTTCCCCTCGCGGTTGGTGCCCACGCAGCAGACGAACATGAAGCCGCCCGCGACCGTGGCCTGGGCGAAGGGCAGGCGGGACTTGAACACCTTGTCGGAGGTGATGGCGCGCTTGGGCATGGGGGTCTCCGGTTGCGGGAAGGGGCCAGCTTCGCCGCCACGGGCCGCTTCGTCACCTCCGCGCTTTGACTTCCGGGCGGTCTGGCCTATGTCCATCCCGAACCCACCGCGCCCGGCATCATCCGGGCGCCGCCAGACCGGGCCCCCATGACCGATACCCCGCTGAACCGCATTCGTAACTTCTCCATCGTGGCGCACATCGACCACGGCAAGTCCACGCTCGCCGACCGGCTGATCCAGTCCACCGGCACCGTGGCGCTGCGCGACATGAAGGAACAGATGCTCGACAGCATGGACATCGAGCGCGAGCGCGGCATCACCATCAAGGCCCAGACCGTCCGCATCCACTACAAGGCCAAGGATGGCGAGACCTATGTGCTGAACCTCATGGACACGCCGGGCCATGTGGACTTCGCCTATGAGGTGTCGCGTTCGCTGGCCGCCTGCGAGGGCTCGCTGCTGGTGGTGGACGCCTCGCAGGGCGTCGAGGCGCAGACGCTGGCGAATGTCTACCAGGCCATTGATGCCAACCACGAGATCGTCCCGGTCCTTAACAAGATCGACCTGCCGGCGGCCGAACCCGAGCGGGTGAAGCAGCAGATCGAGGATGTGATCGGCCTCGACGCCAGCGAGGCGGTGGAGATTTCCGCCAAGACCGGCCTCAACATCGAGGGCGTGCTGGAGGCCATCGTAACGCGCCTGCCGCCGCCCACCGGTGACGCCAAGGCGCCGACCAAGGCGCTGCTGGTGGACAGCTGGTATGACAGCTATCTCGGCGTCGTCATCCTGGTGCGGATCAAGGATGGCCACCTGAAGAAGGGCCAGAAGATCCGCATGATGTCCAATGGCGCCACCTACACGGTGGACCAGGTGGGCGTCTTCACGCCGAAGATGGTGCCGGTGGACAGCCTGGGTCCGGGCGAGATGGGCTACCTGACGGCCGCCATGAAGACCGTGGCCGACACCAAGGTGGGCGACACCATCACCGATGACCGCACCCCCGCGGCCGAGGCGCTGCCCGGCTTCAAGGACAGCATCCCGGTGGTGTGGTGCGGCCTCTACCCCGTGGACGCCGATGATTTCGACAAGCTGCGCGACGCGCTGGGCAAGCTGCGCCTGAACGACAGCAGCTTCCACTATGAGCAGGAGACGTCGCTCGCGCTCGGCCTCGGCTATCGTTGCGGCTTCCTGGGGCTGCTGCATCTGGAGATCATTCAGGAACGCCTCTCGCGCGAGTTCAACCTGGAACTCATCGCGACGGCGCCCAGCGTGGTCTACAAGCTGCGCATGAACAGCGGCGAGGTGGAGGAACTCCACAACCCCGCCGACATGCCCGACCCGACCCGCATCGCGGCCATCGAGGAGCCCTGGATCAAGGCCACGGTCTTCGTGCCCGATGAACACCTGGGCGCCATCCTGACGCTGTGCAACGAACGCCGCGGCCAGCAGGTGGAGCTGACCTATGTCGGCACCCGCGCCATGGCCGTCTATCGCCTGCCGCTGAACGAGGTGGTGTTCGACTTCTACGACCGGCTGAAGTCGGTCAGCCGCGGCTATGCCAGCTTCGACTACGTGATGGACGGCTATGCCGAGAGCGATCTCGTGAAGATCAGCATTCTCGTGAACAACGAGCCGGTGGATGCGCTGTCCTTCATGGCGCACCGGAGTGCGGCCGACAAACGCGGCCGGCAGATCTGCGAGAAGCTGAAGGAGCTGATTCCCCGCCAGCTCTTCAAGATCCCCATCCAGGCGGCCATTGGCGGGCGCGTGATCGCGCGCGAGACCATCAGCGCCCTGTCCAAGGACGTGACGGCCAAGTGCTATGGCGGCGACATCAGCCGCAAACGCAAGCTGTTGGACAAGCAGAAGGAAGGCAAGAAGAAGATGCGCCAGTTCGGGAAGGTCGAAATCCCGCAGAGCGCCTTCATCGCCGCCTTGAAGATGGATGCGTGAATCCACTGTAAGGCGTTGACAGGCGCGCGCCGTGGCGCAATGGCAATCCCGCCAAACGCACGGAACAAAAATGTCACTCGCCTTCGTCTTCCCCGGCCAGGGCAGCCAGGCCCCGGGCATGGGCCGCGACCTGGCCGATGCCTTCCCCATCGCCCGCCACACCTTCCAGGAGGTGGATGACGCGCTGAGCCAGCGCCTCTCCCGCCTGATGTTCGAAGGCCCGGCCGAGGAACTCACCCTCACCGCCAATGCCCAGCCGGCGCTGATGGCCGTCTCGCTCGCCGTGGTGCGGGTGCTGGCCACGGAGGCGGGCTTCGACCTGGGGCGGCGCGTGGCGCTGGTGGCGGGGCATTCCTTGGGCGAATACAGCGCGTTGACGGCCGCCGGCAGCTTCGACCTGCCCACCGCCGCCCGCCTGCTGCGCGTGCGCGGCGACGCGATGCAGCAGGCCGTGCCCCCCGGCGAGGGCGCCATGGCCGCTCTGCTGGGCGCCGAGGCCGAGCAGGCGCGGGCCATCTGCGCCGAAGTCGCGCAGGGTGAAGTGGTCGAGGTCGCCAATGACAATGGCGGCGGGCAGGTGGTCGTCTCGGGGGCCAAACCCGCCGTGGAACGCGCCATCGAGGCTGCCAAGGCCGCCGGCATCAAGCGCGCCATGCTGCTGCCCGTCTCCGCCCCCTTCCACTGCGCCATGATGGCCCCGGCCGCCGAGGTGATGGCCGATGCGCTGTCCAAGGCGCGCATGGCCCATCCCGCCGTGCCCGTGGTGGCCAACGTGACCGCCGCGCCGGTCAGCGACCCCGAGGCCATCCGCGAATTGCTGGTGCGCCAGGTGACGGGCACGGTGCGCTGGCGCGAATGCGTGGCCGCCATGGCCGCCGCCGGCTGCACCCGCTTCGTCGAGGTCGGCGCGGGCAAGGTGCTGACCGGGCTGATGAAGCGCAACGCGCCCGAGGCCAGCGCCATGGCCGTCAGCACGCCCGCCGACATCGAAGCCTTCGCGAAGACCCTCTGACATGCGGATCGAAGTCTCCGAGGAGGAAAAGACGCCGCTGGAGGACGTGCTCTACGAGGGCTTCGTGGCCTTCAATGGCCCCTTCATCGGCCCGCATGGCTACAAGCCGCTGCGGCTGATGGTCTTCCGCGACGGAGAGGACGCGCCGGCGGGCGGCATCCACGGCCATTGCTACGCCGCCTGGCTGCATGTCGTGATGTTCTACTTGCCGGAAGACCTCCGGCGCGGGGGCCTGGGCGCCCAACTGCTGCGCCGCGCGGAGGAGGAAGCCCGCGCGCGCGGCTGCGTGGGCGTCTATCTCGACACGCTCAGCTTCCAGGCGCGGCCCTTCTACGAGAAGCAGGGCTACACCCTCTTTGGCACCCTGCCCGACAACCCGCCGGGCCATTCGCGCTACTTCATGATGAAACGCCTCGACGGAGAGACGCATGTTCCAGCTTGACGGCAAGATCGCCCTCGTCACCGGCGCCAGCTCGGGCATCGGGGTGGGCATTGCCCGCGCGCTGCACGCCCAGGGCGCCCATGTGGTGCTGACCGGAAGGCGCGAGGCGGAGCTGAAGGCCGTCGCCGACGAACTGGGTGACCGCGCCAGCGTCATGCCCGCCGACCTCAACGACCCCGCGGCGCCCGCGGCACTCGTGGAGGGCATCGAGGCCGCGCATGGCAAGCTCGACATCCTGGTGAACAATGCCGGCTTCACGCGCGACATGCTGGCGCTGCGGATGGGCGATGAGGATTGGAAAGCCGTTCTCGAGGTGGACCTCAACGCCCCCTTCCGCCTGGCGCGCGCCGCACTCCGCGGCATGATGAAGCGGCGGACGGGGCGCATCGTCTCCATCGCCTCCATCGTGGGTGTCACGGGCAATGCGGGCCAGGCGAACTACGCCGCCGCCAAGGCCGGCCTCATCGGCATGAGCAAGGCGCTGGCGCAGGAAGTCGCCCCGCGCGGCGTCACGGTGAACATCGTGGCCCCCGGCTTCGTGGCCACGCCCATGACCGACAAGCTGAACGAGACGCAGAAGACCACCCTGCTCTCGCGCATCCCGCTGGCCCGCATGGGCGAGGCGAAGGACGTGGCCTCCGCCGTGGTCTACCTGGCCTCGGACGAGGCCGCCTGGGTCACGGGCACCACGCTGCACGTCAATGGCGGGATGCTGATGGCCTGACATCATCCCGGGCAGCGTCGCGCCATGGCGGTTCCAGCCCTGCGCGATCTGCCCGGAGGGCCGGGGAAGGGGGTGCGGCATGCTGACGCAGCGGGCGAAATACGGGCTGCGGGCCATGTGCATCCTGGCCGCCGACACCACGGGGCGCCCCATCCTGCCCATCCATGAATTGGCCGAGCGCGGGCATATCCCGCAGAAATTCCTGGAGGCCATCCTGCTCGACCTGCGGCGGCAGGGTTTCCTGACCAGCCGGCGCGGCAAGGCGGGGGGCTATGCGCTGGCGCGCCCGGCCGCGGAGATTCCCGTCTCGGAGGTGATCCGCGCGCTGGACGGGCCGCTGGCGCCCATCCCCTGCGCCAGCCTCACCGCCTACCAGCCCTGCGCCGATTGCCCCGATCCGCCCAGCTGCGAAATCCGGGCGCTGATGCGCCAGGTGCGGGACGCGACGGCGCGGATCCTGGACGGGACCAGCCTCGCGCAACTGGCGGCGGAGGGCGAAGCGACGGTGTTCCAGCCCGCCGCCACTTAGCCGGCGCAGCGGGCTTTCAGCCCGCCGGACCCATCTCTGGCGCAGCGGGCCTTCAGCCCGCCACGACCCCCACCACCCGCTGCACCGCGTTGTTGAGGTAGCCGCGCGGATTCCAGGGCGGGTCCATGGGCTGGCTCTTGCCGGCCATGTCGGTGGCGCGCGCCATCAGCGTCACGGGGCCCGGGGGCAGGGCCAGCTCCGCCGTGAAGCGCCGCCAGGCCCAGGGCGAGGCCCCCACCTCCAGCCGCGCATGGTGCCAGGTGGCGCCGCCATTGGCCGAGACCTCCACCTTCGCCAGCGGCACATGGCCGCTCCAGGCGAAGCCGCGAATGGCCACGGGGCCGAGGGCGGAAAAACCTTCCAGCGGCGCGGTGATCAGGCTCTTCACCGGCATGTCGGTGATCACGTCGAATTCCGTGCCGGCGGGGTCCTCGCCGGGGCGGAGCGGGCGGCGCGGCATGCGGTAATCGAGGCCCGTCATCTTCGCGCCGTCATGCTCGCGGTCCAGCACGACGATCTCACGCAGCCATTTCTGCCAGGCCGAGCCCGGGAAGCCGGGGGCCACGATGCGCAGCGGCGCGCCATGCAGCGCGGTCAGCGGCGCGCCATTCATCCCGAAGGCGATCAGCGTCTCGGGCGAGAGCGCCTTGGCCAGCGGCAGCCCGCGCGACAGCGCCTCCACGCCGGGCTTGCCGATGACATGGTCCGGGCTGCGGAAGCCCACATAGACGGCGCGGGGCGAGACGCCGGCGGCTTCCAGCACATCGGCCAACCGCACGCCCGTCCAGCGCGCGCAGCCCACGGCGCCCGGGCCCCAGGGCTGCCCGTCCACG